>NZ_JBDPMH010000041.1:0-67627 GCF_039871735.1 Plantactinospora sp. B24E8
GCTGCACCCGGGTGCCATTCGTACGAGAAGCGTTCGGCACGTCGACACACCGACCCGACTGCACCCCGACGATCTCACTGGCAGAACCGGGCGGACCCGTCGGTGGCACGGTAGGCGAAGCGGTGGGGGTGGTGGGCGTGGGAGTGGGCCCGGGGCCGGCGCTGTTCAGTGCCTCCAGGGTGGCGGTGTAGGCGGCCTTCTTGGTGCCGTTGCAGTCGAACAGCAGCGGGGTGCCGCTGGAACGCCACGAGTCACAGTCGCGTACGCCCCAGACCGTGATGCCATTGCAACGGGCGACGGCGAGGCAGTCGTTCACCACGTTGCGGTAGGTGTTCGCCTGGGTGGTGCCGGAACCCTCGATGTCCAGCTCGGTGATCTGCACGTCCACCCCGAGGGCGGCAAAACTCGACAGCGTGGTGCGGTAGTTGCTGTTGTACGGCGAGCCGCTGTTGAAGTGCGACTGGAAACCGACGCAGTCGATCGGCACCCCGCGCTGCTTGAAGTCGCGCACCATGTTGTAGACGGCCTGGG
The DNA here is from genome assembly GCF_039871735.1 of Plantactinospora sp. B24E8. NCBI lineage: Bacteria > Bacillati > Actinomycetota > Actinomycetes > Micromonosporales > Micromonosporaceae > Plantactinospora > Plantactinospora sp. B24E8. The sequence continues at coordinate 532 of NZ_JBDPMH010000041.1, forward strand.
TCTTGGCCCAGGTCCAGTTGTCGGTGTTGTAGTCGTTGTAGCAGAGCTTCGCGTCCGGGTCCGCCGCATCCGCGGCCCGGAACGCCGCCTCGATCCAGTCGTTACCCGTACGCTGCAGGTTGGAATTCCGACGCGCACCGCTGTTGCCGTCCTCGAACGCCTCGTTCACCACATCCCAGGCGACCACCTTGCCCCGGTAGTAACTCGCCACCCGGTTGATGTGATTCAGGATCGCCGAACGCAGCGCGCTGCCCTCCATGCCCTGCATCCAGCCCGGCTGCTGCGCGTGCCAGGCCAGGGTGTGCCCACGCACCTGCCAACCCCGGCTCAACGCGTGGTTGACGATCCGGTCGGCGTTACCGAAGGTGAAGTTGTTCTGCTGCGGCTCGGTCGCGTCGATCTTCATCTCGTTCTCGGCGGTGACGCTGTTGAACTCACGGTTCAAGATCGTCGTGTACGCACTGTCACCGAGCTTTCCGCCCGCGACGGCGGCACCGAAGTACCGACCGGACTGGGCAGCAGCCGCACCGAGCGTGGACTCGGCGGCCTGCGCGAGATTGGGCAGCAACGACACGACGAGGGCCGCGACGATCGCGAAGGCTCCGGAAACGGTTAGCGTTCGAAGTCGATGCCCGGAGGGACGGGTCCGGGAGATCATGCTTCCTCCAAGGTTGGCGGGGATGGTTTCTGGCCCAGTTCGGACGACGGAAGTCGCCCGGGCGGTGATGGCCGGGACGTCTGGTGCCCACGGCCCGCCCGCCGGCACGACTCCACGTCCGGCGTCTGCTCGGATGTGGGTCGCCCGGGTTGTGCGCTCAGGCGTTGGAGCTTGGGGGCGTGGTCCGGCCCGTCCGGTGGTGGTGGCTACGGGCGGTGGACTCTCGGGGGGACGACGCGGGCACCTCCCAGGGGTCGGGGATGGGGCGGTGTTAGCGTTCACATTCATCGACGACTATCAGATTTTCAGAAAGTCGTGGGTTTATCAAGCGATAGTTTCGGCCGACCGGCGGTAGTTTCGGTGCGCCCGCCGACAAGCGAGAGCTCAGTGGCCCGGTGCGTACGCCGTCACCGCCGGCCTGAACTGGCCCGCCGCCGGAGTCGACCGGTCCATGCTGCCCGAATCCGGCCAGGAGAGCAGGTCAAGACGCCGTTCAAGCGCCCGCTGGCGGCAACCAACCCGTCTCCGACAACCGCGCCCACCACCGATCGTCCGTGCGGGATGAAAACAGCGAAGGGCCTGAGCCGCAGCGCTGCGGCTCAGGCCCTGGCTGATCTTGCGCGCTCGAAGGGACTCGAGCCCTTTGTCCGTCAGCGTGTTGGCCGGCGGACACCCTTGGTCAGCGTCAGCACGTCAGACGGAACGGCCTGGGGTACGGATCAGGCCGGTAGCTGAGGTAGGCATGGGTGGCCGTGGGGTCCAGGGCCGCCGCGAGGCGGTTCAACGCGACGGGGGCGGTGTCGGGCCACTGCCCCGTGCCGACCCTGTGGTCGAGGGCGCGAAGCGCCGCCAGCATCTCGCCAGTGGTGAAGGTGCAGTGTCCGGCTCGACGCACGTACGCCTGGCGCAGCAGCGGCGAGCGACCGGCATCGCTGACCGCCTCGGCGTAGGCCTGCTCGGCCTGCACGGGAACGAGCGGGTCGCCGGTGGTGTGGATGCTGATCATCGGCACGGTGATCCGGCCGGTGAAGGAGATGTTCCGGCTCATGTAGGCGACCGCCGCAGGGTCGGCGGTGATGCGCGGCGCGACGGCCAGCGCGGCAAGATCATCGCGCAGCGACAGTCCCGACCGCGCGTACAACTCCTCGACCTCCTGCCGGACGGCCGAGTGAGCCAACAGGCGGGCGTAGTCAACGCCGGTGTTCCAGGACATGTTGCCGCCGGCGTGCTCTTCGGCGTCCTGCCGCCAGGTGAGTGTCATGGTGATGACCTGGTGGAGTATCTCGAACTGGTTGCGCTGAGCGGTGTCGTGGTCGTCCGCGTCCGGCTCCGGCCGCGCCGGGTCGGTCCACCCCGGGGTGTTGCGCAGCGCCGCAGCCAGCGCGATGCGCGCGCGGCCCTGCGGGGTCGCCTGTGCCGCGTCGAGGGCGGCGATCAGTTCGGCGGTCGAGGCGAGGGCCGTGGCCTGGTCAGGCAGGCGTACCAACGGCGTGGTCGAGCCCGGCGCCAGCAGCGTACGGAGGGCGAAGATCGTGTCGAGGCCGTTGTTGTAGTTGGCCACGGCGCCCTGTTCGAGTCCGCACATGGCCACGGCACCGTCGAACCGGCCACCGAACCGTTCGGCGAGCCCGGTCGTGATCATGCCGCCCATGGACGTGCCCCAGGCGATCGTTCGCCGGGCCCGCCCGAACTGCGCCTGGAACGTGTCCAACGTGGCGAGCTGGTCGTGCACCGCCCGCTCCGCGACCCAGCCGGTCTCCGGGTACGAGGATCCGATCTGCGCGTACCCGGCCGTCAGCAACGCGGTGCGGACGTTGTCGCTGGGCGCGTTGCGAGCGGGGTTCGGTGAGTTGTCCGGCACGTAGCCGTGGCTGTAGAGCAGTACCGTGCCGTTCCAGTTCGCCGGCACGTCCATCACGTAGGTCGAGCCGTCCGGGAGGGCGCCCTCCACGTGAGAGCCCGCGTCTGCGCCCGCGAGCGCGGCCTCCGGTTGCACGGCGGGGGCGACCAGGGCGACGAGCAGCGCTGCCATGCCCCTGGCAGCCCTGCGACGGTTTGTCGGCCGGTTACGGGTATGGCGGAAGACGTCACAGGTCATCGGCACTCCATTCTGCGGATCTTCTCGGCCACACGGTGAAGCCGACCTGGTCAACGTTTCTGATCCGGTGGTTCGGCGAAGGCTCCGGCGGCTGCGGCGAGGGCCGCGGTTCTGGCCGCGTGGTCGGGCAGGTGCGGGTCGGGTGGCGTGCGGAGGAGCACGAGTTGGTGGTACAGCGGTGCCGTGGCGGCGATGAGCAGTCGCCGGCCGTCGGTGTGCGGCGGAAGCTCGCCGCGCCGGACAGCCCGGCTGACCACGACCTCGCAGCGGGCGTACCGGTCCTCCCAGAGCCGCTGTTGGGCGCTGGCGGCCTTCTCGGAGCGGAACGAGGCGGCGATCAGGGCTGCCATGACCGGCGGCTGCGCGGTCATTCCCGCCAGGATCTCTCGGTTCAGCGCGGCGAGGTCGCCCTCCAGCGAGCCGGTGTCCGGTGGCTGCCAGTCGTCCTCGCCCGCCGCGTCGAGGACGTCGGCGAGCAGGCCGCCGACGTCCTCCCAGCGCCGGTAGACCGTGGCGCGGTGCACGCCGGCGCGGGCGGCGACGGCGTCCATGGTGAGCCCGTCATAACCGCGCTCGCCGAGCTCCACGCGGACCGCGTCGAGCACCTGTCCACGAATGCGGGCGGTGCGGCCTCCGGGTCGACGGCGCGTCGGCGGCGGTTGGGCGGACTGCGGTCCCGGGGCCGCGGGAGTCATCGCTGGTGGTCCATCTGTCATCGCTGGTGTCCGTCTGCTCCGGGGATCGACGCCGTGGCAACGACTTAATGTACCATCTGTCGCACTAGTGGCTGATCAACGCTCATCCGAAGCGTTCGCCCGGACCCCGAGAGGACCCGATCCGTGACGCCGCCCGTTCCCGCCGAACCGACCGTGCTGCACCCCATGCCCGAGCAGCCGCGGGTGGTGCTGCTCAAGCCGTTGGTCACCTCGCCGCTGATCGAGGTCGGGGAGTTCTCGTACTACGACGACCCGGACGATCCGACAACCTTCGAGACCCGCAACGTGCTGTACCACTACGGGCCGGACAAGCTGATCATCGGGAAGTTCTGCGCGCTCGGCGAGGGCGTGCGCTTCATCATGAACGGCGCCAACCACCGCATGGACGGCCCGTCGACCTTCCCCTTCCCGATCATGGGTGGTTCCTGGACCGAGCACTTCGACCTCATCACCGGACTGCCCGGGCGGGGTGACACGGTGGTCGGCCACGACGTCTGGTTCGGCTACCGGGCGATGGTGATGCCCGGAGTACGCATCGGCAACGGCGCCATCATCGCCTCCGGCTCGGTCGTCGTGGACGACGTACCCGACTACGGCATCGTCGGCGGCAACCCCGCCCGACTCATCCGCCGCCGCCACGGCGACGCCGACATCGACCGCCTCCTCGCCCTGGCCTGGTGGGACTGGCCGCTCCAGCGCATCACCGAGCACATCCGGACGATCATGTCCGGCAGCATCGACGACCTGGAGAAGGCGGTGGCCGGGCAGGCGGTACCCGCACGTCAGGACGCGCCGACAGGCGAGGCGACCGCCCGCTGACCCGGCTCCCCAGCGGCGATCCATCCACCTCCAACACCGCCGTTCGACCCAGTCGCGCCGCGTCTCGTGGTTGACGCCAACCCAACCGCGCGTCACGGCTCGTGCGTCCGGAGTCGAGTACCAGCGCAACGCTCCGGGGCCCGCGTGCCGACCTGACCGCCAAGGCTTCGGCGGGTACGGCCGGAGTGTCAGACGCGCAGCACCCGGGGGCCAGCCGCGCTGTAGCGCCGCGCGGACGCCTGGGACATCTGCTTGCCGGTGATGACCCAGGTCAGCTGCGCCACGTCGGCGAACTTCGCGAAACTGGTCACCCCGAACCGGGTGTGCTCGCACACCAGCGCGGACTGGCGGGCCGCCTGCATCCCCGCCGTCTTGGCCTGCGCCACGGACGGGTCCGGAGTCGTCAGCCCACGCTCGATCGACACCCCGTTGGTGCCCATGAACGCCAGGTCGACGTTCAGCTCGCCGAGCATCGCCGTCGCCCACCGATCGACGGTGCCCATGGTCGCCGGCCGCAGCCGGCCGCCGACGATGATCACATCATGATCGGTCTGACGACCTAGCTCGGCAGCAACGGTCAATGATCGGGTCACCACCGTCATCCGGGGCAGCCGGCGCATCGGCCCGACCAGGTCCTCCGGCAGCGCCCCCTCGTCGAGGAACACCGTGCCGACGTCGGCCATCAGGGCGACCGCGGCTTCGGCAATCGCCAGCCGCTCCTCGGTCCGGGCCTTGTGCCGGTACTCCACCGGGGTCTCGTAGCCGCCGATGTCGGTGGGGTAGAAAACGCCGTACGACCGGACGATCAGCCGCTGCGCCTCGAGCGCACGCAGATCCCGACGCAGCGTCGCCGGAGCGATCGCGAACAGGTCGGCGATCTCGGAGACGACCGCACGGCCCTCGTTCCGGACGTAACTGAGGATCCGCTGCTGACGATCGAAGGCGCGGCCCTGAAACGAGCTAGGCATGCTGGCTTGCACCCTTGCACAGAAGGTTGAAACGTTCGCGCAATGATCACAGATTGGCGATCTTCTGACCAGAGTCGAGCACATGATCGTCAGTAGAGTCTGCGGCGGTTCGACGTCGATGCGGAGGGTGGTAGCTCGTGAGCAGCGGAGCAACCGATCTCAGTCCGAGATCAGCTGTGTCGGTCAGCGCCCACCGGCCGACCAGTACCGGCGAAACGACCGCCAAGCGTCACCCCGGCGCGGTGCGCCGACGCCGGCGCGGGTACCTGCTGTTCGCCGCGTTCTCGCTGCCCAACCTGGCGCTGATCGCCGTATTCTCCTACTGGCCGATCGTCGAGAACATCTATCTGAGTCTCACCACCTGGGACTTCATCTCGCCCAAAGCCGAGTTCGTCGGCCTGCTCAACTACACCGGCCTGTTCAGCAGCTGGGCCTTCCCCACGGTCCTCTTACGGACACTGGTCTGGGTGGTCGCCGTCGTTGTCGTGACCATGGTGCTCGGCCTGGCGCTGGCCCTGTTGTTCTCGCTGCGTCTCCGGGGCACCACCGCGGTGCAGACGCTCGCCTTCTCCCCCCACGTGCTGTCCGGAGCGGCGATCGCGACCATCTGGCTACTGATCTTCGATCCCAATCATGGCCTCAGCCGGATGGTGTTCAACGCGTTCGGAGCGGACTCCCCCACGTGGACGACCGACGCCGACTGGGCGCTGTGGGCCTTGATCGTCGTGTCGATCTGGAAGGGGCTCGGCTTCGTCGCGATCGTCTACCTGGTGGGCATCCAGCAGATTCCGGCGGAGTTGCTGGAGGCCGCCCGGATCGACGGCGCCGGCCACTGGGCACTGTTCCGGAAGATATTCTTCCCGCTGCTCTCCCCGACCACCTTCTTCCTGGTGATCACCCAGACGATCTCGGCCTTCCAGGCCTTCGACGTGATCGCCCTGATGACCGGCGGTGGGCCCGCCGGTGCCACCACCACGCTGGGCTGGTTCATCTACGACCAGGCGTTCAGCCGCAACAACGTCGGCGTCTCGAGCGCGGCCTCCATGATCATGTTCGTGGTGCTGATGGCGATCACCGTACTGCAGTTCCGATTCGTCGAGCGGAGGGTGCACTACTGATGACGGTCATGCCAACCGCAGTGACAACCGAGACCACTCCGCAGAACCCGTCCGGTCCCCGGCGTACGCGCTGGTGGGGCCTGGTCGGCCTGGTGGCCGCGGCCCTGGTCTTCCTGATCCCGCTCTACCTCTTCGTCAGCACGGCTTTCAAGACCAGCGCCGACATCAACATCTGGCCGATGCGGCTGATCCCGCGATCGCTGACCCTGGACAACTTCGTCAACGCCTGGAACCTGGCCCCGTTCGACCAGTTCCTGATCAACTCGGTGGTGGTGACCGTGATCGGGACGACGCTCAAGGTGCTGCTGGCGATCTTCACCGCGTACGCCTTCGCCTACCTGCCGTTCCCGGGAAAGCGCTGGCTGTTCCTCTTCATGCTCGGCGCGCTGATGGTGCCCGGCCACGTGACCCTGCTGGTGAACTACATCACCGTCGGCCAACTGAACCTGGTGAACACCTATGCCGGCCTGATCCTGCCGGGCGTGGCATCGGCATTCGGCACCTTCCTGCTCCGCCAGTACTTCCTTTCGATCCCCAAGGAGGTGCTGGAGGCGGCGGAACTGGACGGCGCCGGGCATCTGCGCACGATCGTCTCGTTCATCGTGCCGATGGCCCGACCGGCGATCATCACGGTCGGACTGATCGCCCTGATCGATGAGTGGAACGGCTTCGTCTGGCCACTGATCGTGACCAACTCGGTCAACATGCGAACGCTGCCGATCGGGTTGCTCTACCTCAAGGAGAACGAAGGCATCAACGACTGGGGCGCCCTGATGGCCGGGACCCTGTTCGTCGTCCTGCCGATGGCGATCGTCCTCCTGTTGGCCCAGCGCTACATCGTTGCCGGTCTGGCCGGCAGCGCGGTCCGCCGATGACTGTCGCCTGCCTGAGAACCGGTTCGATCAGAAAGGGACCAGTGTGACCGGGACCAGTTTCAGCCGCCGCCAACTCCTGACCGGTGCCACCGCGCTCGCCGCCGGCTTGGGGCTGACCGGCTGCGTCGGCCGCCGGGACGGCGATTACGCCCAGGTCAGTGGGCACGTGCCGGCGCAGTTCGCCCGCCGCGACCGAGTGGTGCTGTGGAGTGCGTTCACCTCCCACAACGCCAAGGTCCTACAGTCGGTCGTCGACGGGTTCAACAGTTCGCAGAATGACATCTTCTGCGAGATCCAACTGTTCCCCGGATACGTCGCACTCGACTCGAAGTTGGCCGTCAGCCTTACCACGGAGCAGATTCCCGACGTGGTCATCCTCGGCGACGTGTCCTGGAACCGCTACTTCCTGGCCGAGGCGCTGGAACCGCTGACCGGCTACTTCGACGCCGACTTCGGCACGGACGCGTTCCACCCGAGGTTCCTGGCCGAGGGCACCATCCGGGGCGAGGTCTACTGGCTGCCCTGGGCTCGCTCAACGCCGCTCTTCTATTACAACAAGGAAATCTTCGCCGCCGCGGGACTGCCCGACCGCGGCCCGCGGACGTACAGCGAACTACGGGAGTGGGGTCGCCAGCTCAAAGGTTTCACATATCGCGGCTCACCGGTCAAGATGCGCGGCTACACCGGCGCGGACGACTGGTACTTCCAGGCCTCGTCCTGGGCCTTCGGCGGCAGCTACTCCGACGACGGCATGGTGTCGCAACTGATCTCCGAGCAGACCATCGCTGCCCTGGAATTCGATCGGGCGTTCATCCACGACGACCAGATGGCCTACCTGGCCAGCAACCTCAACGGCGACTTCGTGGCCGGCGTGACCGCGTCCATCTGCAACTCCACCGGATCGCTCACCTCGCTGCTCAACACGGCCAAGTTCGAACTCGGTGCCGCGTTCCTGCCCGAGCAGGACGCGCCCGGCGTGCCGACCGGAGGCAGTGGCCTGGCGGTCATGCGCAACGCGACCAAGACGCGCAAACAGGCAACCTGGGAACTGATCAAATACCTCACCGAAGAGGGCGCGCCCGCCTGGAGCCTCGAGACCGGCTATCTCCCGGTGACCACCAGCACCCTCAACTCGCCGAAGATCCGGGACCGCAACACCCGGACTCCCGCCTACCAGATCGCCCAGGACCAACTGGGCCGCGCCCGCACGCCGGACGTGATGCGCCGGTACGTGAACGAGACGATCGCCGAGATGCTGCTCGCGCTGCAGAAGGTGTACGCCTCCGACACCAACCCCCGCGACGTGTTACGTGGGGTCGCCCGAGAGCTCAACCCGGCCGTCAAGCGCGTGCTGCCGAAGTATCGGCGCCTGGTGCTGCCCTGACCCCAGACCTCTCGTGCCGCCGGCCGGCGGCACGAGGATCCCAGCGACAAGCAGAAGTTGTATCGAGAGGAAGATCGTGACATTTGCCGTTGTCGGACACCGCGGCGCAATGGCCGAAGCCCCCGAGAACACTGTCGCGTCCTACCGGGTGGCGGAAGAGATCGGCGTCGAGGAGGTGGAGACCGACGTACGGATCAGTTCCGATGGGCAACTCTTCATGCTGCACGACGCGACCCTGGACCGGGTCGCCGTTGAGCCGGCCGGCAAGGACCTGGGCCCGGTCGCGGAACTGACCTGGTCGAAGATCGGCTCGATCGATGTCGGCGACGGTGAGCGGGTGCCCACGCTGGAGCAGATGTATCAGGCGACAACGCGGGTGATCCAGTTGGAAATCAAGGATCTCGCCGCCATCGACGGTCTGGTCGACTTCTTCCCCGATCACGCCGACTACGCGGAGCGAACGATCCTGACCAGCTTCTCGGTCGAGGCGATGGCGACCGTGGCCGAGAAGCTGCCGGGAATCCGGCGCGGCATCATCGTGTCCAACTGGACCGACGCCGAGGCATACCCCGGCGGCTACCACAAGCTGATCAAGGAAACCGGGTCCTGCCGGATACACAGCGGCTGGGAAGGGCTGACCGCCGAGATCGTCCAGCAGCTGCACGACGAGGGCTTCCCGGTACACGGCTGGCCCACCCGCAACAAGGAGGATCTGCGGCGCGGGCTCGCACTCGGCGTGGACGGGACGACCAGCGACAATCCCCGTACACTGCGACGTTGGCTTGCCGACACCCTCCGGTGACGGCGGAGATGGCCGCCCCGGATGTCGGCCCACTGGACCTCCTTCCACCGGAACAGTGCGGCGCCTGCGCCCCGACCTCCGGGCGCGACTCCGACGGACCGCAGGGGTGTGGAAAGAGGTCCATTGGAAGCGGTGCTGTTCGACATGGACGACACCCCGTTCGACAGTGAACCCCTCCGGGACGTCAGTCTCGACGACCTGGCCAAGATGTCCGGCGGCACGCTGTCGACCGAGACACGTCGCCGGGTCGTCGGCGGAAGTCTGCGAGACATCGTCCGGACCGTCCACGACGACCTGGGCGTCGAGGCCGACGTCGAGGAGTCGGTCGCCAACTCGATCCCGGGATGTTCGACACCGTGGTCTGCGGCAACGGGGTGACCAACCCGAAGCCCCATCCGGAGGCGTACCTGACGGCGACCGATCGGCTGGGCGTCGATCCGCGCGCCTGTGTGGCGTTGGAGGACCCCTCCCGGGGCATCGCGGCGGCGCTGGCCGCGGGCTGCCTGGTCGTGGCCGTACCCGAGGCGAGCCGGGCGCTGGCCGACGCCGACGGTCACGCTGCCGTGGTGGTGCCGCTGGAAACCGTCACTGTCGACCGGCTGACCTCGCTGCCGGCCGGCCCGGTGGGCTGAACGGACGGAACGCGGCCCGGCCGGCGCGGCATGTCAACCAGCATCCACATCCACGTAGCCGGGCCAACCGGCCGGTGGCGCTCCGGGCGTTCCGGCCCGTACCCGGAGTTCCCGCTCAACGCCTGCGGAGGTGCCGGTGCTGGACATCAGCTGGGACAGCCTCGCCCTGGCAGCTCTTTTCGCCACCTTCACCGGCTTCAACGACGCTGGCGCCCTCGTCGGGATCGGCCTGCGGATCCGCGGGTTCCGACCGTTCACCGGCCTGGTCCTGCTCGCCGCCGCGGTCGGCGCCGACCCGGTGGTCCTCGGCACGGCAGTGGCCGCGACCCTCGGCCAGCGCCGGGTCGCGCCTTCCACGGTGCCGACGCCCGGGCCGCCGTCGCCGCGGGAGTGGGTGGCGCGATCCTGGTGACCGCCACACTGTCCGCGCGTGGCCTGCCGACCAGCCTGACGGTGACGGCGCTCTCCGGCATCAGGATCGGGGTCGGACACTACGACCGGCATGTCCACCAGCAGCGCCCGTTCGTCCGCCAACGGCACAACCGCCGGATTTGCAGGCTCCCGTCCGCCATCCGACGGTCAGCCGCATTTGATCATGCGGCTACCGTCCGCCAGGTAACGGCCGCTGCGATGGTCTCGACAACCGGCTCCGCAGCCGAACGCGCCAGGAGCTCAGATCTTACTGTCCGCGCAGTATCTCAGGGATAGCGGCCAGAAGAGACAGATAGACGCTCGACTCGTTCTCACTCCGTTCGAGAGTGCCGGACACGCACCGACGCAGGCGATCGGCGAGGTCTTCGCGACCGAGCTGGCACACCGCGTACGCCAGCGGAAAGACAACTTCCAGCTCGGGTTGATCGGCTCCCTCGGCATAGATCAGTTCCGCCTCTGCCACCGCGGCGAGGCTGGCATCGGAGCTCGTGGCGGCATCAAGAAGGTGAACTCCCCGACCGTGCATGGTTGGGCTTTCGTCGGACTCGACGACTGCTCGAGCCAGCACTTCAATCATGCCCCGCCGCTCGGCCGGCGTGATGTCGAGTGGCGTCGACAGGAGGAGAAGGAGCCCTGACCGCACTCCTTGCGGCAGTGCTGACTGCGTGCTCGCCCACTCGAACGTCGCGAGAAGAATCTCGGTCGCTTCCCGCCTCATCTCGGACGGCCAGCAGAGCAGCGGCAGGAGGCCACCCCATGCCCCTTCGTTCACCTCAGTTCGCTTCCGTAACCACTCGAACGCGACCGGCGCGATAAGCCGCGCGTCCTCGACGAGGTGGATTGAACGCCGCAACGTCCCGAAGAGCGCGGACCATACGCTCTCATTGGCCTCCGGACGGCTCAGCAGCCACGCGAAGGTGCCGTGGACGACAGTGCGCTTGAGGTCGGTGAGTTCGGGCGAACGTCCGAGGATCCCCAGCAACGTGGTCCAGATACTCTCGTTGCTTTCCGGACGGTCGCGGAGCCAGTCGAACGTCTGCTCGACGACGGCCGGCTTGAGGTCGGCGAGCTCGGGCGAACGTCCGAGGATCCCCAGCAATGCGGTCCACGTACCCTGACTGCTCTCCGGACGGCCCCGGAGCCAGTCGAACGTCTGCTCGACGACGGCCGGCTTGAGGTCGGCGAGCTCGGGCGAGCGCTCGAGGATCCCCAGCAGCGCGGTCCAAATACCCTGATTGCTTTCCGGACGGCCCCGGAGCCAGGCGAACGTCAGCTCGACGATCGTTCGTCCGTCTTGCACCAGTCCGGGGACGTCCGTGAGTAACGAGAGAAGCTCAACCGACACGCCGCCGATGACATCCGGTCGTGCCCGGAGCAGCTCCTGTATCTGAGACACCATCACGGTGGCAGCGCTCAGGTCCCCCGCCTTCGCGCCTTCCACCGCGCACCGGACGATCCGTCTGGCGAGATTGAGGTCGGTGTCCGTCGACACGTGCATCCACTCGAAGAGAACATCGAAGAGCCGCTGCCGCTGGGCCGCGTCGACAATTTTCGTACTGTCGAGCAGATCCACCAGCGCACCGACCGCGCGATCGTCGGGCGTGCGGCCGACGCCTGGCTCATCGAGGAGCCCTTCCGCCAACCAGTCGTAGATGTCCTCGAGGACGGCGTCGACCTCGCGCGGCGGAATCGTACGGATCAGCCAGGCGACCTGATGGGCATCTACTCGCCAGCCCAGCGAGCCCTTCAGCGCGACGATGAGCCGCTCGATGATCAATTCTCGGACGGCCCCGCCCAGCCGTTCGGCAATCTCCACGGCCTCTCGCGGACCGGCCGAGAAGTCGGCGTGCTTGAGCGTCCACGGGATGCTGACCTTCAAGAGAAAGTCCCGCTCCTGCGGATGCGACGTTGCCGACGACAGGTGCAACAACTGCCACGCGGCGAGCCAGCTCTGGTCGTTCTGTGCTCTCAGGCAGGTCCGCAGAATGGGAAGAAATCGAAGACGGGCGCCGCGGGAGGGTCGTAGGTGGCTGACAAGTGAGGCGACCGCTCGCGTCTCCAGGGTGCCGGACTGCACTGCCGCGCGCCATCGTGCCGCGAAGCGCTGTGTGAGCCCGCGCTCACGACTGCTCGGTGAGGCGTGCATGGCCAGGAGCAACTCGGCCAGCTGCGGAACCGCCTGCGGCACCTGCACCGAGATGTCGGTGATCCGCTTTTCGATGTCGAGGTTCCGCAGAGGGAAATGTTTCCATGCTTCCCGTGACACGCGGGCGTGTGTCGTGCCGATCAGGCGCATGCCGACCGCGTCTGACTCCGACGCACCACGGATCGAGAAGATCTGCCACCCTTCGCGGGTAACCAGATCCTGCAGCTCCTGGGTCAGGTACGCGGGGGGAGTTTCCGTGAGGGCATCGATCAACAAGGCCCTGAGCAGGGGCTCGGGGCACAGCACGTAGTTCCGGTGGAAGTAGCACGCCAGCGCGAAGGCGATGACCTGCCATGGCAGTTCGCGGTGGTCGGTGACGGGGCTCAGCGGAACTCCGCCGTTCAGCGTCGTCCAGATTCGCTGGATGATGGCGGCGAACGACTCGCCTGCGGCTGCCTCCATCGCTATGACCAGGAGATCGTCATCCGACGACAACCCCGACGGCGCTCGTCCGTACAAGGTCGCGAGACTTTGCCGCTCGGCGCTGGAGGGCTTGACGAGGGAGATCGTCTGCCCCACCGTACGACGGTCGAACAGCCAGTGTGCGTAGCGTTGGAAGAGAAAATCGGGGCTGGCCCCCAGGACCGCGATTCCGCGGTGCTGCGGGCGGCTCAACGCGTGCAGCAGTTCGACCCAACCCGAGTTCGCGAAGAAGGGGTCGTCGAGCAGCACAATCACAGGCATCCCACCGTCGGCGAGCTTGTCCAGTGCCGCGATGTAGCGCTTGGTGTCACGTGACGCGACGGCCGTCGTGTTGACACCGAAGTCGGCGACGACGCACTCGCCCAGTTGCACCAGCATCGCGGCGACCCGCCGCACCAGCGTGCTCTTGCCTGCCCCAGGTGCTCCCAACACGAACACGGCGTGCAGAAGCGAGTCGGTGCCGCGCAGGCACGGTTCCAGCAACTCCTCCCGTACGGTTGCAAGCACCTGCTCCGTTTGCTCCCGCTCGATGAACCGAAGTTCGGGATCCGAGCCGCGAACGACATCGGCCCAGTCCGGCGAGCGCGCGACGTAGACCCGCTTGGGCACGTCGGACTGTCTCTTCAGGTATTCGCGATCGACAACCAGGAAGGGAGCGGCGTCGTCACCGTCAACCAGCTCATTGACAACGACCACCTTGTCGATTTTCACGTCATGGCCGGCGACGAACGTGCCGTCAAGCCGAACGTCGCCACGCTGGGTGGCGACACCTTCGACGGTCAGACCGGGGTTCGAGGTTTCAACCGGTCGATTGCCGCCCTCGGGACCGAACGACTCTCGATGCGGGTTCAGGACGATCGCTCCTGCTCGTCGTCCGCGTGGCGGTCGAACCTGATGTCATGACCGGCGACATACGTACCGCTCACGGTGATGTCGCCGTTCGATGTCATCAACCCCTCAACGATGCCCGGTCCCCTACTGTCCTGCGGCACCGCCCGGCCGGACGATGGGCTTGCCGTACGCCACGACGAGTGGTCGGCCAGGAGGTGATACCGCACGACGTCGGCGGTGGTATTTCCCGGAGCCGACGGGTCGAGAATGGATGCGTGATTCCCTGCCAGCGTCGACGCGCCCGGGAAAGCGGACTGCGCCGACGCCGCGACCACGATCCGGTCGCTGTCGCCCGCATAGACATGGAATGGGATCCGGCACCGGTGATCGTCGGTGCGGTCGGTGTTGACAATGTCCCGCAACACTGTCCGCTGCGTGTCCGCAACCCGTCTGTTGAGCATCTCCAGGTCGCCAGCCTGCGGATGGCGGCGGTATCCGAACGCGTGCCGCAACGTACGGACGTAGTCCGACCCGTTGTTCGGACACGCGAGCATGATCACCGAGACGATTCTGGACAGTTCGCGACCTCGCCCCTGCTGCAGCATCCAGGCGAGAAACCGCTGTACGATCAGACCACCTTGGCTGTGGGTGACGAACGCTGTCGCCGGGGCGTCCGCGAGTGCTGCCGTGAAGGTGGAGGCAAGCGTCTGGGCGATGTCGTCGTAGTCCGGAATGCGCTGCGGCGAGAGTGGCAGTCTCGGCATCTTCGGCGACCGGTACTCGAACGGGTGAATCCTGAGACTGCGGAGACGTTCGTCGGCAGACCAGACAGCCACCAGTCTTTCCCAGGTCCGCGGTGAGGAGACGAACCCGTGGACTGTCACGAGCGTCAGATCGGTCATCTGCCCTCCACAGGGTCGAGCGCACCAACCGCGCGTACCGCATGGTCCAAGCGTCGTGCCTGATCACTCGATAGGTCATCCCTCGGGGCAGTTGGCTGCGCCGCAGGATGCGGCTTCAAAGTGTAAGGTATTCGCGACGCGCTGTGCCTCGGGCGGGTTCGGAGGTTGGCGGACGCGCCGCTCGGTCCGGGTTTCCAGGCACCACGTTGTTTCCAGGCACCACGTTGCTGATCCTCACGACGGGCCGATGCCGATCGGACCACAGTAGTCTCCGGACCCCAAGAACTGAACGTCTCAGGCGACATCCGCTCGTCGACCGCTCTCTCATCGGCTGCCCACGCTGGTCGTGTGGCTCTCATCTGGCCTGCGCGGCCCGGGCGCCGCCAAGGGCGGGGAGCGGCTCACGAGGGGTTTGCGCTGCTCGAAGTGACGTCGCCCTCCCGGCTCGACGGACCAGGCGGATCGAGCACCGGAGCCGGCGGCGGCCGCTTCGACACCGGCCGGGACGACTACGCGGCGATGAAGGAGTACGCAAAGCGGTGGCCGCATCGGATCCGGGCGCTCGAGGGCTGTCAGGGAATCAGCCGGCACATCGCCAACCGGTTGCTCGCCGATGGCGAGCAGGTCGTGGACGTGCACCGGAGTTGTCCGCCCGGGGCGGGGATGTTCGCCACCGGGCAGGGCCGCAAGACCGACGCCACCGACGCAAACTCCATCGCGCTGGTCGAGAGTCGCGGCGATGGTACTTGTGCCCGAGCACCGAAAAGCGAGATCATCACGCATGCTCGACCCCTCGCCCGAGGACGATGGAACTGCACCAACGGTTTCTACACCGCGTTTCGTGGGCCGTGATCGAGAGATGGCGGCGCTTCGCGGCGCCCTGGCCCGGCCACCGGCGATCGTACTGGTGGAGGGCGAGGCGGGGATCGGGAAGAGCCGGCTGCTGCGAGAGTGGTTGGCCGCGCCGGACCAGCGTACGGCGCTGGTCTCGGTGTGCCCGCCGCTTCGCGAGTCGCTGACGTTGGGGCCGATCGTCGACGCGTTCCGTGGGATCGACCGCCCGGTGTCGCGACTGCGGCTCACCGAGCTCGCGGGTGCGTTACGACCCCTGTTCCCGGAATGGTCCTCGGACCTGCCGCCCGCACTACAGCCCCTGGACGATGCGAAGGCGGCACGGCATCGCCTGTTCCGCGCCCTGGACGAGCTGCTGCGGGCGCTGCGTGTCGACGTTCTCGTGCTCGAGGACGCTCACTGGGCAGACGAGGTGACCTTGGAGTTCCTGCTGTTCGTCACCTCCCGACAGCAGTCGGACGGGCCAAGCCTCGTGGTCTCCTACCGGCCGGAGGAGGTGGACGACGTCCTCGTCAGTGCCGATCGACCGGCTGAACGGTCCGCTGATTGTCACCTCGGCGGCGGGGACCGGGGCGCCGTCGGCGGTGACGACACCGGTCAGGGTGCCGCCCTGCCGGGGCGCGAGCTCGAGCAGGCGGACGAGGTCGAGCCGGCCCTCGCCGTACTTGTTGTTGAACGCGGCGGTGCCGCCGCACTCGGTGTCGTCGACGTCGACGGCCGACTCGGCGAGCAGGCGACGGGTCTGGTCGACCTGCCCGATGAGGGTCGGGTCGTAGCTCCACAGCGCTGCGACGGCACCGGCGACGTGGGGCGCCGCCATCGAGGTGCCGCCCATCTCGACGTAGCTGTTGCCCGGGTAGGACGACAGGACGGCGTCACCCGGAGCGGAGATCTCCGGCTTGATTCGGCCGCCTTCACCCTCGCCCTTGCGGGAGAACAACGCGAGCGTGCCGTCCGACGAGTAGGCGCCCACGGAGTAGGCGCTCTCGGCGGAGCCGGGCGATGACACGGTGTCGCAGGCCGCGTACGGCGTGGTGTTGCCCGATGACCAGACGCTGAAGATGCCCGCGGCGGTCCAGGCCTCGTCGATGGCCCGGAAGAAGTCGTCGAAGGCGTGCTCGGCGGTCTGACCCCACGAGTTGTTGATGACGTGGGGACGCTTCGACGGGTCCGGGTTGTCGCCGTGGACGTCGGTCGGGGCGAGCAGCCACCAGCCGGACCGGAGCAGCGACTCGACGCCGGTGCTGTCGCAGCAGCCGTTCGTGGCGATCCACTGCGCGTCCGGGGCGACGCCGACGTGGTTGGTGCCGTCGGCGCCGACCATGGTGCCCATGGTGTGCGTGCCGTGTCCGTTGTCGTCGCACGGCGCGTCCGTGCACGTGCCCCGGGTGGCCATCCAGTTGTAGTTGTGGTCGACGGTGCCGTCGGGCTGCACGCCGCGGTACTGGTTGGTCAGGGCCGGGTGGTCGAACTGGACGCCCGAGTCGAGGTTGGACACGGTGATGCCCGCACCGGTGGCGCCCATGGCCCAGGCCTGGGGTGCGTGGATGGCCTCCAGACCCCACGTGACGGTGTCTGCCTCGGCTGCCTTCGGGGCGGCGGGACGGGCAGCCTGGTCAGCGGGGCTTTTCTCGACCACGGGCTCGACCAGTGCGACCTGCGGCGTCGCGTGGATCTCGGCGACCTGCACCTTCGAGGCCACGTCGAGGGCAAGCTTCTCGGTGCCCCCCCTGACGAGCACGGCGTTGGCGATCGGGTACGAGGTGTATGTGACGCCTGCCTGGTCGAGGTCGGTGGAGACGGATGTCAGGGACGTTTTCGCCGCCGCGGTCAGCGCGTCGTAGACGAACTGACCACGAGCGGCCCAGTCGGTGATCTTCTTCGCCGGCTCGAGGTCGGCCTCGGTGTCGAACCTGATCCAGAAGTCGGATGCCGGAGATGTGCGGAAGCGGTCCTTCAGGTTCGACGCGATCTTGTTGGTGGCGGCGCCGGGATCCGGGTCGGCGGCGGAGGCCGCTGGCGCCTGGATCAGGCTCAGGCCGACGGCTGCGGCAAGCGTTGCCGCGAGGGCTTTGAGTCTCATGTGGGTCCTTTGGCCTACAGGGGCTGGTAGGGGTCGTGGTTCTCGTGGTCGTCGGCGCCGTCGGCGCGGTCGACGTCGCGCGTGTCGGGGGAGTTGACGCGCGGCTCGCGGGACGGTTCGGGTGGTGGCTGGTGCACGTCGGTGGCGTCGTCACGCGCGGCAGGTCGCTCAGGCATGCATCGCCCCAGGGCTGTGGATCATGAAGCCATGCTCGACGGGGGTGAATGATCTTCGCTATCCAGCGGATACGTCAATTTTCACGACGCGTCGTCGAGAGAGTCCTCTTCTGCGAACACTCCGGCCTCCACCGCCTTGACCGCGAGCGCGGTCCGAGAGGTCACCTTCAACTTGCGCATCGCCGCACGCAGCTGCTGATCCACCGTGGCCGGCGACTTGGCCAGGATCCGGCTGATCTCCCGGTTCGTCTTGCCGGCGACAACCAGCTGGACCACGTCGAGCTCGCGAGGTGAGAGCTGGTCACCGTACCCCCGTCGGCCGCCGCGCCACAGGCGCGGGACCTCGGCGCCGTGCTCGCGAAGCCGCTGCGCGACCCGGTCCGCATCGCCGCGGGCGCCGAGCCTGAACAGGTGCTCGTACTGTGCGGCCAGCAGCTCCCGGCCCGGTTCGAGCTCGCCGTGCGCGATGAGCGCCTCGGCTTGCCGCTCCCGGGCGAGCATGGCGTCGTAGGGGCGCGGCATCACGCTCCAGGCGCGCGCCGCCCGATCGTGCACCGTCGCCGCGCGGGCGTGGTCTCCGGCCGCGGCGAGCAGCAGGGCGCGGCATACGGTGAGCGCGGCGCGGGGCGCCGGTGCTGTGCGGCCACGTAGTCCTCTGGCGAACTGGTCGGCCAGGCGGGTCGCGGCCTTCAGGTCGCCCGCGGCGAGGTGCGCCTCGATCCGGGCGGGAACGAGGTCCGTCGCCCAGATCCAGATGCCCTTTCTCCGGACGGTGTCCATCGGCTCGTCCGTGATCTGCAGCGCCCGACCGCTGTTTCCGTCCGTCAGCCACAGTCTGGCCAGCGCGGCGGCGGCCTCCATCGTGTCGTCGGCTGCGCCGAGACGGGCAGACTCCTCGAGGACCAGCCGGAACTGCTCCTCCGCGGCGCGCCGCCGTCCGGCCGCGGCTGCCAGCCGGGCCGCGAGGCGAATGCTGCCGAGGTAGTGCGCCGGCCGGTCTCGGTCGGCATCGGCGAGTGCCGCACTTCGGTCCGGGAGATCCTCCCACCGGCCCGTCAGCCACGCCAGGTTGGCCTGTTCGAGTCGGACGTTGTGCTGCAACCGGGACGCCTGCTCGGTCTCGGCAAGGCGCATGGCCACGGCGAGGTGTTCGTCCGCGTCGGCGTACCGACCCCAGATCAGCGCGCCGGTCCCGACATTCGCGTGGATGCGGGCCACGTCGAGGCGCTCCGCCGAGGTTGCGCCGTCGACGGGTAGGCCGGCAACGACGTCCCAGGCCTCCTCCTCGCCGAGCATGAGCAACGCGGCGGCGCGGTTGCCGGCCAGGTTCAGCCGCTGCGCGGGGGAATCGACCTCGGCGGCGAGCTCGGCGGCGCGATCCAGCCAGCGCCGATGGGTCGCCGCCGGCCACGGCCCCGCATAGGCCCATCCGAGGTAGGTCATCGCCCGAGCCGCCTCGACCGGGTCATGGTCAAGGTTGGCCACCGCCCGCTCCAGCTCGCTGAGTGCGGCCTGCGCCTCACCCCCGGTGATCAGGAGTCGCCCCAGTGGGTTGCGGATCTCGGCCTGCTGGCGGGCGGAGAGACCGGGGGTCTCCAGCACCGAGCGCAACGTACGGATCACGCGGTGGTGGACCTCGTCGACCGGTTCACGCCGGCCCAGCGCGGCCACTCCGGCGATGCGCGCGACCCGTGCCCGGTCCACCGGCGGCAGCACGGCCCACGACAACAGATCGACCAGCACGTCGACCGCCTTGGTGTGGTCACCCGAGGCCATGGCCAACTCGGCACCCTGCTCGGCGTACCGCGCCCAGGACTGCCGCTCGCCCGCCTCACGGAAGTGGTGGGCGAGGCGCGCCACAGGCGGCGGGTGGATGTCCTCCAAGGCCCGGCCGGCCAGCAGGTGAAATTGTCTGCGGTCGGTCAACGGGATCGCCTCGTAGACAGCCGTGGCGGCCAGCACGTGCCGGAATCGCCACCGGCCGCGGTCGTCTCCGTCCAGGACGCCGGCGTCGGCTGCCTCCGCGACAGCGCCTCGACACGCAGCCGGTGACAGGCCGGCGGTTTTCGCGATCGTGGCCACCGACGACCGCTCAGCCAGCGTGGCCGCGGCTCGCAACACCTGCTGCGCCGTCGGCGACAGACGGCCCACCCGCTCCCGGGTGGAGTCGCGCACCGTCGGCGGCACCTGTAGCTCGCGCAACTTCAGCCGGACCCACTGCCCGTCGCGGAAGACGAGGTCGGCACGGTCGCACATGAGGCGAACCGACTCCTCCAGGGCCAGCGGAACGCCGCCGGTCCGCTCGTGCATGAACGTCGCGAACTCCTGCGATACCGGGTTGCCGTCCAGCATCGAGGAGACCAGCGCTGCCGTGTCGTCGGGTCGCATCGGCGCCAGGGCGATCCTCAGCTGGGTCACGCCAGCAGGCAACCGGGACGTCAGCCGCAGCAACAGCGATCCGTCCGGTTCACGACGAACCTCCCGGTCGGCGACTACCAGCTCAGCACCAAGGTCTTCGGCTACCTGACCGCGACCGCCAACGTCACGATCACTCTCGGCCAGGACACCTCGGTCAGGCTGCCGCTCACCGCCGCCGCCAGGCATGACATCAGCGGCAGGGTCGTCGACGACAAGTTGCAGCCCGTCCCGAACGCCGACGTCACCGTCGCGGACACGCCGCTGAAGCCGGTACGCACCGACGCCAACGGCGCGTTCACGATCAGCGGTGTCCCCGAGGGCGGGTACAAGCTGACCGTCAAGCCCAACGCCTGCTTCTCGCCCACGACAATCCCGCTGACTGTCGGCACGCAGAACGAGTCGCTCGAGATCCCGGTCGGGCTCGTCGTCGACGAGGGCGGCTACAGCTGCGTCGTCTCCGAAGGCGAGTACCTGCGCGGCACCGACCCGGTCGGGTTCACCAGCGGCGTGTGGGCGACGGTGAAGCTGCCGTTCCCGGTGGCGCTGTACAACGGCAGCCACGACACCCTCGGCATCGGCAAGCGCGGCGTGATCTCCCCGGACACCACCACCGGGCCCGGGACCGGCGGTGCGGGCATCTTCCCGTTCTACGTCCAGTCCCCCGTCGAGTTCGCCCCCGGCGGTGGTGTCTTCACGGCAGCCACCAAGGTCAACGGTGAGGACGCGTTTGTCGTCGAGTACCGCAACGCCAAGATCTGGGCCTACCCGATCCGGTCGGAGTACACGGAGCCGGTCAACTTCTCGGCCACGCTCACCCGCTCCGGCACCGTGATCTTCGGCTACGGCGACGGCGTCGGGACCGACGACCCGGTGACCGCCGGCGGCCACGCCGTCACCGGCATCCAGGGCTGGGCCGGCGTCGACGGCATCCGGTTCTCCGACAGCGCCCCGGTGCTGCGCGACGGGATGACCGTCACCTACGACATGCCCGACTTCGGGTACCTCGACGCGACCGTCGTCGACCAGAACGACGGGCTGCCGGTGGCCGGGGCCAAGGTCTCGTTCTCGAACAAGTTTGGGCTCGTCGAGACCGTCACGACCAACGGGACGGGCGTCGTGCACCGCCAGCTTCCGGTCGGCGACTACACCATGACCGTCGACGCGCCGAACTACGCGACTTCGGCATATCCCTTCTCCCTCGACAAGCTCTACGCGAACGCAACGATCGACGTGCGCCTGACCACGGGTGTCGCCGGTCTGAAGGCCGACGGCCTCGAGGCGCTGTTGGGCACCGACCAGAACGGTGCGGGTTCGCTGACGCTCACCAACACCGGTTCCGCCCCGCTGACGTACAACCTGGGTGAGGCCGCGCGCCACCCCGAGCTCGACGCCTCCGGCGCCACCGCGCGCACCGGCACGGGTGCGGCCAGCACGATCGACCTCACCGCGTGGAAGGCCGGTGCGAGCGGCACGAAGCCGTCGAACGTCGACGGCAAGGCGACGACGACGAGCGCCGCGGAGACACAGGCGGCCGCCAAGGTCGGCCCGACCGCCGGCGGAGACGTCATCACCCGGATCGCCATCCCGGGCACGATCGCGGAGAAGGAGCCGTCCGGCGTCGGGTACGACGGCGACGTCTGGGTCCACGACTACAACGCGCGGACCAACACCGCCTACACGGTGGCGGGCAAGCCGACCGGGAAGGTCTTCGACGCGGCGTGGAACCCCGCCTACCGGGCGTTCGACATGGCGCTCGACACCAAGACCGGTGACATGTGCCAGCTGGAGGACAGCCCGGCCAGCTACATCCACTGCTTCGACCGCGAAACCGGAAAGGAGACCCGGCAGATCAAGGGTGACTGGTCCACGCTGCCGCTGACCGGCCTCGCCTACAACCCGACGGAGGACGTGTTCTACGTCGGCGGCCGGGCGAACGGCATGATCGGCACCGTCGCCGGGACGTCGCACGACAACGCGGGCGCACTGCTGTCCTTCTGCGCCCCGCCGCTGCCCGAGGTGATTGGCCTGGCCTACAACCAGGCGTCCGACACCATCTGGTACACCGACCTCACCTCGAACCGGCCCACCCGCCTGCTGCAGGTCGACCCCGACGACTGCTCGCTGGTGAACGCGTGGTGGTTCCCGGGCCAGAAGGTGGGCCAGGGCGGCGGCCTCGAGACCGACTCGACCGGGGCCCTGTGGGCGGTGGACCAGATCGCCGACGACGTCGTGCTGGTCGACGTCGAGGACGACCAGGTCACCGACCTGCCATGGCTGTCGCTCTCCTCGACCGGCGGCACCCTCGCCCCGGGTCAGTCGACGACCGTCAAGGTCTCGATCTCCTCGAAGGGCACCAAGCCCGGCGTCCTCGGTGCGAACATCGTGGTCAGGTCCGACTCCGGACGTCAGTCCAAGACCTACGTCCCGGTGACGCTCACGACCACGAAGTACCAGGTCGGCGTCAACGCCGGCGGCTCGACGTTCACCGACGGCTCCGGCTACACCTGGTCCGGCGACCAGGCCGCCGGCAAGGCGGCGTGGGGCTACGAGGGGAAGACGAAGGTGGCCGCCACGAAGGCCGGGATCAACGGCACGACGGACGACGCCCTGTTCCAGTCGCAGCGCAGCACGGCGGACAAGCAGCTGTTCTACCGATTCCCCGACGCGCCCAAGGGCACCTACACGATCGATTTCGGGTTCGCCGAGATCGAGAAAACGGCCAAGGGCAGGCGGGTGTTCGACGTCCTCGTGGACGGAACGCTGGCGGAGTACGCGTACGACCCGGCTGCGGCCGTGGGGCCGAACACCGCCGACTGGCGCACCGCCGTCGTGAAGCACGAGGGCGGTCCGCTCACCGTGGAGCTGCGAGGATCGAAGGGCCTGAAGGCCCCGACCATCGCCGCGCTGCGGGTGACGCTCGACCCGCGCGCAGACACAGCAGAGCCGGAGCCCCAGCCCGAACAGCCGGAGCCGGGCCCCGTGCCGGTGGCCCCCGCCGGTCGCTCGTACTCGATGAAGGTGACCGACGGGCTCTACCGCCAGGGCACGGAGGAGTCCGGGTGGCACGGCGACGACCTCTGCGGCGTGCAGTGGTTCGACTCCAGCTTCCTGTTCCCGTTCTACGACACGGCCTGGGACGGCGTGTGCGTGACGACAAACGGCACGCTGACCTTCGACCGCGCCAGCACGCTGGGGAACAACACGGCACTGCCGTCGCCGTACCCGATCGACGCGATCTATCCGCTCTGGGACGACCTCGTCGTGGACGACCAGGCGGGCATCTACCTCGGCACGACCGAGGTGGACGGGCTGGCGGCGCAGGTCATCGAGTGGCGCAACGTCGCCTTCTACAACGACCGGACGGCTCGGGTGAGCTTCTCGGTCACCCTGATCGCGGACGGACGGATCCAGATCGGGTACGGCGACGGCGTCGGCGGCGACAACCCGCTCACCCGTGGGTCGTCGGCGACAGTCGGCGTGGAGAGCCTGACCCGCAACCCCGCGAGCCAGTACTCCGTCAACCAGCCCGTCCTGAAGGCCGGCCTGGGGCTGGAGTACACCCTCCCGGCCGCGGGCACGATCGAGGGCACGGCCACCGACGCCAACGACGGCAAGCCGATCGAGGGCGCGATCGTCACGCTCAAGGGGCCGGGCGGTGAGCGGGTCATCACGGCCGACGCGAAGGGCCGGTGGAAGGCCCAGGCGCTGGTCGGCGAGAACACCGTGGAGGTTTCGGCGCCGAACTACGTCACCGCCAGCCACCCGGTGACCATCGCCAGGAAGGATCAGGCCGAGGTCGTCGACACGGCGTTGACCACGGGCATCGCCACCGTCACCGGAGGTGAGCTCGACTGGCTCCTCGACAGGAACCAGAAGTCGATGGCCGACGTGACCGTGACCAACACCGGCTCCGCCCCGCTCGAGGTGCGGATCAGCGAGCAGAAACGCACCAGCGGCGGCGGGCACGAGGCCGCCGACCTTCCGTGGCTGACCCTCACGGGCGCGGCCGCGACCGGCACGGTCACGCTGGCGGCCGGCGAGTCCACCACGGTCACGGCGACGGCCGACAACGCCGACGTCGAGCCCGGCGTACTCGTCGGGGACCTGCTCGTGGCGACGAACGCCGGCAAGGGCGAAGCCCAGCTCAAGCCGGTCCGCCTGGCGACCTCGGCCTACTGGCGGGGCGTGGACGTGGGCGGGTCCGGGTACGTCGGTGCCGACGGCTTCGTCTGGTCGCCCGACCAGGAGCTCGGCAAGCGGCCGTGGGGCTACGTCGGCGGCAGGGCGCGTACCACCAGGTCCGACATCGCCGGCACCGAGGACGACGTGCTGTTCCGCACCCAGCGGACCGGCGAGACGTTCAGCTACGTGTTCAAGAACGCCCCCGCCGGGACGTACCGGATCGGCCTCGACTTCGCGGAAATCGAGAAGATCAAGGTCGGCAAGCGTGCCTTCGACGTGCTTGCCAACGGCAAGGTCGTGCTCTACGACCACGACGTGCAGGCGAAGGTGGGTGCGCTGACCGCGGACCTGAACACGGCCATCGTCGAGCACCCGGGTGGCGACCTGAAGATCGAGCTCACCCGTGAGAAGGGCGAGGGCGACCCGATCCTCAGCGCCCTGAAGGTCCAGCAGGACCCGCGCCTCTGAGCTGACCAACCGATTCGCCAGCAGTGGTCAGAGCCTCCTCGGAGAGAATCGCCGGGGAGGCTCTGACCACCACCGCCGGGTTCGCGGCTCCAGGCCGTACTCGCGCACCTGGTGGCGTTGACGGCGCGCCGGCACAAGGCGGGGCGCGGCGGCCTGGTGTGCTGCCGCCGAACCTTGCTGCTCGATCGTCAGGAGCGGTAGCGGGTCGCCAGTTGCGGGGACTGGCCGCCGAATGCGGCGAGGTCGGCGTCGAACACCCTCTGCAGGAGGTCGTTCTGCTCGACGCCCGGCGCGGTGACGGTCTCGCCGAGCTCAAAACCACGAAGACTCGCGGTGACGACGTCGGCCGCGCTCATCCGCGGGGCTGCGCTGAGGTCCATGCCCTGCCGTTCGTGGAACTCGGTCGCGACGACGCCCGGACAGAGCGCCTGGACGTGGATCCCGTGCGGCGACAGCTCGGCATGCAGCGTCTGCGACAGGGCGACGCTGTGCGCAAGGCTGGCCGCGTACACCGCACGGCGCAGCGGGACCTGCGCCAGGCTCGCCGGGCCGCTGAACGCGATCATTCCGGACACGTTGACGATCCGCCCGGCGCCACGGGCGACCATGCCGGGGACGATCGCGCGGGTCAGCAGGGTCGGCGCGAGCACCTTCACCCCGACCAGTTCGGCGGCCTGCTCCGGCGGGAGCTCGACGAACGCCTTGTAGTGCGCCACACCGGCGTTGTTCACCAGCATCGTCACCGGCCGGTCCGCGACCGCGGCGATCGCCTGCTCGATGCCGTCCCGTGTCGCCAGATCCGCGACCACCGTATGCACGGTGACATCGGGAAACTCGGCCTTCAATCCGTCGAGTCGCTCCCGCCGGCGCCCGACCGCGATCAGTGACACGCCCTGCGAGGCCAGCCGGCGCGCGTACTCGCGGCCGATCCCGGAGGACGCACCAGTCACTACTGCCAGCCCAGTCACAGTTCTTCCCTTCGTTCGCAGCCGCGTTCGCGGCATTGAGAACGCCCGCACCTCCGATGGGAAGCCGGTCGCGCTTGATCTGCCACCAATGGTGGTCTCGCCGCCGTCACCGCGGGTATGCCCCCGGGACAGTGGTCCCCGCAGGGCTACGACCAGCCCTGATCCGGGATCTACGATCGAGACATGGCTTCCGGCAAGAACATGCTCGGCGACTACCTGCGCGCCCACCGCGCGCAGGTACGCCCCGATCAGGTCGGCCTGCCCGTTACGGGTAACCGCCGGGTACCGGGCCTGCGCCGGGCGGAGGTGGCCCTCCTCGCGGGGATCAGCCCCGACTACTACCTCCGCCTCGAGCAGGGCCGCGACCGGCACCCCTCGCCGCAAGTTCTGGAAGCCCTCGCTCGCGTCTTCGGGCTCGACCCGACCGGAACCGCCTACCTGCTCTCCCTCACCGAGCAGTCCCCGGCACGGGCAGGCCGGCGGCCGCGCGAAACCGTCCCGGAGGGCATCCGGAAGCTCCTGGTATCCCTACATCTGCCCGCTTTTGTCGAGGGCCGCTATCTCGACGTCCTGGACGCCAACCCGCTGGCCACCGCGCTCTCGCCCCGGCTCGCCCCAGGGGAGAACCGTCTTCGCGCGGTCTTCCTCGACCCTGACGAACAAGCCCTCTACCCGGACTGGGACGACACGACCGCCCGGCTCGTCGCCGGCTTCCGCCGCTCCGTCGGGACCGACACCAACGACACCAGATTCGTCCAACTGGTCGGCGAACTCTCCCTCGCCAGCGAACGGTTCCGGACCCTCTGGGCACAGCACGACGTCCAAGCCCAGCAGAACTGGCCGGTCACCATCGATCACCCCCTCGTCGGGCCGCTCACCCTCAACCGCGCGAAGCTCATCGTCGGCGACACCGCGCAGACCCTCGCCCTTGCCGTCTACCACCCCGACCCGGGAACCGACAGCGCCGACAAGCTCGCTCTGCTCGCCTCCTACACAGCCTCCGTACCGGTCGGCGTTCCCCCGAGAAAAACGCCACACCGTCAGGAAGCGTGACCGGATGCCGCGCGACAAGCGATGCCCCGCCCAAGGCGCCCTCGAATCAACTGCCGCCCGCTCCGTCCGACCGGGCCGCACGGGGCCAACCCGCGGCCCGGGGCCCGGCGAACCACGTGCTCTCAACGTGCGCCCGCCCAACGGAACACAACGAGAATGACTCGTTACCGGAAATCCGGTGACGAGCCGCATGGCCTGCTTATAGCTGGCGGGCGGTACCGGGGCTGGACCAATAACCTCTTCCGCGTCAAGGAACGATCCGCAGTTCTCTGGGCAGCGCCAATGTCATGGCGACCGGTCGGCGCTGTGACGATCGGGGCAGCTCAGAGGGGTGAGTGCCGCTCAGCGCCGTGGGGAAAGTCCGCCTACTCCAATCCACTCCCCACACCAGGACAACAGCGCGGCGAAGTGGCTGTCATAGCCGATGGCAGTACGTCGCGGCGCCCGCGAGGCGCGTCGTCAATACAGTTGACGCACCATCACCATGCCAGGATCATCCCCTTGTGGATCGCACGACGCACTCGAACCGGATTGCCTGGGAAACAGCGTCGCAGAAGTATGTGCGCGAGTACGAGGATCTCTTGGCACAGGCGGCGGCCGGCTCGTCACTGATCGAGACGGAACGTGAGCTGTTGCACGACGTACTGGCCCGTTCGCCGGAGGTCGTGCACCTGCAGAGCGGCCACGGCCTGGAGGACGTGGCGCTTGTACAGGCCGGCGCGAGGTCGGTGGTCGGTATTGACTACAGCGCGGTGGCTGTTGACGCGGCGCAACGGCGGGCCGCAGAGGTCGGTGTCGCCTGCCGGTACGTTGTTGCGGCAGTGCCCGAGCTGCCGTTGGCAGGCGCGAGCGCCGATCTCATCTACACGGGCAAAGGCGCGCTGATCTGGATGCGCGACCTGGCGGCGTGGGCTAGCGACATCGTGCGCGTGCTGCGACCGTCGGGGCACCTGTTTGTCTACGAAGCGCATCCGGCGGTGCCGCTGTGGACGTGGGACACCGACCAGCCACGCATTCGCCCGGATAGAAGCTATTTCGGCCGAAGTCACGTCAACGACACCTTCCCCGCCAACGGTGCGGTGGAGTGGCAATGGACCCTCGGCCAGATCGTCACCACTGTGGTCGCGGCCGGGATGGAGCTCCTGCATCTCGCCGAGTATCCCGAGCCGTTCCGGAGTCCGGACGATGTCGCGGCGGCCGCGTGGGAGGGCCGTTTGCCGAACTCGTTCTCCCTGCTCGCTCGCCGCCCTTGAGAACTGCCGAGGGAGACGTACTCGTCAATCGACGCGTTGGCGCACTCATTTGCCACCGACCGAGCGCGGCCGCCGCCACGAGTCCTCCCTGAGCATTCGGACGGCGGCCATCACATTGAAGCTATTCAACCGTGCCAGGTGTCGCAGGTGGTGAGGGCGTTCGTGGAACAGCCGCCGCCCTCACCACCTCGTCTTCGTCACCGCGTGGGCCGAACGGCTTGCCGTCGCGACGATGGTGTCGTCCCGTCAGGCGGAGCTGGTCAGGTCGCGTCGGCGGAACGCGGCCACGGCCGTCCGGGCGACCGCAGCGGCGAGCACGGTCAGGACGAGTACGGCGGCGATACGGACCTCGTCGAGTGGGTACTCCCCGATGTGTTCGAACGGCGACAGGTGTACGGCGCCAGCGGGGATGTCGAGGATCGGTGCGAAGAAGCCGACGATCAGGGCGTATCCGAGGACTGCCCAGATCGCCGGCAGCAGCCGTGGCGCAGCCGCGTACAGGAGGGCGGCGGCGGTGAGGACGAACCAGACCGCCGGGGTATGGGCAACGTGCCCGACGATGAGGTCGCCGATCAGTGCGGCGTCACCGGTGCTCACCGCCGCCCCGATCCCCATTCCGGCGCCGGCGACGAGAAGCAGCCAGGGCACGCCGACGGCGGTGACGGCGAGATGGCTGCCGATCCAGGCGGGGCGGCTGACGGCGGTCGCGAGAATGGGCTCGGTACGGCCGCCGGTTTCCTCACCGCGTAGAGCGTGCACGGCGAGTATGGCGAAGATCGCGACGGTGAACGCCATGGTCAGGCCCATCAGGCCGAGGAAGCCAGCCAGCATGTCCTGCGAGCCTCCCATCACCGCCACGAGGTCTTCGGGTGCGTCGGCGAAGCCGTCGAGTATCGGCTGGGTGAACGATCCGTAGGCGAGGCCGCTGACGAGCAGGGCGGCGCTCCAGCCGATCAGGCTGGCCCGTTGCAACCGGAAGGCGAGCGCGAGCGGACCAGCCAGCCAGCCGGCGGCACGGGGGGAACCCGGGCGCGGCGGGATCAGGCCCGCACCGAGATCGCGGCGCGCCGACAGCGTGAAACCCACGGCGGCGGTCGCCGCCGCGAACGCCAGCGAGATGGTCAGTGGCCACCAGCGGTCGTGGACGTACGGGGCGGTCTGCTGGGACCAGCCGATCGGCGACAGCCAGGACAACCACGAGGGACCGTTACCCTGCACCGCTGCCATGTCGCCCAGGCCGCGTAGCAGGAAGGTCGCGCCGAGGACGGCACCGGCGATGCCGCCAGCCGCCCGAGGGTATTCCGACAGTTGGGCGGTGACCGCCGCGACCGCCGCGAAGGCCAACCCCACGGCGCCGATGGCGGCGCCGAACAGCAGCGACCCGCCCACACCGTAGCCGAGGGCGGTCATCAGCCCGCCGACCAGCAGCGCGACCAGCACGCCCATCACGGCGGCGAGGGTCAGCGCGGCGGTGAGCTGGGCGTGTCGGCCGACGGCGTTGGCGCGAACCAGTTCGGCCCGGCCGCTGCGCTCCTCCGCCCGGGTGTGCCGGACGACGGTGAGCAACCCCATCAGTGCGGCGCCGACGAACATGTAAAGCCCGTACTGGCCGGCGAGGAACCGCTCGATGGTCAACTCGTCGAACCCGAAACCGGGCCCGCCGAACAGGGCACCCGCCGGGCTGCCGGAGAACGCACTCAGCCCTTCGAGGTCCTCCGGGCTCTGGACGACGCCACCGATCGCGGTCGAGTAGTAGGTCATCATCAGCGTCAGCCCGAGCGTCCACGCGGGAAACCGGATCCGGTCGCGCCGCAGCATGAAGCGCAGGAGCGTGCCGGTCCCGGTGAGCACCGTCCCAGAGGGACCGGCGGCACGCGTGGGCTGGTCGGCATCCACGGTAGGCATCACGCCACCTGCCGGGCAGCGTCGTCGCGAAGCCGGTCGTCGTAGTGGCGCAGCAGCAGCTGCTCCAGCGTCGGCGGGCGGGCGGTCAACCCGTGCACACCGAGTTCGCCCAACTGCCGCACCACCGTGGCGAGGTGGTCGCCCTCGACCTCGAAGCGGACGTGGCCGTTCTCGGTCCGCAGGTCGTGCACGCCGGGAAGGCTGGCGAGCGCGTCGGCGGGCCGGTCCGTGATCGCCTCGACCGAGGTACGGGTCAGGTGACGCAGTTCGGCCAGCGAGCCGGTCTCGACGATCCGGCCCTGCCGGATGATCGAGATCTGGTCGGCGAGAACCTCGACCTGGGCAAGGATGTGGCTGGACAGCAGGACGGTCCGGCCGGCGGCCTTCGCCTCCCGGATGCAGTCCTGGAACACCGCTTCCATCAGCGGGTCCAGTCCGGCGGTGGGCTCGTCGAGCAGAAGCAACTCGACGTCACTGGCCAGCGCGGCGATCAGGGCCACCTTCTGCCGGTTACCCTTCGAGTACGTCCGCCCCTTCTTGCTCGGGTCCAGATCGAACCGTTCACACAGCTCGTCCCGCCGGGCGGAGTCGGTGCCGCCGCGGAGCCGGGCGAACAGATCGATCGCCTCACCGCCGGTCAGATTGGGCCACAGCTCCACGTCACCGGGTACGTAGGCGAGCCGGCGGTGCAGCGGCACCGCGTCCGTCCACGGGTCGCGGCCGAGCATGCGGACCTGGCCGGAGTCCGCCCGCAGCAGTCCGAGCAGGACCCGGATGGTGGTGGACTTGCCGGCGCCGTTCGGGCCGAGGAAGCCGTGCACGTGGCCGGTTTCGACCGACAGGTCGAGCCCGTTCAGCGCCTTTACCCGGCCGAAGGACTTGTCGAGGTGTTGGATGTCGATGGCAGCAGTCATGGTCGTATGTCCCGTTCGAAGGCAGCCCTGAGCACTCGCTGGGCAACGTGTCGTCGGATGGTGAGGAGAAGCCCACGCGGGGCGTGGTGATTACCGTGCGGCCGTGGCCGCGTCACCGTCCGACGGCGGATCCGGGACGTACATCAGGTAGTCGTCGAGCATCGACCGGTCGACAAGCAACCCCTGGCTGAAGAGCTCCAGGGCGGGCAGGGTGATCTCCTCCACGTACCGGCGGAACAGCGTACGGAACGACTCAGGTCCCACTGCCGCACCGTGCACGCTGAACCACAACACCATGCCGCCCGTCGCCTGGTAGGCCAGGTACCGCGTACGGGCAGCCCGGTCGCGGCTGGGCCGGATCACCCCGGCCGCCTCCCCCGCGGCCAGGTACGCTTCGGCGTCGGTGATCATCTGCTCGATCAGCGTCATCGCCAGGTCGCCGCCGGCCTGCAGGCTGCGCAGCAGATACCGCACCACTGGTGCGAATTGCTCGACCTCGGCCAGCTGCGCCATGAACATCGCCGCTGTGCCGTCGGTCAGCGCCTTCGTCTTCTGCTCACGCATGACCGCCAGGGCATGCTCGTCGCATGCGCGACGCAACCCGGCCTTCGAACCGAAGTGGTGGATGACCAGGCCGGCGGTCACACCAGCAGCTGTGGCGATCGACCGCAGCCCGACATGGAAGCCGTCACATCCGAACCGCTCGATGGCAGCATCGAGGATCCGATCAGCGGTGAGGACGTCGCCATCCCGCTCGCCG
Organism: Plantactinospora sp. B24E8; assembly: GCF_039871735.1. NCBI lineage: Bacteria > Bacillati > Actinomycetota > Actinomycetes > Micromonosporales > Micromonosporaceae > Plantactinospora > Plantactinospora sp. B24E8. The sequence continues at coordinate 32,428 of NZ_JBDPMH010000041.1, forward strand.
GGAACCACGCCGGCCGATGCCATACCAACACATTAAACACCCGTTCAATCCGGCGCAACGGTCGGAGCGGCACGGCGGGCCGGGCATGCGGCCGGCGCATACTGACCAGCCATGCCCGGGCGGCCTCCAACCGAATCGTCCCGTGGGGACCGCCGAGCCCTGGGAGGACCGCTCCCCCTTGCCGAGGTTCGGCAGGCAACAACCCCGGCCCCTGTCGGAACATCGACCTGGAAAGACGGGTGAGCCGGGGCGAGGGTGGTCGGCATGGTCACGTTTCGCCACACGGCTGCAAGAACCGGCATCTCACTCCCGCGTACCACCGACGAGGAGCAGGTCAGCGTCAACCGGAGAACGCTTCTCGGGGCGGGTCTTGCCCTTCCGCTGGTGATGTCCGCTGGCCATCCCGCTGCGGCGGGCCCGCATTCGAGTCCCCGAACCGATCCGGTCATCCGCACCACCTGCGGCAGGTTGGAAGGGACAAAGGAAGCCGGGCTCTTCGTCTTCCGTGGTGTGCCCTACGCCGAGCCTCCGACCGGGGACCGGCGGTGGCTGCCGCCGCAGCCGAAGAAGCGGTGGCACGGCGTACGGTCAGCCAAGACCTTCGGCGCGGTCGCACCGCAGCACAGGCAGCCGCCCAGTGAATTCGCCGGGGCATACCTGACGGTGCCCGGCGAGCGCAGCGAAGACTGCCTCTTCCTGAACGTCTGGGCACCCGGTCTGGACAATGCCCACCGGCCCATCATGTTCTGGATCCACGGCGGCGGATACGAGTACGGCTCCGGCGGACAGCCCAACTATGACGGCAGCTCGCTGGCCCGCCGCGGGGACGTAGTCGTCGTGACGGTCAACTTCCGGCTCGGCGCGCTCGGCTATCTCAACCTCAACGAGGTGACCGGCGGCCGGATCCCGTCCACCGGCAACGAGGGCCGACTCGACCTGATCGCCGCACTCCAGTGGATACACGAGAACGCCCGCTCGTTTGGCGGCGACCCGGACAACATCACGGTTTTCGGCCAGTCCGCGGGCTCGGTGGACTGCGCGTTCCTGATGGCCTCCCCGCCCGCCAGGGGCCTGTTCCGTCGGGTGATCCTGCAGAGCAGTGCCGGACACACGGCCCAGACCGTGGAACGGGCAGCACTCGTTGCGGAGATCTACCTCAACTCCCTCAAGATCAGACCTGGTGACGTGGAGGCGATCCGAGCGCTCACGCCGCAACAGATGGTCCAGGCGTCCTCCGCCATCGTGCCGCACATGGCGGCCGTCGACCCGCACCTCGGCGCGATGCACTATCTTCCGGTCATCGACGGGGTCAACCTGCTTGAGCGGCCGATCGACGCAATCCGCAACGGCGCCTCGTCCGATGTCTCGCTGCTCGCCGGGTCGCAGCTCGACGAACATCGGCTGGCCCTGGGACAGGGTGCACTGCCCCCGATGACCGAGGAGCAACTCATCCAACAGCTCGGGATCCTCATCCCCGCCGAGCATGTCCAGCGGCTGATTGACACGTACCGTCCGTTGATGGCCGCCCGAGGGAAGGCCTGGACCAGCCCGTTTGACCTGCACATGGCGATCGAGGGCGACCGGGCGGTGCGGATGCCGACAATTCGGATCGTGGAGGCGAAGCGGCACCACCCTGTTGCCGCCTACCACTTCCTCGGCACCTATCCGGCCCCGATCCTGGACGGCCTCCTGGGCTGCTGTCACGCGCTCGACCTGGGACTCGTCTTCGGCACCCACGACGAGCGTTTCAACGGCACCGGTCCGGCGATCGACGCGTTGTCGGTCAACATCCAGGACGCCTGGCTGGCCTTCGCCCATACTGGCGACCCCTCGAACAGCCGGACCGGGCGTTGGTCGACGTACGGGACGAAGCGGCGCACGATGCTCCTCGACCACCGTCCGCAACTGGTGGAGGACCCCTTCGCCGCCGAACGACTCGCATGGAAGCACTTTCCGGACGAGAGGCTCGGCCTGCTGTAGCCATGCCCGGGCAACCGCGAGCCTGAATCCCGGGTCCCCGCTCCGGCATCGGTGTTCACCGCAGGGTGAGCGGGGTCTCGGTTTCGACGCGGGTCAGCTTCTCCGGGTTGCGGACGTAGTAGATGCCGGCGATGCGGGCGCCCTCGACACGGATGACCATAATGCCGTCGATCTCGCCGTTCAGGCGTACGAGGAGTGCCGGGTTGCCGTTGACCACGGTCGGTTCACCGGTGAGCCTGCCTTCGACCCTGCCCAGACCACCGAAGAACATCCGGACCACCTTCTCGGCGCCGATGACCGGCCGCAGCGCGGCGTGCTTGACACCGCCACCGTCGCCGACCAGAACAACGTCGGGGGCGAGCACGTCGAGGAGGCCCTGCAGGTCCCTGGTTTCGACCGCGCGTTGGAACGCGGCCAGAGCCGCCCGGGTCTCGATGGGGGAGACGACCTGGCGGGGGCGGCGGGCGTCAACGTGCTGGCGGGCGCGATGCGCGATCTGATGGACGGCCGCGGGGCTCTTGCCGACGGCGGCCGCGATCTCGCCGTAGCTGACATCGAAGACCTCGCGCAGTACGAAAACGGCACGTTCGGTCGGTGACAGTGTCTCCAGGACGATCATGAGTCCCATGGACACGCTCTCGGCGAGCGCGACGTCCTCGGCCACGTCCGGGGCGGTGAGCAGCGGATCGGGCAGCCAGGGGCCCACATAAGCCTCCTTCCGGCGTTTCATTGCGCGTAGCCGGTTGAGCGACTGCCGGGTGGTGATCCGAACCAGGTAGGCACGCTGGTCGCGCACATGCTCCGCGTCCACCTTGATCCATCGCAGCCAGGTTTCCTGGAGGACGTCCTCGGCGTCGGCCGCCGATCCGAGCATCTCGTACGCGACGGTGAAGAGCAGGTTCCGATGGGCGACGAAGGTGTCGGTCGCCGGGTCAGTGGTGTCGCTCATGTCTCGACCCTTCATCCTCGCCGCCGGCCCTGGTCGCCGAAGGCCTTCGATCGTGTATCAACAGCGAAGCCCTGATCCTGGCTCGGCTGGCCGTGCTGCTGACGAGGTTCCCGTCTCGTCCCGACCGGCGACGCCGCGTTCGTCCCTCGACCGGGTTTGTCGGGTGCGTTCGGCCGGGGAGCAGCCAATTGTTCCGACCGAAGCAAGCCGCCACCACCGGGCGGCCCGGGCTTCCGGATGATCCGCGCCGACACCACACCGCCCCGCCAGCAGCACATCATCGTCAGCCGGTGAAGGGCTCAAGGCTGAAGCGGCCCCAGGCGATGAAGGCGGCAAGCGCGACGTAGCCCAGGTTCACCATCACCAACCTGAGCTGGCCAAGGCGGACGTGGATGATCGCCGCGCCGACCATGAGCAGCACCCAGCAGACGGCGGTCACCGGCACCATGAACGGTGCGATGTCGAGCACGGCGGGTAGGACCAGACCAACCGCAGCCAGGAGTTCGAGGACCCCGATGGTCTTGATGAAGCCGACGCTGGCGTGTCTGGTCCATTCTCCGCCATTCAGCGCAGCCAATCTCTCCCTGGCTACGAACACCTTGGTGATGCCCCCGGTCAGGGAGACTGCCGCCAGCAGCCCGGTAGCAATCCAAAGAGCGACGTTCATGCGTTTCCTTGCCTTGTCTAGGTGGCTTCGGTGACCCGGGGCCCGCCGACACAGGCCGGAGCTCCCACGGGACACCCTCGGTGTTTGGCAGTCGTTCGAACTGGGATCGCCGACCCGTGACCCGGGCTGTTTGTTCAGCGGTTGGCCGGCGCCCCGCCGCGCTTGGCCCGCAGCAACTCCTGGCGCTTGTCATCCTTGACCCAGGTGAGCGAACCGGGCTTACGTGCCTCGTTCGCCAGATGCTTGACGGTGTGCTGACAGACGAACTCCTTGAGCTTCGCGCCCGGGCCTCCGCCGATGTGCAACCCGTTCGCGTTGTCGTCCCTGGAGGCGAACTGGAAGATGCCGGCGCGACGCCCCAGGCTGATGCACTGGCCGAAGAATCCCAGGTTGATGGGCGTTGGCTGCGTACCCGCGATCCGGGCCAGCACGGTGTCGGCGGCGTGCGCGCCGATCCTCGTCGCGGCCTGGCAGCTCATCCGGAACGGCAGGTCCGACGGGGCCGCCGAATCCCCGGCCGCGACGAGGCGTACGTCGTCCACGCTCGTCAACGTCTCGTCGGTAAGCAGGCGGCCCAGCGCGTCGGTGCTCAGCCCGCTGCGGACGGCCAGGTCCGGCACGCCGAACCCGGCGGTCCAAATGGTCACCGCACTGGGCAACTCGCGGCCGCCCGCGAGCCGCACGGTGTCGCGAGTCACCGCAGTCACCTTCGCGCCGGGGCCGTCGAGCACGGTCACGCCGAGCCTGGCCAGCCGCTTGGCAACCGAGCGCCGACCTCGGGCGTGCAGATACGGACCGAGTACCCCGCCGCAGACCAGGGTCACGGTACGACCCGCCTCCGCCAGTTCGGCGGCGGTCTCGATGCCGGTTGGACCGGCTCCGACAACCGTCACCGGCGCGGTTGAGACAGCAGCATCGACGACCGGCCGCAGCCGCTGTGCCTCCTCCAGGGTGGCAATCGGGTAGGCGAACTCGGCCGCTCCGGGAACGCTCAGGCCGGCGCTGCCACTGCCCACGGCGTAGATCAGATAGTCGTAGCCGACCGTGCCGCCGGCTGCCAGCGTCACGCCGCGACCGGCCGCGTCGATCTGGGTCACCGTGTCGACCACCAGCCGGACGCCCTCGGCAAGGACCTCTCGGTAGTCGACGACCGCGTCGTCCGACCCGCCCACCACCTGGTGCAGGCGAATCCGCTCGACGAACATCCGACGGGGATTGATCAACGTCACGCCCACATCGTCGCGCCGCGTCAGGCGATTGGCCGCCATGACACCGGCGTACCCGCCACCAACCACCACCACCTTGGTGTTCCCAGCCATAGTGACTCCTCCGTTTCCAGGGGTTCCGCCTCAAGACACCGCGGAACCGAGCGTCCTGACGGCGTGTGAGGCAGACCACTCCACAGCCGTGACTCGCCACGCCCAGCTGGTCAACAGCCTCAAGGGCGTGTCGGCCCGCTACCTACGCAAGGAGTTCGACGCCCACCTGTCCCGATACCTGTGGGGCGGACACCTGTGGTCGCCGTCGTACTTCGCCGGCTCCTGCGGCGACGCGCCGCTGACCGTCGTACGCGAATACATCGAGAACCAGAAACGTCCCGGCCCGTGACCGCGTTCCTCCCGGCCGTGAACGTGCACGGCGGGGTTCCCGCCTTGTCCGTTGCTGAAATTCGGCAACGAACACTGCCCGGATCTGTCCCGACATCGGCCTGGAAACCCGCTGGGGGCGAGACAAGGCTGCCGGCATGGTGGAAATCCGTCGCGCGCCGGCCAGGGCCGACACGTCACTACTACACATTGGGCGAGGGGATGTCTCGTGAACTCGGTGATCGAGGCCCGGGGCCTGACGAAGTTCTACGGCGGTCGCCGCGGGTTGGAGGATCTCGATCTGCGGGTCCAGCCGGGTGAGGTGTTCGGGTATCTCGGTCCGAACGGAGCTGGGAAGACGACCACGATCCGGCTGCTGCTGGACTTCATCCGTCCCACCCGGGGCACCGCCACGGTGCTCGGCGCCGTACCCCGGCACGGCGTCGACACCCGACGCCGGATCGGTTACCTCCCGGGCGAGCTGGCGTTCGAGGGTCGGGAACGGGTGGCTGACCTGCTGAGGTTCTTCGGCGACGCCCGTGGCGGCGTCTCCGCCCGACACATCGCCGAATTTGCGGAGCGGTTGGAACTGGACCTGTCCCGCAGGATTCGCGGCCTGTCGAAGGGCAACAAGCAGAAGGTCGGCCTGGTGATGGCGTTCATGCACGAGCCGGAGCTGCTGATTCTCGACGAGCCGACCACCGGCCTGGACCCGCTGATGCAGCAGGAGTTCCTGAAGATGGTCCGCGAGGCCCGCGCGAACGGGCAGACGGTGTTCATGTCCTCACACGTACTCGCCGAGGTGCAGACGGCGGCCGACCGGGTCGGCATCGTCCGCGCCGGCCGGCTGGTCGCCGTCGAGCGGGTCGAGTCGCTGGGCAGACGAGCCGTCCGCCAGGTCGAGGTGCACTTCGCCGAGCCGCCGGCGGCGGCCGACTTCACCGGCCTGTCGGGCGTCACCGACGTCTCCGTGGAAGGACCTGTGCTGCGCTGCACCGTCGACGGGCAACTCGACCCGCTGATCAAGGCCCTCGGGCGACACACCGTCGTCGACCTCATCAGCACCGAACCCGACCTGGAGGAAACCTTCCTCAGCTATTACCACCAGTCCGAGGAGACGACGTCGTGATCCCCAGCCTGATCCGCAAGTCCCTGCGTGACTACCGGCGAGCCGTCGCCGGCTGGATGATCGGCATAGGCGTTTTTGTCACCATCTACGTCTCCTCCTGGTCCCAGTTCAAGGGCGATCCGGAGGCCGCCGAGTCCGCTGCCGACCGCATCCCGCAGGGGATGCAGACCGCGCTGGCGTTCCAGGACCTGTCCAGCGGTGCCGGCTACCTGCAGGCCGTCATCTACACCGTGTTCGTACCGCTACTGCTGATCATGGCTGCGACCGTTTTCGGCGCCCGCGCGATCGCCGGGCCAGAGGACGCCGGCGTGCTCGATCTGTTGCTGGCCAACCCGATCAGCCGCCGCCGGTTCGTCCTGCAGCGCTTCGCCGCCCTCACCGTCGCGGTGGTCGCCGTCGGCGCGGTCGTCTGGCTGCTCGTCCTCGCCCTCGCCGCTGCGCTGGAGATGAACGTCGGCGCCAGCAGGATCAGCGCCGCCTCCCTCGGCCTGCTGCTGGTCGGGCTCTGCTTCGGCACCCTCGCCCTCACCGTCAGCGCGTTCGTCGGACGACGTCCCGTCGTGCTGGCCACCACCGGTAGCGTCGCCGTTGCCACGTACCTGCTGCACGCCCTCGGTAACCAGTTCGACGCCGTCCGCCCGCTGCGCTGGCTCTCGCCTTTTCACTACTACCTCGGCGCCGACCCGCTCCACACGGGCTTCCACGTCGGCTACCTTCTCGTCCTGGCCGGCATCATCGCGGTTCTTGTCGGGGCGGCCGCCGCAGCGTTCGAGCGACGCGATCTCGCCGTCTGACGTCTCGTCCGGTGCCGGCGGGCGTCGTCGGCACCGGACGGAGCAAGCCGCCCGTGACCATAGAGTTCTCGCCGTGGAGCCCGCCGTGAGTGACGAGCCGTCCAGTTCACCAGCTGAGGTCGGCACGCTCGACGTGCCAGCCGAACTGCTGCACGGCTACCTCGACACCCTCGCCACCGCCGCAGCGACCGGTCGACGCCCGCAACGCGCCGACCTCGACGCGTGCCGACGCCACGGAGAGCGGGCCGCCGACCTCAACATCACCCTGCGCACCCTCACCGCCGCCTACCTGCACGCCGCCGAGACCCTCCTGCCCACCCTGCCCGGCATCGCCGACGCACCCACCCCCAGCGCCGCCCGCGCCGCCGCCACCGCCGTCTGGAACGCGGCTCGGCGACTCCTCGACGCCGCCGCGGAGGGGCACGAACGCTCGCACCTGCACGCCGCCCGCCGCGACCACGCCGCCCGCCGCGAGTTCATCAACGACCTGCTCTACGGTCACGGCCACCCCGGGCGGCTCGCCGAACACGCCCACCGCTTCGCGGTCCAACTCGCCGGCCGACACCAGGTCATCGTCGCCCGCGCGGCCACCACGTTCACCGACCCTGTGCTCGAGCGCGTCGAGGCAGGGCTCACTTCCCGGTTCGGCAGCCGGAACATCCTGACCACCACCCACGAGGGTTTGCTGATCTGCATCACCCCAGCCGCGCTTCGTGGCACCACCGGCGAGATCGCCCACCACCTACTCACCGCCCTCGGCACCGACAACCGGTGGCAGATCGGCGTCGGCCGCCCCCACCCAGGCCCAAGCGGCATCCAACAGTCCTATGAAGAGGCCCGCGACACCCTGCAACTCGCCGACCGACTCGGCCTCACCACCCCCGTCCTACGCGCCGCGGACCTGCTCGTCTTTCCCGTCCTCCTCCGCGACCGCGCCGCGATCACCGACCTCGTCCACACCGTTCTCGCTCCCCTGACCGAAGCCCGAGGGGGCGCCATCCCGATCCTCGACACCCTGACCGCCTTCTTCGCCTGCCACGGCAACACCACCGCCACCGCCCGGCAACTACACATCAGCGCCCGCACCGTCGCCTACCGGCTCGACCGGGTCCGTCACCTCACCGGGTACGACCCCGACGACCCCACCCAACGCTTCACCCTGCAAGCCGCCGTACTCGGCGCCCGCCTACTCGACTGGCCCGAGCCGTAGGACCTGTGGCGAAACCAGGGGTGCTGCCATCGGCAGGCCGGAACCCACAGCGCGAAAGGTTCACCGCCGGTGGTGGTACCTGCCGAAGTTCGGTGCCGCCGGCGTGGAGTAGATCGTGACGCCTGGTTGCTGCCCCTCCAGAGCGGTCTGCCGATCATCGACGGACCCGCTGGCGTTCTGCCCGGGGAGATCCTCCGTGCGCTCGAGGCGCAGCGGCCGCTGTGGTGCGTCCGGGCACGGAACACGTCCTGCGCGGGCAAACGCCGCGCCGGTCCGTCTGATCAGTGGGCGTTGGCGAATCGCTCGACGTCGCTGATCCGGCCCACCACGAGGACGATGTCGCCGTACATCAACACGGTTTCCGGGGTGGCGTAGGTGAATGTGGCTTCCCGTCCGTCGGCCTGTCTCTTGACGGACACGACGGTCACGCCGTACCGGCTGCGGAGCCGGGACTGGCGCAGCGGGACGCTGACCGCATCCCGCGGAGGTTTGGTTTTGACCATGGCGTAGTCGTCGTCGACCTGGATGTAGTCGAGGATGCGGCCGGTGAGCAGGTGGGCGACCCTCTCTCCCATGTCGTGTTCGGGTAGCACCACGTGGTGGGCGCCGATCCGTTGCAGGATCTTGCCGTGCTGCCGGCTGATCGCCTTGGCCCAGATGTCCGGGATTTCCAGATCGACCAGCAGCGAGGTGGTCATGATGCTGGCCTCGACGTCGGTGCCGATCGCCACGACCACGCGGGGGAACTCCGGTACGCCGAGTTGCCGCAACGTCTCGATGTCGGTGGTGTCGGCGGTCACGACGTGCGGCAGTTGCCCGGCGAAGCTCTGTACCACCTTCGGCCGGTGGTCGACGGCGAGCACCTCGGTGCCCTGGCGGTGCAGTTCCAGGGCGAGCGCACCGCCGAAACGACCGAGCCCGACCACCACGACCATCTCTTCCGTTTCGTCAGCCAACGATCGTCCTTTCCTCGGGAAGTTCGAACCGGCGGGTGCGTTCCCGCAGCGCGAGCGCGGAGGCGAGTGTCAACGGTCCGGTGCGGCCCAGGAACATCAGCCCGACGAGGAGCAGCGCCGCGGCCGGCGGCAGATCGGTGGTGATGCCGGTGGACAGGCCGACGGTGCCGAAGGCGGAGACCACCTCGAACAGCACCCGGTCAAAGCTGTGGGCGGTCAGGGCCAACAGTACGAACGTGGAGACCGTCACCGCACCGATTCCCAGCAGCGCGACGGTGAGCGCCTGGCGTTGGTTGGTTTCCGGAATCCGGCGGCGGCCGACGTTGACCCTGGTTTCGCCGCGCATCTCCGACCAGATGACAAACGCGAGCAGTCCGAAGGTGGTGACCTTGATGCCACCCGCGGTGCCAGCGCTGCCTCCGCCGATGAACATCAGCACATCGGTGGCGAACAGGCTCTCCGGGCGCAGCGCCGACACGTCGATGCTGTTGAACCCGGCCGTGCGGGTGTTGACCGAGTGGAAGAAACCGGCGAGTAGTTTGGCCGGCGCGTCCAGCCGGCCAAGGGTCGCCGGGTTCGCGTACTCGGCGAGGGTGAACACGGCGGTGCCGGTCGCAAGGAGCGTCACGGTGAGAAACACGGTGATGCGGGTCATCACCGACCACGTCCTGGGGCGCCGCCAGTTCCGAGCGAGTTCGAACACCACCGGGAACCCGAGACCTCCGATGATGATCGCCGATGCCACGGTCAGGGTGACCCACGGGTCGGCGACATAACGCACCATGCTGTCGCTGTTGAGGGAGAAGCCGGCGTTGTTGAATGCCGACACCGCATGGAAGACCCCGTGGTAGGCGGCACTTCCAAACGGTTCGTGGTAGCCGACCGCGAACCTGACAGTCAGCACTGCCGCTGCGATGGCCTCGCTGACCAGACTGAACAGCACGATGTTGCGGACCAGGCGGCGGATGTCACCCAGCCCGAGGGTCTTCATCTCCACCTGGGCCAGCAACCTGCCCCGCAGGCCGAGTCGCCCGGCGAGCAGCACCGTGAACATGGTCGCCAGCGTCATGATCCCCAGCCCGCCGGCCTGGATCAGTGCCAGGATGACGATCTCGCCGAACCTGGACCAGTGACCGCTGGTGTCTACCGTGACCAGCCCGGTCACACACACCGCCGAGGTGGCGGTGAACAGGGCGTCAACCAGCGCGGTCCGCTGTCCCGACTCTGTCGCGGTCGGCAACGACAGCAACGCGGTGCCGACCGCGACCGCGGCGGCGAACCCGCCCACGACCACCTGGGTTGGCTGTTGAAACTGAGCCAGCACACTCAGTCGTAAGCGTCGACGCCACCTTCGCACTCGGTCTCCCAGCCGTTGCCAACCCCATCACGCCCGCAGGAAGGCTCGCGTCTGCGGAACTGCCCGGACGACCCTAGCCTGACCACATCTGTCGATGCCGAAGGCGGCTGCTCACGAGGCGTCCGGACGCCGCGGCCGCCACCGCTCGGCGTTGCGACGACTGATGTCACTGGACCACCAGACGAAGACCGGTTGTCGGGCCCATGACGACCGCCAGGAGTCCGGCGCCGTCGCCGTCTTCGGCGTCGCACCAGCCGTCTCATGACGTGGCTAGTGGCTCGATCTCTGGGCCTTCCACCGGTCGATCACGGCCGGCAGCTCTCGCCACAGGTAGTCGTAGAAGTCCCGCATCTCGGACAGGCGGCGACCGGCCGCGCTGTCCTCACCGGTGGCCGTGATGCCCTGCTCGGCGGCCTCCCGCATCACCTTCACCAGCTGGTTCTGCTCCGACATCAGGGTCGCCCAGGCGCCCTCGCGGAAGCGGAAGTGTTCCCGGCGGCTGCCGGGTGCGGGCACCCTCTCGATCAACCCCACCGAGGTCAGTGACTTCAACGCCGTCGAGACGCTGCCCGAACTGATGGTCAGCAGTTCGGTGAGCTCGCCCGCGGTCAGCGTGTCCCGCTCCGTGAAAAGCAGCGTCGCCAGCACACGCGCGGTCATTCGTTGCATCCCCCCTTGGCTGAGGGTCAGGGCAAGGCGCTCCGCCGAATCACTTAAGGCTGACACTCCGGTCCTCCCGTCACTCGTCTTGACGAAATCCTAACAGCTTCGAAGTTTCAGAAATCTCTGAAAGTTTGATACTGTGGCGGTCATGGGAGACGTGATTCAGCTGGAGAAGCTGACCAAGACGTACGGAACCCGCCGCGGGTTGGTCGGGCTGGACCTGGCGGTGGCCGAGGGCGAGGTGTTCGGCTACCTCGGCCCGAACGGTGCCGGGAAGTCCACCACCATCCGGCTGCTGCTGGACCTCATCCGCCCCACGAGTGGCCAGGCCCGGCTGTTCGGCCGTGACGCCCGCGAGCCCGCCGTCGAACTCCACCGTCGGATCGGCTACCTCGCCGGCGACTTCGTGGTCAACCCCCGCCAGCGGGTCGGCGAATGCCTGACCTTCCTGGCCCACCTGCGAGGCGGCGTACCCCGGGCGCGGATCGAAGAACTCGCCGCCCGCCTCGATCTCGACCTGACCGCCAGAATCAAGGCACTGTCCAAGGGAAACCGGCAGAAGGTCGGCCTGGTCCAGGCGTTCATGCACCGCCCCGACCTGCTGATCCTCGACGAGCCGACCTCCGGACTCGACCCGCTCGTCCAACAGACCTTCCTCGACCTCGTCCGCGAGGCCAAGGCCGCCGGACAGACCGTCTTCATGTCCTCGCACATCATGACCGAGGTCGAGGCCGTCGCCGACCGGGTCGGAATCATCCGGGAAGGCCGCCTCGTCGCCCTCGACACCGTCGCCCGGCTCCGCGACCACGCCCTACACCGGTTCGAGATCACCTTCACCGACCCGGTCGACCAGGCCGCCCTCGCCACACTCCCCGGCATCTCCGACCTGACCATCGACGGCCCGACCGCGCGGTTCGCCCTGGCCACCGACCCCAACGAACTGATCCAGGTCCTCGCCCGACACCAGGTCGCCAGCCTGCGGGCCAGCGAACCCGACCTCGAAGAGCTCTTCTTCGCCTACTACCAGACCACCGAAGCCGCCAAGGAGCCCAGCCGTGCCTAACGTCCTGACCAAGACCCTCTGGGACTCCCGCCGCAGCCTCACCGGCTTCGCCGTCGGCACCGCTCTGGTCGGCACGATGTACGCCGGCTTCTATCCGCAGGTCGCCGACGGGGCGATGGGCCAGGCCGTCGAAGGCTTCTCCCCCGCTCTGCGCGAAGCCCTCAACATGGAAGACATCGCCAGCGCCGCCGGCTACCTTGGCTCCAGCGTCTTCGGCATCATCGTGCCCCTGATCGCCGTCATCTACGGCATTGCCACCGGCACCCGCGCCATCGCCGGCGACGAGGAAGCCGGCTACCTCGACCTCCTCCTCGCCCACCCGGTCAGCCGCACCAGACTCCTGCTCCACCGCTGCGCCGCGCTCGCCATCGGCGCCAGCGCCCTCGCCGGCCTCGTCCTGCTCGCCATGCTCGCGGTCCGCCCCGGCGCCCAACTCGACACCATCAGCATCGGACAGTTCGCCGCCCAGTGCGCGGCACTGGCACTGCTCTCCACCGTCTTCGGCAGCATCGCCATCACCGTCGGCGCCGCCACCGGCAGCCGCGCCGCCGCACTCGCCGGCAGCGCCGGCGTCGGTGTCCTCGCCTACGCCGCGAACACCTTCGCCGCCCAGATCGGCGCCGACGGCCTCCGCTACGCCTCCCCGTTCCACTACTACATCGGCAACGAACCCCTGCGTAACGGCTTCCAATGGGCCGACCTCGGCATCCTCGCCGCAGCCATCGCCGTACTCGTCCTCATCGCCACCACCGTCTTCAACCGCCGCGACCTGACCAGCTGAACCACGCCACCCCGTCCCGCCGACCACCGACAGGCCGGCGGGACAACCTCTCGCACCGGATCCGCGCTCTGGCGCAGTACCTCGCGGGGCGGGCCGACGCCACCAGCAACCAGGTCCCACCTCCGGCCAAATGCCCCGGACCTAGCCGGACTCCGCGCTCGCGTGACGGATTCCGCGCGGGCGTCCGGATCGCACCCAGAGCCAGTACAGGCCGGCGGCGATGAGCAACGCCGCTGCGAGGGAGACGAGTGGATCACCTCGGGAGAGGTTGACCAGCAGGGTGAAGGCGACCCCGACGGCGGCGAGCAGGTTGATCACCAGCAGTGTTCGGCGCCGCTCACGGCGGGAGAAGACGGCCATCGCGCCGAGTCCGGCGAGGAAACTGAGGAACACCGAGACGGCATAGAACAGGACGAGCTCCTGATCACGGCCGCCTGCCGCGATGGTGAGCAACGCTGACACGACCATGAACAACAGCACTCCCCAGACCGGGGTGTGGCGGGAGTTCGTGCGGGCCAGCACGGCGGGCAGGATTCCCAAGGTGCTTCCGTCGGATTGCCGTTGTCGGGCCAGTGCTTTCAGCAAGCCGGGGCCCGCCTGGAAGGACGAGCTGGCGGCGGCGAGCAGCAGGAGTGTGGTCACCAGTTGGAACGCGGCGAAGACCGGGGCCGGGGCGGCGACCCGGGCCAGTTCGGCGACCTGCGTGGTGTCCGGGTGCGGGACGCCGACCCGCAGCCGGACCGCCTGGGTGGTCAGGCCAAGAGTGATGATCCCGACGATGCCCAGGGTCGTCCAGAGGGTGACCCGGCCGAAGCGGCGCCGTCCGGCGTCGTCGAGTTGGCCGAGCTGGGCGATCGCCGATGAGGGCGCCTCGACCCCGGTGGCGAGGGCCATGGCGACCGGGAACGCCAACGCGACAGCCAACAGCGCCGGACGGGGCTCCACGGCGGTGACCTGTCCGGTCGGGTGCGGGGTGGCCTGGGTCGCGTAGCCGATGACGACCACCGCGACGCCGACGAACGCGACCGTCATCAGCGCGAACACGGCCCGGCCGAGATGACCGAACCAGGTCAGCCCGCCGACCCCGACGATCAGCAGCAGCGCCAGGGGAACCCGGAACGACGCCAGGCCGGGCATGAAGGCGATCAACGCGGCGGCCCCGGCGGACGCGCTGACTGCGATGGTCAGGACGAAGTCCACGATCAGCGCCCCGATCGGGATGAACGCCCACGCCTCACCGAAGGCCTCCCCAGCGGCAGAGGCGGCGCCCCCGCCCTGCGGATAACGGGCGACCAACTGGTGATAGTTCAGGATCACCAGCCCGATCAGGCCCACGACGAGAGCCATCGTCGGAAGAAGCAGCGACAGGTCGGCGTCCAACGCCCGCAAGGCCGCCTCGATCGCGTAGGCCACCGAGGACACCGGATCGGCCATCACCGCGAACGCGAACGCGAACAACAGGACCGGCCGGCTGTTCAACCAGCCTGCCCTGTAGTCCGCCGCTGGGCGCGGGCGCCGCCGAGGACCAGGCAATGGGCAACCCCTCCGACACAAGACGGCCGTCACCGCACTCGGACCAGAATCAACGCCATATGTCCAGCTAATGATTATTATGCTGGTTTAAATTTGGTTTGGGCCTGGTACGGGAAGTCTCGTCTTACGAGAGGTCTCGTCGTCGGTCGCGCCGGGCCCTCGACAGGCCCAACAGGGTGCCGTACGCCGCCTGCTACGCCCGCCGCCTCCGACAGAACAACGCCGTACCCGCCGACCCGGACCTGTCTCACCCGTCCGCGAGACAACACCCGACCGGCAGAGGCACCTGGAGCAGGGAGATGCCGGGTCCCCGTCGCCCCACGGCCACCAGGCTCCTTCCTCGGATGTTCGTGGAAAAGACGCTCACTGCGCTCATCGCGAGAGATGTGCAGTGACGCTAAGCCGTGATCATGAAAGCGCCTGCGCGAGCCTCCGCCGCCGCAACGAAGAAGCCGACCATGTCCTCGTAGTATTCCTTCAGGTAGTCGAGCTCGTCCGGGTCGTCAACGAGGTCCGGGTCGTCAACGAAGGCGGCCAGCCGGTCGAACGGCACGTTGCGGAGTTGTTCGGCGGTGTCGGCGACGTCGTCAACGCTCCAGACCATGACGAAGTCCGTGTTGTTGCCGTAGGGGAAGATCATTTTGCCGCCCAGTTCCAGGTCGACCTTGATGTCCGCTTCGACGAGGAGCTCCTGGATGTCTGGCAACGCCTTGTCAAGGTCCGCCATCTCATCCGGGGGACGGCCTGACGTCCCTTCGAAGCTCGTCGGATCGGCGACTGCGCGTGCCAATTCCTCTTCGGTTGCCCGAACGAATACGTGGACTATGCCCATCGCTGTCCCCTCGACTCGACATAACTTGGTGTCGATCATAGGACCTCCCTCGGACGCGCTGATCTCGGCTTGAGCGGGCGCGACATGTCCGCTCATCGGCTACTGGTTTCCTTGACCTGCGACCGTGGTCCGGCCAGGCTTCGGTCGAGGCGCCCGGGCTGTCGCTCTCTCATTTCGGCTGCCCACGCCGGTCGTGTGGCTCTCATCTGGCCTGCGCGGCCCGGGCGTCGCCCCAGGGCGGAGAGAGGTTTGCACTGCTCGAAGTAGCGTTGCTATCGGGGGCTGCGAGGGCATCGTCCGACACATCGCCGACCGGCTACTCGCCGACGGTGAGGAGATCGTCGACGTACCGCCGAAGCTGTCGGCCAGGGCGTGGGTGTTCGCGACCGGGCAGGGCGCCGCTCTCCCGACGAGGACCATACCGGATGGTGTCCCAGCTGCACCGTCGGTGCCAGTTCGGCAACGTGGCCGGGCCGACGATCCGGTGTACCCGTATCCGATGGGGCAGCAGGCGGGCGAGGGCGGACAGGATCGCCCGGTCCGATCAGGACAGCCCCGGCCGGACCGGAACCTGGCGGCGTAGCACCGCCACCTCGTGCCGTAGCGCGAGGACCTCGACCAGCAGCGCTCTGTCGCCCGGGATCAGTAGCCCCGATCCGGTGAACAGGTGGATCATTCCCCGGTACAGCAACCGCACGACCATACCGACGATCATCAAACCGAGCCGAGAACTCCCAGCTCACAGCCTGTGCGACGAGTTCTGGCGCGGTACAGGCGTCCCGGTACGGGTGAGGTACGGGAATCGGCGGCGCCAGCCGGATTCCTAGTCTCCCTGACGTCCGATCACAGGACGGACGAACCGAGGGAGAGAGTCGAATGCTCACAAAGACGCCCGGCCGGCGACGCCGGTCACTTCCCGCGATACTGCTCGCCATACCGGTGTTCCTGGCCACCAGCGTCGCCATGGCCGCGCCGGCCTCGGCCGCGCCGATCGGCAACCCGAGCCTGGAGATCCCGGTCGGCTGCCCGGGTGCCCGCGCGGTCATCCAGGTCGAGTGGGAGGGTACCCGCACCGCCAAGGTGCACTGGGAACTGACCGACACCAGCTCGGACGGCAAGTCGCCGTTGATCAAGATCGCCGCCAGGGACGACTCCGGCGACGGCCGGAGCTGGGTCTTCCGGAACGACGAGGTGGTGTTCGGCGTCGACGGCGGCTACGGCGCCTCCGCCAGCGGCGGCGGCATGTCCTGGGACCCGGCCGGGATCGCCCAGTTCAACCACTTGGAGGTGAAGGTCAGCAACGGTACGAGCGCGCAGGGCACCGCGTGCTCGGTGACGAAGAAGACCTACAACTACACCCGGCTCGCCTACCAGTACGCCCTCAACCAGATCGACAAGCGTTACGTCCTGGGCGCCGAGGGTCCGGACGCGTTCGACTGCTCGGGCCTGGTCAAGTTCGCCTACGAACGGGTGGTCAACTTCCCCGGCTGGGGCGGCGTCAGGTCGTCGGCGCAGCAGTACGACTGGGCGCGTTCGGAGGCCAACAACAACAATGCCGACCTCACCAACCTGAAGAGCCGCGACGTCATCCGGGTCAGCCGCAGCCAGCTCAAAATCGGGGACCTGGTCTTCTACGACGGCCACGTCGGCCAGTACGCGGGCGGTGGGCAGTTGTACTCGGCCATGACCCCGGCGGCGGGGATCGGATACATGAGCGTCGACTTCAAGCCCCCGCTGGGCTACTACCGGCTGGTCGGCGTCACCGGCTAGTCGGGAGCCGGCGGGTCCGCCCCGATCGTCCTCGCCTCCGTCGCGAGCGTCCCGAACCCCAGGTCGTGGGCGACCCGCTCGGCCCGGCCGGCCTCGTGTCACGCCGCATCCGGCTCACCGGCCAGCGCCAGGGCACGGGCCAGGCCCACCCGTGCCCTGGTCTCCAGATAGCGGTACGAGTGCCGCCTCGCCATCGCAACCCCGTCCCGGAGTACGTCGAGCGCCTGCGCGATCTCGCTGTTCTCCCGGAGCGGGTTTCCGAGCGTGCCGGCGGTCATCGTCTGGGCCCGCCGGTCGTACGTCTCGACCGCGAGATCGTGTGCCTGCCGGGCCAGGCTCAACCCGGTGGCGAGGTTCCGCCGGTCGATCTCCAGCCGACTCATGTCGTCCAGGGTGGAGAGTTCGCCGCGCAGGTCGCCGCGCCGCCGGTGCCTGCGCAGGACGGTGTCGAGCTGCTCGGCCGCGTCGAGGAGTTCACCACGCTGCCGGAGTACGCTCGCGAGGTTTCCCCGGTTGACCAGCGCGGAACGCTCGCGCCCCGTCGCGTTGTTGATCTCCAGGGCGGCGGTGAGGCTCGTCGCGGCGTCCTCGTAGCGGCCACGGTCGAGCATGTTCATGCCGATGCCGTTCAGGACCGCCGCGCGGATGTGCCCCAGGGGCTCGTGCGCGGTCAGGTCGAGAGTTCGGCCGAACCACGTCTCGGCGTCGGCGAGCCGGCCGAACTCGTAGTACTGCCAGCCGACGTTGTGGGAAAGGTAGGCTGCCGCCGCGTCCCAGCCGCACTCCTGCGCCAGCCGCAGGGCGGTGAGCGCGTCGTCGAGACCTTCGAGGTCGCGACCGACCATGCTCCGGGCCTGCCCCCTGGACATCAGCATCGCCGCCCGCGCCCGGCGGTCGGCCGAACGCTCCGCCGCCGACCAGCCGGCCCCGACGATCCGGGTCCAGCCGTCGACGTGCGGGTTGACCAGGAGGTAGCCGCGCAGCTGGTCGGCGATCCGCCAGGCGAAGTCGGCGAGCCCGCCGTCCCGGCCGGCCTGCTCGGCCAGCAGCACCAGCGCGGTCGCCTCGGCGGCGAGCCAGGCCGCTGCCCGCTTCTCGTCCGGGAACTGGCCCTCCGGCCGGGGATGGCCGGCG
Organism: Plantactinospora sp. B24E8; assembly: GCF_039871735.1. Classification (NCBI taxonomy): domain Bacteria; kingdom Bacillati; phylum Actinomycetota; class Actinomycetes; order Micromonosporales; family Micromonosporaceae; genus Plantactinospora; species Plantactinospora sp. B24E8. The sequence continues at coordinate 50,832 of NZ_JBDPMH010000041.1, forward strand.
AGCCGCACCATCTGGGGCAGCGCCCGGTCCATCGCGGCGGTCACCCGCTCGGCGTACGAGGCCAGCAGCCGTGCGAAGGCGTCGTGTCGGGTCCGGCTGCTCTCCGCCTCGACCAGCTTGTCGGCGTAGAGCCGGAGCAGGTCGTGGAACCGGAACCGGTGTGCCGAGTACTGCAGCAGCATGTTGCTCGACCCACCGCCCCTGGCTGACCGCTCTGGTCGGCCTCAACGATCCTGGCGTCCAGTCGGTGTTCAGTAGGAATCCAGTCGATGACCGCATCGTCACTGGTAGCCCTTACGCAGTCGCAACTGTCGACTGGGTGATCGGTATCGGCTCGCCGTACCGACCATCGACTCGACTGCTCCGTGCCACAGGGACAGCGACCGCAGCGCCGGAATGGAGGTTCACCATGTGCGTCCCTGAGCCACCGCGAAAGTCGACGGATGTCGACCAGGCACCACGGCTACGACTCACTCGCAAGCTACAAGGAGCCTCATGAAACTGCGACGTCTACGATCTTTTCGTCTTCTCGTCGTCGTGTTCGCCGCCTCGCTGGCGAGCCTCACCCTGAGCACCACGCCGGCCGCCGCACAAGCACTCGGCCCACGCGCCGCGTTCAGCGATCCTTCCGCCATCAGCGTGCAGGCACCCGGTGCGCCGATCCTCTGTCATGTCAGCTACGGCAATGACGTCACCGTGTACAACGGCTACCTCAACGTGACCTGGGCCGTTGCCTGCCGGTGGACCGACGACAACGGGTTGGCGACCGAGACCGACGCCATCTTCATGCAGATCGGCATTGCCCAGCACGGCATCATCCTCGCCCCGGTGAAGACCTGTCCGGTGACTCTTGGCCCATCTACGACCTGCAGTCACAGCGTGCCCTTCAACGGAGCCTCCGGCCTCGTCCAGAGTGTGATGGCGGCCACGGTAACGTGGAACGACGGTTATCCTCCGCTCAGGGGAACGTTCTACTCCCCCGGCTCGGTCATCACCTGACCACTACTTCCGCTGAAAAGCCCTCCCAGAGCGGACGCTGACAGTCCGCCCGTCATCGGGAGGGCTTCAGCATGTCCGCCCCATCAGGGTCATGCCGTCCCAGGCTCACCGGATGAGTTGAGACCGAACTGGCCCACGTACCGTCAACGGCACGGAGGCTGGCGTTGACGAGACGACTGGCCGGCGGGCCAACATGCGTAACGGCCACGGGGCGAAGACGGTGCCGACTGAGGTCGGGCCGTGCGATCCCCCGTCGAGCAACGGCCACGGGGCTCCGTCCCACCCGGCCACGACGACGGCCGTCCGAAAGCCGGCGCGTCACCTGCTCCCAATTTGCTCCCAACGTAAGGAGCACAATTAGAACGGTTCGTTACCGAAGATCCGGCAACGAACCGCACGACCTGCTTATATAGCTGGTGGGCGATACTGGATTTGAACCAGACCTCTTCCGTGTCAAGGGACGATCCGCAACCCTCCGACCAGCAGGGATACGAGTACCCCTGGTAGGTGCGGGGCGGATTAGAGCAGCTCAGACGGGTTGAGCGCCGTTCGGCGCTGTTGGGAGCGCCCTCCTGCTCCCAATTTGCTCCCCACCACCCTCGTCCAGCGGCGACAGCAGCGGGGGGCGAGTGCGCTGGCAGCCGATGTGCGGGCGTTCGCTCGTCGCTGACCGCTCGGGCGAGTGAGGGCGGCCGGTAGGGGCGCGGCTCGACCCTTCCAGGCCGAGCCGCTTTGTCACGCGCGGGTGAACTCCATGACCCAGTTCGATTCCCAGGTCTGTCCGCCGTCGGCGGAGAATTCCTGCTCCCACCGCGCCGAGGTGGGTGTGATGTCGGACCAGATGAAGTGTGCCTTGATCGGCTTGCCGTCGTAGGTGTCGTCGCCGTAGAAGTCGCCCCGGCCGTCGGTGAAGGTGCCCACGACCGGCGGGTCGAGCAGGCCGGTACGGCTGCTTGCCCAGTAGATCGACCACTCCTTTCGTTCGACGTCGAACAGGCGCAGGGTGAAGCCACGGCTGCCGAGCGTCGGGAAGATGATCTCTTCAGCGTGGCCGGCGCCGTTGAAGATCGACCGGCAGGTTGTGGTGCCGGGGAAGGTCTCCCAGTCGTCGCTGCCGGCGAACAGCGTCTTGAGCCGACGGTTGACCACGTTCCACGAGCCGATGAAGAAGTCGAAGTCGTTCATGACGACGATCATGGCGGGCTACCCCTGACATCTTCTGTCAGTGGCCTGGCAGACTTTCCCAAATGCGTGCCAGTCGACTGTTGTCCCTGCTGCTGTTGCTGCAGAATCGGGGTCGGATGAGCGCCGCACAGCTGGCCACGGAACTCGGTGTCACCGCCCGGACCGTCTACCGCGACGTCGAGGCCCTCGCCGCGGCGGGCGTGCCGATCTACGCCGAATCGGGCCCCACCGGTGGATACCAACTCATGGACGGCTACCGCACCCGACTGACCGGGCTGACCGCCGACGAGGCCGAATCGCTGTTCCTGACCGGCATGCCGCAGCCAGCCGCCGAACTGGGCCTGGGCGCCCAGGTGGCCGCCGCCGAACTCAAACTGATGGCGGCGCTGCCCACCCCGTACCGGGATGCGTCGATACGCATCCGGCAGCGGTTCCACCTCGACGCACCCGGCTGGTACCGGCAGCCCGACACGGTGCCGCACCTGCTCGCCGTAGCCGAGGCACTCTGGCAGGACCAGGCCATCGAGGTCCGGTACCGTCGCTGGGCACCCCGGCCCGGCGAGGTCACCCGGCGGCTGCACCCGCTGGGACTCGTACTCAAGGCCGGGGTCTGGTACCTGATCGCCGCCGGACGAGGCCAGCCACGCACCTACCGCGTCTCGGCCATCGTGGACCTGCGGCCGCTGCCCGAGCGGTTCGCCCGGCCTGACGGCTTCGATCTGCCCGAGTTCTGGCGGGCGCACGTCGAACGGTACGAGCGGGCCGACACCGACGAGGTCGCCACCGTACGCCTCACGCCGAACGGGGTCACCGCCCTCCCCGACGTCCTCGGTCCGAAGGCCGCCCGGCTGGCGCGGCGCACCCTTACGCCCGCCGACCCGGACGGCTGGCGCCAAGCCACCATCCCGTTGGAGAACGTGCCACACACCGCCGCGACCCTGCTCCGGCTCGGCGCGGACGTCCAGGTTCTCGCCCCCGCGCAGCTCGTCGCCCGCATGACCGACACGATCCAGGCGATGGCCCGCCTCTATCCCACATGACCAACACGAGCAGTACCACGGCGGCCCACGCACGCTCATGCCGCGACTCGCTCGCTACGCCGCGGTGGCGTACCAGGTCGGTTACATCACGGTGACCGGGTAACCGATCGCGGCGACGTCTCTTCGGAGATCGGCGACGGTGGCGTGTGGGTTCAGCGCCCGTACCACGGCGTCGCTGAGCGGCCGGTGTGCGACGACGTGCTCGACCACCACACGGTCCACCTCCATCTCGTAGTAGTCGCCGGCAAACTCGACGAACCGGTCGACGATGTCGTCCAGCAGGATCTCCAGCATCGCGGAGCCGTCCGGCCCGGGGTCGTACGGTCCGCGCGACGGAGGAAAGGTGATGCCCGCACCGGCGCCCCAGCGGTCGTCACCGGCCAGCCGCCACAGCACGGCGGTGGCGAGGAACCTTCCCGACTCGTCAGAGAACGCGGGTTCCTTCAGTTGCGGAGACAACACCGCCGGGATGCCGTCGGTCAGGCCGGGCCACACCCCGCGGTCCGGATCGCGGTACGGCGACATCGCCGACTCGTGGTCGAAGACCCGGATGAACGCGCCATCGCCGGTGAACACGACCGCCCACTCATCACCGCCGTCGTTGCTCATCAGCGCCGCCTCGTCGTCACCCCACTGCGTGTAGACGTAGTACGGCGCGCCACCGTCAATCACACACTCCAGCACGGCCAGCGCTTTGCACCGCTGCCGCAGCACGTCGATGCCGGGCAGGCCGGCGGCGATGTCGTACACGTCCACCGGATGACCCTACGCGGCGGGTACGACGTGATCACCCACCTGGTTGCCCCTCGCGGCGGCCGTACGCTCCGGTCGCCTCGCACCTGACGGCCGCGATGAGTGGCACACCGCAAGCCACCACCGGTCAGTCGAGTGTGATGGGTTGGGCATCGTGCCCTATCCACAGACCCGGTCCACGGTCCAGCCGTGGGCGCGCTCCCCCACGCCCACGGCAACGGCCACGGCCACGGCCACGGCCACCGTACGGTGCTGGCCGCGGATGCGGGCGGGAACATTTGCGGCAGCGTCGGACCGACGGCCGTGGCAAGCGTGCCGTCGTCGCCGGAGTGCATGACCAGGTTGACCACACCCATCGCGACGTGTCCGGTCCGGATTTCGGCGGCCGCGGCCGCGACGTCAGGCAGCGTCAGATCGGCGAGCAGCCGCCGTACCAGGACACCCTCGCCCCACAACGCCTCCGCCGGGATCGGGAGCCGGCCCAGCCAGGGCAACAGGATCGCCGCCCGGCCGGTGAGCGACGGCATGGCGTCGGTGAGCCGTCGACGGACGTCGTCGATCCGCGCATCGGACAGCTCGCCGGCCTGCTGACCGGTGACCGTGACCAACACCGGGTGCAACACGTCAGGGATCCGGCGCTCGACCAGGTACCGCTTGCCGACTTTCCCGGCGGGCGGAACTGCGGGCGACCCTCGTGCAGGTTCAACAGGTCGGCCAGCGGCGCCACGAAGCAGGCCAGTTGGCCCGGCACCCCGTGCCCGGCCAGAAACAGGTGGAGCGCCGCCGGATCCGCCACGGCGGGGTCGTTACGGAACCGCGACCGCTCCCAACTGACCGAGCCGTAACCATGATGCCCAACACCTCGCCCCCGCTGTCGCGGAGCACGAGCGTCGGCCCACCCCGACAACGACAGATGTCACCGGTGAACCGGCCCGTCGTGGTCAACACACGCAACGCCTCGGCCGTCCCAGCCCCGCGTAGCTCGGCCAGAACCGCACGATCGGGAAGAGGACCACCATCCTCACCCCCTTCGACGACCTGCACCAGGCGTGTTCGGGACCAGACATCATCAAGCCATCCGATCATCCGCACCCTCCTGCAACCGGCCGTCCGGCGGAATTCCTGGGACTGTACAAATAACGGCTGATCGACCGATCAAGGGAGAGACGCCAGATGACGACCGAGACCACCGTGGGACAGCCGGCTGCCGAGCCGTCGGGTGCGGTCACGGACGAGCAGTTGATCGCAATGTTGGTCGATCGGGCTCGTGGTGACGGGCTGAAGCTGACTGGTGAGGGTGGGCTGCTGCAACAGCTCACGAAGGATGGGCGGCCGGTTCCCGCAGGCCGGAGCCGCTCCACCCGGGGGCTTCCAGCCACCGGAAGGCATGCAACTGCCGGACGGCATGCAGCTACCGGAGGGTATGCCGCGTCCGGACGGCGACGCCGCCGGTGGGCGGGGTCGGCCGGGCGGTCTCGGCGGCAACAAGCTCAAGGAACGTTTCCTTGCCAGCGCCGCTTTCAAGCCGGTGTACGAGGACGCCTACCGCGACCTCTACCAGAAGATCTACGCGGACGGGACGGCGTTGAACGCCATCGAGAGCATCACCAAGGTGCTGTCCACCGTCGACGGCTACGACGAGCAGAAGACGACGGCGGACGTCGAGCAACTGAAGACGCTCCTCCGGCAACGGACGTCGCATCTCGCCACCGACAGCGTCATCACCAGCGGGTGAGGTGTTAACCGGGCGACGGGACGCAGAACCCTGCGGCCGGTGGTGTGCCTTGGAGGCACACCACCGGCCGCAAGCGGCGTGCAGCTACGGAGCGGTGCCGGTCCCGGATCCGCCCGACCGATGTCGGTAACAGCGGGACAGCGGAGTCGATGGGCCCCGTAGCCACGGGTGACGATGCGGGGCGCAGCACGCGAGCTGCGGATTTGCGCGCTCCTGCCGATCGGACCGAACCTGGGCCTACGGCGTGGTGGTTGCGGTCGGGCGGAGCACGTCACACGCCTGCATGGCCTCGGCGACCTTCGGGTCCCTGGTAGCCGGGTTGGCCCGCAGGTCGACACCCCGGTCGGCGAGGCAGTTGCGGTACGCCGCGCTGGCGTCGCGGTTGCCGCCGCCCGGGCCGTCTTGGCCGCCGGGGCCGTTGCCTGCCGGGCCGCCGCTGGGCCGCACCGATGCGCAGGCTTCCTGAGCCCTCTGCCAGGTCGCGTCGTCGACTCCCTCTGGGCGGAAGACACCCATCCGGCCGCCGCCCGGCCCACCGGACGGGAACGCGGTGGGACGCCCGGATGGGAAGCCGCTGGGTCGGCCCGAGGGGAACGCGGTCGGCCGGCCGGAGGGGAACGCGCTGGGTCGGCCGGAGGGGAAGGTGTTCGAGATGTCGATGCCCTGGTCGCGGAGGCAGTCGAGGTATGCCGAGGCTCCGTTCGGCGCGCCTGTGGGGTCCTGGCCGGGGTCGCTGGATCCGCCGTCGCCGTCCGAGCCGCAGCCGGCCGCCAGGAGCAGCGCCGCCGACCCGGCGGCCAGCGCCAGCGTCCATCGCGGGCGGGGAGACTGTCGCGTGCGCAGAGACACAGGTCCTCCATCCTCGTCGTGCCGCCGGATCGGGAAACGCGGCACGCTGGCCAATGCAACCGCCACTACCTCCGGGCCAGGTCAGACCAAGCTCAAAGAACCCTTCGAATCGACTCTGAGGGAACTCCGAGGTACGGCTCAGCCACCTGCGAGGTGAGGCACCGATACTCGCCGCTCATGGGCTTGTTCCGGAAAAGATGGCGTGGCCGCGGCCGGCTCGCCATGTGCGGCGTCGCCGCGCTGGTCGTGATCGGCACTGCGGTGGCGTGGACGCTGCACAGGGCAGAGCCGGCCCCGACGGACGGGAGTGACACCGTACGGGTTGACCGGGGTGAGGTGGTCACGGCTGTCGCGACGACCGGAACCCTCGAGCCGGCACAGACGCGCACGCTCGGCTTCGCCGCCGACGGCACGGTGACGGCGGTCAACGTACGCCCCGGAGATCAGGTGAAGACTGGTCAGGTACTCGCCGAGATCGACGCCACCGGCGCGGAGGAGCGGGTCGCCGACACGCAGAAGTCGCTCGACGACGCGGAGGAGGCCCTGCAGGACGCGGAGAAGGCGGCCGACGGCGGGGCCGGCGCCTGCCCCGTCTCCGCACCCCGGACCGGGCAGGCCGTCGAGGTTGGCATGGTCGCCGGTCGCGGCGCGCCGCCGTCGCCGTCGGTCACGCCGTCGGTGTCACCGAGCAGCCAGCCGTCGCCGTCGCCGACCCGGTCAACTCGACCGCCCGCCGGCCAGCCGTCGGCGAGCCAGCCACCCCACTCCGCTGGCGGCCAGGCACCCGGCAGTGGTCAGGTACCAGGTGGTCAGGTACCGGACGGTCAGGCGCCGGGTGGCGGCCGGGGTGCCGAGTGTTCCGGTCAGCGGGCCGGGGATCCAGTACTCGCAGCGCAGCAGCGGGTGACGAGCGCCGAGGTCGCGCTCGCCGAGGCGGAGGACCGGCTGGCCGGTACGAAGATCAAGGCGCCGATCGGCGGAAAGGTGCTCACGGTGGCCGGCGCGGTGGGTGCCGACGTCGGCACCGGCGGCACGTTCGTCACCCTCGCCGACGTGGCGGGCATGCAGGTGGCCGCCGATGTCCCGGAGGCATACGCGGGCCGCCTGAAGATCGGCCAGAGCGCGACCATCACGCTCGCGAACCGGCCGGACGAGGAGTTCACCGCCCGGGTCGTACGGGTCGACCCGGTCGGCGCCGCCGACGGCGACCTGGTGCGCTACGGCGTCGTCCTCGCCTTCGAGACGGTTCCGGCGGAGCTTCTGGTGGGCCAGAGCGCGAACGTGCGGGTGCGTACCGGTGAGGTCACCGGGGTGCTGCGGGTGCCCTCGACGGCGGTGCGCGGCGACGGAACCGTCATGGTCAGGACCGCCGCCGGCGATCAGGCCCGGGCCGTCGAGGTCGGGCTGCGCGGCGACCGGTACACGGAGATCAAGACTGGGCTGGTCGGGGGCGACGAGGTGGTCACAGCCGGCGTCGAGGGAAGTCCCAGCTAATTCTGAGGTAGCTCCGATAGAAGGGATGACGTGGCTGGACGGTTGACCCGGGTGCTCGTCGTCGACGACGAGCCCAATATCTGTGCCCTGCTGTCGGCGACGCTGCGGCTCATCGAGTTCGACGTACGGGTCGCCGCTGGTGGGTACGAGGCGTTGGCGGCGGCGGTCGAGTTCGAGCCGGACCTGGTGGTGCTGGACGTGATGCTGCCCGACCTCGACGGGTTCCAGGTCGCGCAGCGGCTGCGGGCCGGGCCGGGCCCCCACGTTCCGGTGCTGTTCCTGACCGCCCGCGACGCGGTCGAGGACCGCATCTCCGGCCTGACCGTCGGCGCCGACGACTACGTCACCAAGCCGTTCAGCCTCGAGGAGGTGGTGCTGCGCATCCGGGCGATCCTGCGTCGCAGCCGCATCGAGCCGGACGGCGACACCGGCGTGCTGCGGTACGCCGACGTCGAGCTCGACGAGGACGCGCACGAGGTGCGTCGCGGCGGCCGGCTGGTCGACCTGTCGCCGACCGAGTTCAACCTGCTGCGCTACCTGCTGGTGAACGCGGGCCGGGTGGTGAGCAAGGCGCAGATCCTGGACCGGGTCTGGAACTACGACTTCGGCGGCGACGGCCGGATCGTCGAGTCGTACGTCTACTACCTCCGTAAGAAGATCGACTGCTGGGAGCCGCCCTTGATCCACACGGTCCGTGGTGTGGGTTACGCGCTGCGCCGGCCCCCGGACGAATGAGAATGCCCAGGTGGCGACAGTGGACGTTGCGGTCCCGCCTCGTCGTCGCCGTCGCCGCGCTCAGCGCCGTCGCCCTGGTCGTGTCGAACGCGGCAGGCATCGTGCTGCTGCGTCAGTACCTCACCGACCAGATCGACAACCAGCTCGCCGGGATGCGGCACGTCGCGGCCCGCCCGTTCCCGCCCGACCAGGCCGGCGACAGCCCGTTCCCCCGGGGCCGCTTCGACATGTATCGCACCATCCTGGTCTTCGACTCCGCCGGCCGCCGGCTGCCGTCCCCGTCGCCCGACGAGATCTCACCACCCGAGGTGGGGGCGCTCGCCGCGCTGCGGGAGAAGGCGGACGACGGGCCGTTCACCGTGGAGTCCGTCGACGGCGAGGACCACTGGCGGGTGGCGGTGGTCACCCAACCCGACGGCGGAGTGGCCGTACCGGCGATCTCGCTCCGACAGGTCGAGGCGACCGCCGACCTGCTGCTCGCCATCGACCTGGTCGTGATGCTCGTCGTGCTGTTCCTGCTCGCGCTGGTCGCCGCCGCGGTGGTCCGGATCGGCCTGCGCCCACTGATCCGGATGGAGAGCACCTCCGCCGCGATCACCGCCGGCGACCTGACCCACCGCGTCGACGACGCCGACCCGCACACCGAGTCGGGCCGGCTGGGCATCGCGCTGAACTCGATGCTCGACCGGATCGAGTCGGAGGTCGCCGCGCGGACCGCGTCCGAGCAGCGACTCCGGCAGTTCGTCGCCGACGCGTCGCACGAGCTGCGCACCCCGCTCACCTCGATCCGCGGCTTCGCCGAGCTGTACCGACGCGGCGGAGCGCCGCCCGGACGGCTACTCGACGAGACGATGTCCCGGATCGAGGGCGAAGCCGCCCGGATGGGGCTGCTGGTCGAGGACATGCTGCTGCTGGCCCGGCTGGACCGCCAGAGGAAGCCGCAGCGGCGCCCGGTCGACCTGCTCGCGATCGCCGCCGACACGATCCGCGACGCGCACGCCCGCCGCCCCGACCGCCCGGTCCGGCTGGCCAGCTTCGGCGGCGACCAGTGCGCGTTCGACCCGGTGACGGTCCTCGGCGACGAGCACGGACTACGCCAGGTCGCCACCAACCTGGTCGCGAACGCGCTGCAGCACACACCGCCGCAGACCGACATCACCGTACGGGTCGGCCGGCTCGCCACCTACCGGCCCCGCCGTCACACGGCCGCGACGGTCGGCGAGGAGCCGCCACCGCGTACGCCGCTCGCCGTGTTCGAGGTCGCCGACAACGGCCCCGGCCTGCCACCGGAACACGCCGGCCGGGTCTTCGAGCGGCTCTACCGGGCCGATCCGAGCCGCGCCCGCAGCAACGGCGGCTCCGGGCTCGGTCTGTCGATCGTCGCCGCGATCGTGCACGGTCACGGCGGCCGGGTCGAACTGGAGACAAGCCCCGGCCAGGGGGCCGCGTTCCGGGTGCTGCTGCCCACCGGTTCCCAGTCAGCTTTGAGCTAGCGCGGGGCTTGCTCCGAGCCGCCTCCTGCAAGCTGTCGCGCATGCGCCACACCCTCCCGAGGCTGCGCAGGCCGTCGCTTCCGAGACTGCGGACGTCGCCAGCCCTGATCGTCAACGTCATCCTCGCCCTGGCCGTGGCCGGCGCGGCCACCTGGGCGTACACGTCGTTCAGCACCGCAGAGGCCGCCGAGCCGGGCTCCGGCGGTAGCCGCACCGTCGCCGCGGCCCACGGTACGGTCACCGCGACGGTCTCCGCCGCCGGCAGCGTCCGTAGCGCCTCGACGGCGACGGCCACGTTCGCCACCTCCGGCACCGTCACCGCGATCCGGGTGCAGGTCGGCGACAAGGTGACCAAGGGCCAGGCGCTGGCGGTGGTGGACGACACCGCCGCGCGGCGGCAATTCGACGCCGCCCGGGCCAACCTCGACGCCGCGCAGGCCGCGCTCGACCGGGCGCAGGATGCCGACGGCGACACCTCCGAGGCCGAGGCGCAGGTGGACCAGGCCGAACTCGACGTCGACGAGGCCGAGGACGCCGTCGCCGGTACCACCCTCAAGGCGCCGATGGCCGGCACGGTGACCGCCGTCAACGGCACCGTCGGCGGATCCGCCTCCGGAAACGGCGGCACCGGCAACAACAACAACAACACGAACGGCGGCGGCAACGCACCGGGCGGCACCTCCAACAGCGGCGGCGACACCGGGTCCGGGTCGGTGGCCGGCTTCATCGAGATCGCCGACCTGACCCGGCTGGAGGTCTTCGCGTCGATCGCCGAGGCGGACGCGACGAAGCTCAAAACCGGCCAGACCGGCACCGTCACCTGGAACGCCCTACCCGAGGCGCGGTCCACGGCCAAGCTCGCCGCCGTCGACCCGAACGCGACGACGGCGAACAACGTCGTCACCTACGGGGTCACGTTCACCCTCGACGACCTGCCCGACGGGGTACGCGCCGGCCAGAGCGTCAACGTGTCGGTCACCGTCGGCCAGGCCGCCAACGTCGTCTACGTCAACTCGGCCGCCGTCACCAGCGCGGGCAACCGGCACACCGTCACCGTGATGGAGAACGGCCAACGAACCGTCCGCGCGGTCGAAGTCGGCCTCGAAGGCGACAACACGACCGAGATCACGTCCGGGTTGACCGCCGGAGAGCAGGTCCTGATCGACACGCCGAGCAACTCGTCCAACCAGGGGACATCCCCGGGCGGCGGCTTCCCCGGCGGCGGAGCGGGACCCGGCGGCGGCTTCCCCGGCGGCGGAGCGGGACCCGGCGGCGGGTTCCCCGGCGGCGGAGGCCCGCCCGGCGGCGGACGGCTCGGAGGTGGCCGGTGACCGTCCTCGACGTACGCGCCGTCACGAAGGTGTACGGCCAGGGCGCCGCGACCGTGCACGCACTACGCGGCGTGTCGCTGACCGTCGCACGCGGCGAATACGTGGCGATCATGGGTTCGTCCGGCTCCGGCAAGTCGACCCTGATGAACATCCTCGGCTGCCTCGACATCCCCACCACCGGCCAGTACGTGCTCGACGGCGTCGACGTGAGCCGGCTCAACGACCGCCAACTCGCCCTGGTCCGCAACCGACGTATCGGCTTCGTCTTCCAGTCGTTCAACCTGATCCCCCGCACCACTGCGGTCGCCAACGTCGAACTGCCCTTGGCCTACGCCGGGATCAAGGCGGCCGGGCGCCGTCGACGGGCCCGAGCCGCCCTGGACCTGGTCGGGCTCGCCCAGCGCGCAGACCACGAGCCGAACCAGCTCTCCGGCGGCCAGCAGCAGCGCGTCGCGGTGGCCCGAGCCCTGGTCACCGAGCCCGCCCTGGTGCTCGCCGACGAACCGACCGGCAACCTCGACAGCCGGTCGACCGAGGACATCCTCGGCATCTTCGACGACCTGCACGCCGCCGGCCGCACCATCCTGCTCATCACCCACGAGGACGACGTCGCCGCCCGCGCCAGCCGCCTGATCCGGCTCGTCGACGGCCAGCTCGTCACCGACGTCCTACAGCAGCGGGTGCCGGCATGAGCATCCTCGAGGTGCTGCGGTTCGCGGTACGCGGGATCGGCGCCAACAAACTCCGCTCCGGCCTCACCATGCTCGGCATCCTGATCGGCGTCGCGGCCGTGATCCTGCTGGTCGCCGTCGGCAACGGTTCCGCCCGTCAGGTCGCCGACCGGATCGAGGCACTGGGCACCAAAACCCTGACCGTGCAGGGTGTCGGCGGCAGCGACGCCCTCACCCCGACCGTCGCCGACGCGCTCGACGACCCCGTCCTCGCCCCCGACATCGCGTCGGTGTCACCCGTGACCAGCACCCAGGCGACCCTGACCTACCAGGGCACCGATTACTCGGCACAACAACTCGTCGGCAGCACCCCGAGCTACTTCGCCGCGTCGAACTCGCCGGTCGGCGCCGGCGCGACGTTCACCGCCGACGACGTCACACAGGGCCGCCCCGTCGTGGTGATCGGGCAGACCGTCGCCGACGAACTGTTCCCCGGCGTCGACCCCGTCGGCAAGGAGATCACCGCCAACGGTGCCCTGTTCACGGTCATCGGCGTACTGGACGAGAAGAGCAGCGCCTCCGGCTTCATGGACGCCAACGACGTCGCGATCGCACCACTGACCGCGGTCCAGCAGGCACTGACCGGCTACGGGGCGCTCACCTCGATCGTGGTCGAGGCCCGTACCCCGGAGAAGGTGACGGACGCGCAGGCACAGGCCTCCCTAATCCTGTCCCAGCGAATCCAGACGCCCGCCACCTCGAACACCCAGCCGTACCGCATCCAGAACGCGTCCCAGCTCCTGCAGACCCAGACCGAGACGGCCGACACGTTCACCACCCTGCTCGGCGCCGTCGCCGGCATCAGCCTGCTGGTCGGCGGCATCGGCATCACCAACATCATGCTCGTCACGGTCACCGAACGCACCCGCGAGATCGGCATCCGCAAAGCCCTCGGCGCACCACGACGGGCCATCCTTACCCAATTCCTGGCCGAGGCCACCATGCTGAGCCTGCTCGGCGGCGGCTTGGGCGTCGCCGCCGCCTACATCGGCAGCAACTTCACCATCGTCGGCGTCCGACCGGTCATCGTGCCCAGCTCGATCGCGCTCGCCCTGTGCGTATCGGTCGCGATCGGGCTCTTCTTCGGCAGCGTGCCTGCCAACCGGGCAGCCCGGCTCCGTCCCATCGACGCCCTCCGCTACGAATAACCCCAGGAGAACCTTGTGACTGCATCCACATTGGACGTCGAACTCGCCGCCGCGGCGAACCGCCGCTGGTGGAACAGGACAACACTCGTCCTCGCCGTCGCGCTACTCCTCGTCGGCGGCCTGGTAGCCGGAATCGAGGTACAGAAAGCATTCGGCGCACAACCCACCAGCACAGGACCAGGCGGGTTCCGGGGACAGGGCGGCTTCACCCCACCCACCGCCTTCCCAGGCGGCGGCGCACCCGGCGGCGGCACCCAAGACGGACGAGGACGAGCCGCAGCCACCACCGGAACCGTGAAACTCGTCGATGGCACCACCATCTACCTACAGACAGAGTCAGGCGAGGTGATCACCATCCGCACCGACGGCGACACGAACGTGCAGGTTCCCGGCGAGTTGAAGGCTTTCAAGGCCGGCGACAAGGTCAGCGCCGACGGCGACACCGACGCCGACGGCTCGATAACCGCGTCGACGCTCACGAAAACCGACTGAGGCCACGACACGCAGCCAACGGAGAGCGCGATGAACGACGCGTCGGACACCGGCGGAGCCATCTGGGTGTTCGGTGACATCACCCGCGTCGCCGGCCTGAGCCTGCACCTACCAGCCACATGGTCCATCCGACCAAGCCAGGACATCACCAATATCAAATCCGGCGACCTCGTACTGCTCGTCCACCCGACCATCAACGAAGTCGTCGCCATGGATCGGCAACTCGCCCACCGACCACAACTGGTAGTGCTGCTCGACGAATCAAGCCCGGCGGCCACCATAGCCGCAGTACTTGGGGCAGGAGCCGACGTGTGCGTGCGCGCCAGTGCAACCGCTGTCCTGGCCAGCCACCTACTCGCCTGCCGCCGTCGGCTGCACCGCGCGAGCTGACTCCTCGTCGACCGTGACCACACGGCGATCAGGCTCCCCATCCCTCGTGACGACGAGGTCCGGACAACTCCACCACAGGTGTGCACGACAGCAGACTCAGTAGTAGTTCCGGGGCTGTCTCGCCAACGGAGACCTCTCTGCTGCCGGCGGGTTGACAAGAGAGGTGTGCCGTTGGCGAGACAGCCCCCGTTGAACGAGTTTTGGCACCGTACAGGCCTCCGGGGTTGGTCAGTGGTGCTTCGAAACGCGCAGCGGGAAGGTCGGGGCGCCGACGGTGTCGAGCGTCGTGGTGTTCGCCGCCAGGTAGCTGTCCAGATACGGCGACCGGTCGCCCTGGGTGGGCGAGTCGAACCGGGGATCCTGCACCGCCAAGCCGAGCCGGGCGTCGGTGACCGTGACGGTCTGGCCCGAGGGGACCGGGCGCCAGCCCCGCGAGGTGATGGTGCCGATCTGGACCCCGAGCCGGTGCCCGCGCTCGAAGGTCCAGTCGTTCGCCTTCAGCGGGAACCGCGTGGACCCGTCGCCGTCCAGCGCCGCCACCATCTCGTTGAACATCGTCGCCCGGCCGTCTGGGGCGACGTCCCACAGCCGCACCCAGACGTTGCCCGCCCCCTGTGTCTTCAGGGTGATCTCCGGGGTGCCCGTGACGCGCACCCGCTTCGCCGCTGCCGTGGAGAAGCTCCAGTAGTTGTTGCCCGGCGCGTCGGCGGCCAGCGCACCCGCCCGCGAACCGGCCTCCGGCGCGTGCTCGATGTCCCAGCCCGCGGTCATCGGCTCGGCGGTGCGCTGCGCAGCCTGGCCGCCGTCGTCGACGTACCGACCGGGCGACAACCGCGCCGTGTACGAGTCGTGCGTCACCGGCCACGTCGACTGGGCGCGCCAGTTGCCGAGACTGTCCGCGACGGCGAACGCCGGGTCTTTCACCGACGGTGCGATGCCCCGCAGGTGCAGGTCGTAGAAGCGCATCACCTCGTCGAACCAGCCGGCCCGGCCCATCTTGAGCCGGCCCTCGTCGTCGGTCTCGTTGCCGCGGACGTGTTCCCAATGACCGAGCCAGCCCCGTTCCGGGCCCTTGTGGTTGGCCAGGTACTGCTGCATGTCCTCGGGCTTGGTGTTGGGCTCGATGAAGCCCGACGTGACGAACAAGGGCGTGCGGGTGCCGGCAGCGCGGGCGGCGAAGTCACGGGCACGCCAGTACGCCGAGTTCGGGTCGCGGTTCTGAGTGTCGGTGTTGTTGGCGATCTCGCACTCGGGGTGGCTCTTCTCCCACTCCGCGTTGGCCTTGTAGCGGTCGCTGTCGTCGGGCAGCGGCGCCATCGTCGCGATCGAGTAGTAGCCGCGCGGGCTGCTGGTCGCGTTGGAGCGCGGCACTCCGTTGCTGAACAGGTAGTTGTACCTGTCCCAGGTCGGTTGTTGGGCCACGACCGCCCGCAGCGGCTTGAGCTTGAGGACGTTGGCCGCCAGTCCGGTGTTGGCGTCGTAGGACTTGCCGTACATGCCGACCTTTCCCGTCGACCACGGCTGGCGCGCGGCCCACTCGACGGCCGCCTTAACGTCGGCCTGCTCGCCCGGGCCGAGGAAGTCCAGGCAGCCCGTGCTGCCGCCGAAGCCGCGCAGGTCGACCATCACGAAGGTGTAGCCACGCGCCATGAGCCGCGCGCCGTCGATCAGGTCCTGGAAGCGCCCCGACGGACCGACCTGGTCGAAGCCGCCGGGAGAGGTCTCCCCGGCGTGCGCGAAGTACGGACCCACCGACAGGATCACCGGCGTCTTCGCATGCGCCGGCAGGTGTGCCGGACGCAGCACGTCGGCGTGCAGCTCGACGCCGCTGCCGTCCGACGACGGGAAGTACGCCTCCGTCCACGCCGCCCCTTCGGGAACCCGTGGGTTGTCCTCGTGGCTGATCGGCGCGCCATCGGACGTCGGTGCGGCCTGTGCCACCGAGGGTAGGCCCGTGGTGAGGCTCGCGATGATGGCCAGCGCACCTGCCGCCGCGACGGGTCCGGCCATCCTCCTCCGAACAGTCATCCAACCTCCGCCTAACTCCAGACGAGGCCACCTGGTTGGCCATTGATGCTAGCGATCATTGGCGGCCAGGTATCCCACAGTTACCTCGCCGTGACCTTAGGACCACCGCCGGCTCAACCCCGAACCCGCCGCGATGCTGCCGGTGCCGGGCTGGTCGGGCCGGTGTTCGCGGGCGACCGCGCCGGCCAGCGCGTCGCCCGCCGCCGCCGGCGCCGATCAAGCGTTGCTGGGGGCGCTCCGCCGTACGGTGCCCGAAAGTACCCCCTCTAGTGCTCTGTTTCGTAAATAGCTATCCGTTTAGTAGGCTGTGCGTGTGACGCGTGCTGCCGCACCGCTGGTGCTCGAAACCGGTCAACGGGAACTGCTGGAGTCTCTTGCCAAGTCGCGTACGGT
>NZ_JBDPMH010000042.1:0-62878 GCF_039871735.1 Plantactinospora sp. B24E8
GCGCGTGCACAACGACGACCCGAAGCCGTTCGTGTGGACCGCCACCGCCGAATCGATCCTGGCCAAGGTCCGACGTGGACGAGTAGCCCTCCAACAAGCGACTACTCAAAACTGAGACAGAACACTACCGTCACCTCCCGGGGTCAGACTGTCACTGGTTGGCCGTCGAGCGGGGGCCACAATGGAACGTGCGCGTGATTCGTACTGTCGTGCGCGACGAGCTGTCGCGTCCATTCAGGTCGACGATGATCGGAAATTCGACTGCCTGGTCGACGACGATTAACGGTCGTTTTGGTGCCGGCTCGGTGAGCGTCTCCACCGGTGGTCCGCGGTGGTGTGGGACGGGGCCGCCCGAGGTCCGGTTTCCGGCGTCGTCGCCGACCGCCGATTTTTCTGCACCCAGGTCGGGTTACCCACCGTGACCAGCGGTGCAAGTGCGCGGTGCAAGTGGCCCGGCGGGGCCGGAACGGGGTGCCGCATCCGCCGCCGCGCATCGTGCGGTGGCACCCGGACAACGGCATGTGCCAATGCCTTGACTACCGTCGCCGGTGGGCGCATCGTGGGAATCCCAGATGTCCCGGGGATCCGGAGGTCGACACATTCCCGACGGTGAAACCGATACCGACGGAGGGCGTGTCGCCGCGCCACCGCGTGGGCCAGGAGGCGGCCATGGAACTTCGCCCGTTCGCTGGTACGTATCTCACCGATCCGGGCGCCGTCTGGCGCGACCTGCTGCACCGTGACCAGGGTGTGCACTACGCCGACGACCTCGGGATGTGGCTGATCAGCCGGCACGAGCAGGTACGGCACGCGTTCGGGGATCCGGAGAGCTTCGGCAACGCGTTGACCCTGGCGCCGGTGTACGAGATGTGCCCGGAGGCGTTGGCGGTGGTGATGCGGCTGGACGTGCCGCCGACCACGGCCGCCGCCGACTCGCCGGTGCACACCCGGACCCGGGCCGCGCTGCGGGCCACCTTCGCCAACACGGCCGGCCGGGTCTCCGTCCAGTTCGGACCGATCGTGCGCCGTCGGGTCGACGAGCTGGTCGACGGGATCGCCCGGCGACGGGGCGAGGTGGTGGACCTCGTGCCCGAGTTCACCGCCCTGCTGCCGCTGCTGGTGGTGGTGGACATCCTCGGCGTACCGGACCGGGACGTGCCCCGCATCCGTGGCTGGGCGGACGGTCAGATCGCGTTGATCTGGGGCCGGCCCGAGCCGGCCGAGCAGGTCCGGCTGGCCCAGGGGTTGCTGGACTTCTGGCACTACTGCCAGGAGTTGGTGGCCCGGCGGATCGACGAGGGCGCCACCGGTGACGACTTCGTCAGCCGGGTGCTGCGCCACCGCGACGGTGACGACGAGGTGCTCACCGAGCCCGAGGTGGCGAGCATGGCGTTCAACCTGCTCGTCGCAGGGCACGAGACCACCGCCGGCCTGCTCGCCCACGCCCTGGAGCAGGCGCTGACCACGCCGGACCGGTGGCGACGGCTGGCCGAGGAGCCGGCAAGTGTACCGGGGTTCCTCGAGGAGACGTTGCGGTTCGGGCCGGCCATCGACGGCTGGCTGCGGGTGACCCGGCGACCGGTGACGATCGGCGGGGTGACCATTCCGGCCGGCGCCCGGTGCCTCCTGTTGATCGGCGCGGCGAACCGTGATCCGGCGGTCTTCGCCGACCCGCAACGATTCGATCCGGATCGGGTTACGGCCCGCGATCATCTTTCCTTCGGCTACGGTCCACATTTCTGCATCGGCGCGGCGCTGGCCCGGCTGGAGGCACGGATCGCGCTCGGCCGACTCGCCGAGGCAATTCCGGCGCTACGGCTGGCCACCGGGTACGTGACCGCCTACAAACCGAATGTCGCGTTCCGGGCACACCAGATCCTGCCGGCGGTTGTCGATGCCGGTACGCTGCCGTCGGACCGGCCGGGCGACCCGTCCGGCACGTCGGCCCGGGCGGCCTGACCCGGCTCGGCCGGTGTCGGCCGCCTCGGGCTTTGTCGCCACGGGGCGGGGCCGGCCGCCGCGGCGGGCACGTCAGAGATCAATTCAATTCGTCAAGTAGCTTCGCGTACTAGGTTTTTCACTTACCGTCAACGACGGGTGGCCTACGCATCTTCACAGGCCGCCGCCGGAGGGCGAGAATTGGCCCCGGCAATTGCTGGATCATGATCTTCGGCGTGCCTGGCTCATGGTTCCGTCGACTGATCACATCACTGCCGTGATCAAATCGCCGACGCGCGAAGGTGAGTAAATGGATGCTGCGCCCGCCAGAGAGATCGCCGAATTGACGGCCGCTCGACAGTTTCAACGGGAGCTGCGCCGCTGGCGTACCCGCAAGGGGCTCACCCAGCGCGCGCTCGCCGACCGGGTCCGGTTCAGCCGGGAGACCGTCGCGGCGGTGGAGGCGGGGCGCCGGTTCGGTAGCCAGGAGTTGGCGATCCGCTGCGACCAGGTGCTCGGCACCGGTGGTCGGCTCGCCGAGCTGTGGCCGCGGGTGGCGGAGGAGCAGGCCGCCGCGGACGGTCGGCGCGGTCCCCGGGTCGCCGGGTCCGAACGGGCAGAGCCGGCCGGTGTTGATCCGCTCCCGGAGGACCGGGACCGGCGGGCGGTGGTGGAGGCGATCGACGAGCTGCGCGGGCTGATCGACCAGATGCTCCGGGTCCACCTGCCCTCCGACGTGGAACGGTCGTCGGTGGAGCTGGCCCTGGCCCGGGCGGGCCTGGCGACGCCCGGGGCGGCGACGCCCGGGGTTCGGGCGGAGTTGCGGGACCCGGGTGTGGACCGGGCCGACCGGTCGGGGGAGCCGGCTGCCGAGCCGGCCGTCGACCGGCGGAGGCTGACCGGGGAGGGGCGTGGGCGGGCGTCCGAGCCCCGCCGGGGTCGGGCCGGCGCCGCCCGGTGGCGCGGCTGACCGGTGATGCCGTCCGCCAGCACCGTGACAGTGACTGTCGGTCCGCTGTTGGGTACAAGTAGTGGTACGAGCTGTTTGTACCACCGAGAACCCTGGTCATCCGTCCCCGCCGTCCGGCGGAATGGGACTTGCTAATTGCAAGGTGCAGATCTCCTCGATGACGAGCCGTGGGAGTCAGTCTTGGCCACGACCACCGGATCCCACGCGGCCCGGCCCCAGCCCGTACGTCGACGCGGTTGGAAGATCGCCTCACGGATGCGCATCATCGTGGCCGCGCCGTTGGTGGCGGTCGTCGGCTTCGCCGGCCTGGCCCTCGCCGACAGCGTCCGGCAGGCGGAGCGCGCCAGTGACCTCGGCCGGCTCGCCGAACTCGGCGCGGAGGCCGGCCGGCTGGCCTACCAGTTGCAGCGGGAACGCGCCGCCGCGGCCGATCTGTTGACCTCGGCCGGCGCCCGCCAACAGGACACCTACGCGCGGCAGGCCGCCGAGACCGACGACATCGTCGCCCGCTACCACCGACAACGTGCCCGGATCCCGGCGGTGACCGCCGGCCCGGAGGCGGTTCTGCTCCGGGTCGACAAGGCGTTGGCCGCCCTCCCGCCGTTGCGGGCCCAGGTGCGGACCGCCGCACACGCGGCGGTCTCCGCCACCACGTTCAGCTACCGGATCATCGTCGCCGACCTGCTCGCCTACCGGGAGGCGATCGCCCAGGGAGTCGCCTCGGCCGAGGTGGCGGACGGCATCCGGGCCGCCGCCGCGCTGTCGAAGACCGCGGAGTCGCTCGGCCAGCAGCAGGTCGCGGTGCTGCGGGCGATCGCGGCCGGACAGCTCACCCCGGCGATGCAGCAGGACATCACGGCCGCCCGGACCGGATTCACCGAGGCCAGTCTCTCCTTCCTCGGCCTGGCCCGCAGCGAGTGGGACGTCTGGTGGGAGCAGGCCGGCAGCGGCAAGGAGGCGCTGACGTTGCAGCGTCTCCAGGACGAGGTCTCCCGCGCCGAGATCGGTGCTCCGCTCGACGTCGACATCAACGCCTGGATCGGCGCCACCCAGGGCTGGGCCGCCCGGCTCTTCGACGTACAGCAGCGGGTCGACGCGGCGGTGCTGGACGACGTCGACGCCGCCCGGGTCGAACAGCGGTGGCGGGCGATCGCCGAGGCGGCCGCGACGGCCGTCGCCCTGCTGCTCACCGTGCTGGTCACCTGGGCGGTGGCCCGGCAGATCACCCGCCGGCTGCGGCGGCTGCGCGACGCGGCCCACTCCGTCGCCTTCACCGAACTCCCCGCGATGGTCGCCGAACTGCGCCACATCGACAGCGCCGGCATCCACCCCGAGACGTTGGCCCGGCAGTCGACGTCCCACCTGGAGGCGTACAGCGGAGACGAGATCGGCGAGGTCGGCCAGGCGTTCACCGCAGTGCACCAGGCGGCCGTCCGCACCGCCGCCGAGCAGGCCGTCATGCGGGCCAACACCGCGGACATCTTCGTCCACCTCAGCCGGCGTGAGCAGCGACTGGTCGACGCCGTACTGGCCCAGGTGGACCGGGTCGAACGGGACGAGACCGACCCGGAACGGCTGCAGCAGCTCTACAAACTCGACAGCCTGGCCACCCGGATGGGCCGGATCAACGCCAGCCTCCTGGTGCTCGGGGGCGTCGGCGTCGGCCGGGTACGCCACGAGGACGTACCGATGCAGAAGGTCGTCCAGGCGGCACTGTCCCAGATCGAGCACTACACCCGGGTACGGATCGGCGTGGTCGACCCGGACGTGGCGGTCGTCGCCGACAAGGTCGACGAGGTCGTGCACCTGCTCGCCGAGCTGATGGACAACGCCACGTCGTACTCGCCGCCGGAGACCGAGGCGTGGGTGACCGCACGCAGTCTCGGCGACCGGGTCATCCTGCAGGTCAGCGATGAGGGCGTGGGGCTCTCCCCGCAGCGGTTGGGGCAGCTCAACGACCTGCTGGCCCGACCACCGGCGACCGACGTCGCGGCGGTCCGGGCGATGGGTCTGGTGGTGGTCGGGCAGCTCGCCAACCGGCTCGGCGTCACGGTCGAGCTGCGGCCCGGCCCCAAGCTGGGCACCATCGCCGAGATCTCCCTGCCGGCCGCGTTGATCCGACCCGTGCCGCCGGAGAGCCAACTGCTCGCCCCCGGACGGCTCGCGTCCATTCCGGAGTCCCGGGCCCGTGGCCCGGTCACCACCGGGCAGCCGTATCCCGGGCCGCCGGACGGCCGGAGTCCGAACCGGCAACCGCCGGCCGAACGGGCGCTGCCGGCCGGTTCGGTCTTCCAACCGGCTCCCCGGCGCGGCGACCGCAGCGACGACCAGACCCAGGAGCTGGTCATCTTCCAGCAGGTCAACCACTGGTTCCGAACCGACCGTGGAACGTCCCCGGCGGTGCCCGTGGAGCCGCCGCCGAGCTGGCCCGCGCCGGCACCGGCCACGGCGAACGGCACGGTCAGTCAACCGGTGTCGGACTGGCAGACCCGGGCCGACGAGGGATGGCGGGCCGCCACCAGCGTGGTCAACCCCGACATCGTCGCCACCACCCAGTCCGGGCTGCCGAAACGACAGCCGCAGCGGCACCTCGTACCCGGCGGCGTCACGCCGGTTCCACGTCAGCAGGGCGCGGAGCACCGGGACCCGGCCGAGGTGGCCAACGCGATGTCCGCCTACGCCCGCGGTGTGGCCGCCCGCCGTCCCAAGCTGGTCAACGCCTCGGCGACAAGCGACGCGACAGGGAGTACGACGTGAACCAACGAGACCTCGGCTGGATGCTGGACAGTTTTGTCGAACGGGCCCCGGAGGTCAGCCACGCCATCGCGATTTCCGCCGACGGCCTGATGGTGGCCTCCACCCGGAATCTGCCGCCTGACCGGGCCGACCAGTTGGCGGCGACCGGTAGCGGCCTGGTCAGCCTGCTCCGGGGGGCCGCAGGCTTCTTCGAGGCCGGCGCGGTGATCTCGAACGTCACCCAGCTCGAGGGCGGCTTCATGTTCTCGATGGCGTTCAACGACGGCGCCTCGCTGCTGGTCCTCGCCGCACCCCACTGCGACGTCGGCAAGGTCTCCTACGAGATGACCGAGTTGGCGAACCGGATCGGCGACGTGCTGACCCCGACCGCCCGGGCCGCGCTGACCCAGGGGCGGTGACCGAGGCGGTCGCGACAAGCACCGGACGGCTCGGCTCCCGGCTCCCCGGGACATCCCCACCATCCTCTTCCACCCCCTCCTGGAGAAGACCCATGCCATTTCCCACCGGTACCAGCCGGCGTCGTGCCCTGGCCGGGGCGCTGCTCGCCCTCGGGCTGACCGTCGCCGCCAGCGGCTGCAACAGCGGCGCCAACGGCGGCGGCGCACCGGACACGATCAAGATCGGTCTGCTCGCCTCGCTCTCCGGCACGTACGAGGCGGTCGGCACCGAGATCCGCGACGGTTTTGAGCTCTACCTGAAGATGCACGACAACAAGCTCGGCGGGCACAAGGTCGAGTTGGTGGTGGCGGACGAGGGCAACGGCGCGCCGACCGCCGTACCGGCCGCGACAAAACTGATCAAACAGGATCGGGTGCACGTGCTCACCGGCATCGTCGGCGGCGGTTCGGTGGCCGCCGTCTACCCGCTGCTCACCGAGGCGAAGATCCCGTTCGTCGGCTCGAACGGCCGGCCCGAACTCAAGGACGTCGCCCGGATCTGGACCACCTCCTACCTCTCCGACGAGCCGGGTGAGGCCATCGCCGAGTACGTCCGGGACAACGTCAAGGGCGAGGTCTTCGCGATCGGCCCCGACTACCAGGGTGGCTGGGACGAGTTGCGCGGCTTCACCGACACCTTCGCCAAGATCGGTGGCAGGCTGGCCAATCCGGACGGCAAGACACTGTGGACCCCGTTCCCGGCGACCACCAACTTCACCCCGTACTTCGCCCAGATCAAGGCGTCGGGTGCCGAGGCCGTCTACACGTTCTACGCCGGCGGTGCCGCGGTCGACTTCGTCAAGCAGTACGCCCAGTCGGAGATCAGCCACCTGCCGCTCTACGCGGCCGGCTTCCTCACCGAGGGCGGCGTGCTGAACGCCCAGGGCGAGGCGGCGAAGAACATCTACTCGGTACTGAACTACTCGCCCGACCTGGACAACGCGGAGAACCGGTCCTTCGTCGCGGCCTGGAAGGAGGACCACGACGGCTCGCCGACCACGTACGCGATGGCCTCGTACGACGCGGCGGCGGTCCTGGACAAGGCGATCGGCGCGGCGGGGACGAACCCCACCCCGGAGGAGATAAACAACGCGATCGCCGGACTCGGCCAGATCGACAGCCCCCGGGGGACCTGGCAGTTCTCTCCGACGACCCACTCCCCGGTGCAGAAGTGGTATCTGCGGCAGGTTCGCCAGGACGGTCGGGCACTCTCCAACACGGTCGTCGGGGACCTGGCGACCGTGGGCGGATGACCGGGTACGCGGCGCGGGTGACCGACGCGATCGACCCGTACCTGATTCCCGCCCTGGACGGGGTCGCCTACGGGTTGCTGCTCTTCGTCGCGGCGTCCGGACTGGTGCTCTGCTTCGGGGTGGCGAACATCCTCAATCTGGCGCACGGCACCCTGTACGCGGTCGGCGCGTACACCGTGGCGGCGCTGGCCGACGGCGGCTGGGCCAGCCTCCTGCTGGCCCTGGCCGTCGGGGTGGTTGCCGGGGCCGGTGCGGGCGGCCTGCTCGCCGGGCTGCTCGCACCGGTCGCCCGGCGCGACCATCTCACCCAGGCGCTGCTGACCTTCGGGGTCGCCCTGGCCGGCGGCGCGCTGCTGGTCGCCGCCTTCGGGCCGGACAGTCTGCCGGTGCGGATCCCAGCCGCGCTGGAGGGCACCGTGGAGGTGGCCGGCCACCGGTACGCCGCGTACCGGCTGGGGTTCATCGGCGTGGCGATGGTGATCGCGGTGCTGCTCGCGCTGGCGGTGACCCGGACCCGGGCCGGGATGCTGGTCCGGGCTGCGGTCGACGACCCGGAGATGGTCGCCTCCCTCGGGGTGAACCCGGCGCGGATCCGGATCGGTGTGCTCTGCACCGCCGGTGCGCTGGCCGGGGCCGCGGGGGTGCTCGGCGCGCCGATCATCGGCCCGGCCCCGACCACCGCCGACACCGTGCTGCTGCTCTCGCTCGTGGTCGTGGTGCTCGGCGGACTCGGCTCGGTCCGGGGCACTCTGCTGGCCGCGCTCGCGGTCGGGGAGATCCAGACCCTCGGCGTGGCGCTGGCCCCGACCGTGGCCCCGTTCCTGCTCTTCGCGGCGATGGCGGCGGTGCTCGCGGTCCGGGCCCGGGGGTTGCCCGGTCGGGGACTCCGACTCCGCTGGGGAGGTACGACGTGACCGGGACCCTCCGTCGCCGGCTGATCCAGGTCATCGTGGTCGGCGTACTCGCCGTCGCGGTGGCGGTGCCCTGGCTGACCGACCCGTACACCACGTCGCTGCTGGCCCGGACCCTGGTGCTCGGTCTGGTCGGGGTGAGCGTCGCGCTGCTGACCGGGGTGGCCGGGCTGCCGACGCTCGGCCAGACCGGGCCGTACGCCGCCGGCGCCTACGCCGGTGCCCTGGTCGGGTTGCACGTCTCGTCGGTCGGGGTGGTGCAGGTGCTGACCGGCGCGGCCGCGGGTGCGCTGTTCGCGGCGCTGACCGTGCCGTTGGTGGTCTACGCCCGGGGCGTGGTGGTTCTCATGATCACCTTGGCCATCGGTGAACTGACGGTGACCGCCGCCAGTCGGTGGCGTTCGGTGACCGGAGGGACGGACGGCCTCGCCGGGATGCCGGCGATCCGGCCCGTCTGGGGCATGGGCGTGCTGGACAGCGACCAGGCACGCTATCTCTACACCCTCGTTGTGGTCTCGGTGGTGGTGGCGATCGTGCTGATGGTGCTGCGGAGCCCGGCCGGCCTGCTGCTGCGGGCCAGCCGGGACGACGAGGCCCGGATGCGGGCCAGTGGGCATCCGGTCACCGGTTACCTGGCGGCCGCGTTCGTGGCCGGCGGGGCGGTGGCCGGGGTCGCCGGTTCGCTGTTGGTCACCGCGCAGCAGTACCTGTCGCCGGCCGACTTCGGCTTCGACATCTCCGCGCTGCTGCTGCTCGGGGTGGTGATCGGCGGGGCGACGTCGATCGGTGGCGCGATCGCCGGCACCGCCCTGGTGATCGCGGTCCGGGACTGGGTCTCCGGGCAGCTGCCCGGGCACGCGCCGCTGGTGCTCGGCGGTCTGTTCGTGCTGACCGCGTACCTCTTCCCGCGGGGCGTGGCCGGTTCCGCCGCCGACGTGGCCGCCCTGTTCCGGTCCCGCGCCCGGACCCGTTCCCGGCCCGGTGATCCGGGGCCCGACCGGCCGTCGGGGAGCGGGCCGGCCCGCACCGACCCGGCGCGGACCCGCTCGGAGGTGCCCGGATGAGCATCCTGTTGGCCGCCGAGGCGGTGACCCGGCGGTACGGCTCGCTGACCGCCGTGGACCGGGTGACCCTGCGGATCACCGAGGGGGAGCGGCACGCCCTGATCGGTCCGAACGGCGCCGGCAAGACCACCCTGCTGGACCTGATCGGCGGCGCGACCCGGGCCGACGCCGGCCGGATCGGTTTCGCCGGCCGGGACGTGACCCGACTCGGGCCGGCCCGACGGGCCCGGATCGGCATCGGTCGCATCCACCAGCGTCCGGCCGTCTGGCCGTCGCTGACCGCGCGGGAGAACGTCGAGGTGGCCGCCTGGCGGCGGGCCGGCGGGCTGCGTGGCGTCGTCACGCCGGGACGGTTCCGTAGCCGGCTGCGGGAACCCGCGCTCGCACTGCTCGACCGGGTCGGCCTGACCGACGTGGCGACCAGCATCGCTGCCCATCTCTCGCACGGTCAGCGGCGCCAGTTGGAGATCGCCATGGCGCTCGCCGGCCAGCCCCGGCTGCTGCTTCTCGACGAGCCCGCCGCCGGGCTCTCCAGCGTCGAGGTGCAGCGGCTGGTCACCCTGCTGTCGGAGCTGTCCCGGGAGGTGTCGGTGCTGCTGGTCGAACACCGGCTCGACCTGGTGTACGCGTTGGCCGACACGGTCACCGTGCTGCACGACGGACAGCACGTGGCGACCGGCGGGCCGGCCGAGATCCGCGACTCGTCGGCGGTCCGGCGGGCCTACGCCGAGGCGGTGCGCTGATGCTGCGGGTGAGCGGACTCCACGTCGGGTACGACGGCGGCACCGTCCTGCACGACGTGGGGGTGGAGGTGGCGGCCGGTGCCGTGCAGGCGGTGGTCGGCCGCAACGGCGCGGGCAAGAGCACCCTGGTGCACACCGTCGCCGGTCTGCTCCGGCCGTACCGTGGCGAGGTCCGGGTCGACGGGGTCGACCTGGCCGGCCGGCCCGCGCACCGGGTGGCCCGGGCCGGCGTCGGCCTGGTGCCGCAGGGGCGCCGGGTGTTTCCCCGGCTGACCGTGGCCGAGCACCTGACCCTCGCCGCCGGGGTTCGGCGTCGGGGCGTACCGCCGTCCGGTCCGCAGTGGACGGTTCCGGGGGTGCTGGAACTGCTGCCCCGGCTCGCCGAGCGGCTGCGGCACCGGGGAGACCAGCTCTCCGGCGGCGAGCAGCAGATGCTGGCGATCGCCCGGGCGCTGCTCACCCAGCCCCGGGTGCTGCTCCTCGACGAACCGGGCGAAGGGCTCGCCCCGGAGTTGGCGGCCCGGGTCCGGGAACTCATCGGCCGGCTGGCGGCGGCCGGGCTGAGCATTCTGGTGATCGAACAACAGCTGCCGCACGCGATCGAGGTCGCCGACCGGATCGCCGTGCTCGACTACGGCCGGGTGGTCTTCACCGACACGTCGGCCGCGGTACGCGCCGATCCCGCGCCGGTCGAGGCGTTGCTGAGCGTGGCCGGCGCGGCCACCGTGGACGGGAGCGTACCGGTTCCGTCCGACCCGGGGACGGCCCGCAACGGGTCCGACCCCGCCCGTCCCGGTCCCGTCGGCGGCCCGGGCGGGCCTGCTCTGCCATCCGAATCCCCGACCGCACCATCCTCCCCTTCGACAGTCACTCCCTCGTCCTCGTCCGCACCCTGACGTACGCCGTACCACGTCCTCGCGTTCCGCACCCCGGAATCCCCTCCGGTGCCGACGCGCGATGAAGCATGGGCGGGCCGTCGTCACAGATCATCAACAAGGAGGTACCGATCGTGACAACCACCCCTGTTCGCACCGGTTACGCCTTCGACAACCGTTCGCCGGAAGCCGAGGCGCAGATGCGGGCCCTGGAGACGTTCCTCGATCCGATAACGGCGGACCGGTTGGCCCCGGTGCTCGGCCCCGGTGCACGGTGCTGGGAGGTGGGCGCCGGGGGCGGCTCGATCGCCCGGCTGATGGCCCGGGCCGTCGGCCCCACCGGACTGGTCGTCGCCACCGACATCGAACCCTCGCACCTGGTCTCCGAGGGCAATCTCGTGGTACGGCAGCACGACGTACGGACCGGGGCGCCGGAGGGCGGGCCGTTCGACGTGATCCACGCCCGCCTGGTGCTGCTGCACCTGCCCGAGCGGCGCCGGGTGCTGGCCGAACTGATCAACGCGTTGGCGCCCGGCGGCTGGCTGGTCGTCGAGGAGTTCGACTGCACGGCAGGGCTGCGGGTGCTGGCCGCGCCGACCGACGACGCGGCGAAGCTCTTCCAGGAGGTGATGGAGGCGACGTTGGGCATCCTGCAGGACCGGGGTGCGGATCTGGCCTGGGCACAGGACGTGCACACCGAGATGGTGCTGGCCGGTCTCGGGGAGGTGGACACCATCACCCACTCGCAGAGCTGGCCCGGCGGCTCCACCGGCGCGTCCCTGCACGAGACGAACTCCCGTCAGCTCGAACCGCGGCTGCTCGCCACCGGTCTGTCGGCGGACCAGTTGCACGTTTTCCGGGAACTGGCCCGGGACCCCGCGTTCGCCTCGCTGTCGTACCAGTTCGTCTCCACCCGGGGGCGGCGGGCGGCCCGACCACTGTCCTGACCCGGTGGATGCTGGTGGCGGGTCCGGACCCGCCACCAGCACCGGGCCGACCGGGGCCCGCCCGACGCCCCGGGTCCCACCGAGTCCGTCACAGTTGACGGGCGTAGCAGACCGACAGCGGTTCGTCGCGGTAGGGGCCGAAGTTGTCGATGCGCCGGTAGCCCTCGCGCTCGTAGAAGCGCATCGCGTCCGGCTGGGCGGTGCCGGTCTCCAGGAGCAGCGACTCCACCCCGCGCCGGCGGGCCCGCTCCTCAAGCGCCCGGAGGATGGCCACCGCGATTCCGGTGCCACGGGCGGTCGGTACGACGTACATCCGCTTGATCTCGGCCGAGTTGTGGTCGAGGAAGCGTAGTCCGCCACAGCCGAGCGGTGTGCCGTCCGGGGCGCGGGCGATGACGAACACCGCGACGCTGCCGGCCGACGGGGGCTCGCCCGGTTCGTGGTCGCTGTTGCCGTACCGCGCGTCCAGTTCCGCCCGCTGTGCCGCGCGCAGCCGGGCGCCGTCCGGGGAGTCCCAGTCGGCGAGCTCGACCAGCACCGTCCCGGCCATCCGCCGCTCCTCTCGTTGGTAACGGACGTTACCGTAACATGCGTTACGGTAACGGATTCGGTGGAAGGGGTGCGGTGAGCAGACAACGTGACCTGCCGGAGCAGCAGGCCCGGCTCTCCGCGGCGACCTGGGCGGTCCTGGCCGAGCAGGGCCTGTCGGGGCTCACCCTGCGGGCGGTCGCCGAGCGGGCCGGGTGCACGACCGGTCTGGTGCTGCACACCTTCCCGGACAAGCGGGCACTCCTCGTCCACGCCCGTGAGCTGCTGCACCAGCGCACCGCCGAACGGGCGGACGCGGCCGAGGCGGCCGGTGGACCACCGTCGGAGGTGCTGCGCGCGGTCCTCCTCCAAGCCGCCTGCCTGACTCCGGAAAAGCGGGAGGAGGCCCGGGTCTGGCTGGGTTTCCTGGCCGCCGCGTTGGCCGATCCCCGGCTCGCGGAGCTGCACGCCGCCAACAACCGGTCCTTCTGTCGCCGGATCGCCCGGCTGGTCGCCGCCAGCCATCCGGACTGGCCGCTGGACCACCGGGACCGGGTGGCGAAACACCTGGTCGCGCTCGTCGAAGGGCTCAACACCCTGGCGGCGGTCGACCCGGAGACCTATCCGGCACAGCTGCAGCAGGCGGCCGTCGACGCCGCGGTCGGATCGCTGTCGCGGCTGTAGGACGATGGCCACGGCGACTCCGTCGTCGTCGCGAGGAAACGATGGCACGGGAACCGTACGGTGCGGTGATCCGTCAGACCGGTCATGAACAACTGGCGGACTCTCCCGGCGATCGCGGCCGGTTCCCTGCTCCTACTGGTCACGGCCTGCGCCCAGGGCGCCGACGGAACCGGTGCCGGTGCCCCCGGCCTGCCCGTGGCCGACGCTGCCGACCCGTCCGGGGTCGTGTTGCGGGTGGAGCACACCGGCGGCTACGTCACCCCGGCCATCCTGCTCGGCCGGCTGCCGATGGTGACGGTGTACGCCGACGGACGGGTGATCACCGAAGGGCCCCAGACCCTCGCCTTTCCCGGCCCGGCGCTGCCGAACGTCCAGGTCCAGCGGATCGCCGGGGAGGACGTCGACCGGTTGATCGAGCGGGCCCGGGCCGCCGG
The DNA here is from genome assembly GCF_039871735.1 of Plantactinospora sp. B24E8. NCBI lineage: Bacteria > Bacillati > Actinomycetota > Actinomycetes > Micromonosporales > Micromonosporaceae > Plantactinospora > Plantactinospora sp. B24E8. The sequence continues at coordinate 13,542 of NZ_JBDPMH010000042.1, forward strand.
TGTCGAGGCCGGGACCGACCTTGGCCGGCCCTCCATCACGGACGTCCCCTCGACCCGCTTCACCGTCAGGTTCGCCACCGGTACCGAGGTCCTGGAGGTGTACGCCCTGGACACGGGCTTCCAGCAGCCGGACGGGTCGGCCGAGGGCGGGGCGCCTTCGGACGGGCTGACCGAAGCTCAGCGGGCCGGTCGGGCGAAACTGCGGGAACTGGTGGCGGCACTCACCGATCTCGCCGGCACCCTGGGCGCCGACCGGGTCGGCCCGGCCGAGCCGTACCAGCCCAGCGCGGTGGCGGCACTGGCCACCGCCTGGCCCGGGGACCCGGAGGGCCTCCCGGCGCAGCCCGCGCTGGCCTGGCCCGGCCCGGCGTTGCCGGGCCCGTCGCTGGGGCCCGGCCCGGATCCGGGCTGCGTCGAACTGCGCGGTGCCGCCCTGTCCGAACTGTTGACCATGGCCACCAAGGCGAACGCCCAGACCCCGTGGACGTCCGGCGACGACCGTTGGACGGTCGCGCTGCGTCCGCTGCTACCTGACGAGACGGAGTGTGCCGACCTTGCAACCGATTAGCTCCCCGGTGTTCCAGCCGATCAGCCTGCCCGGTTTCCAGCCGATCAGTTCGCCGGACGGCTCCGCTGAACCGACCCGTGCCCGGACCCAACGGCGCAGAATGGGAGGCGCGGCGGCCTCGACGCGGACCGGCCCGTCCCCGATCCGGTACGACGACGGTGGACGGGCCGGGAACGGCCCGGCGTCACCCTCGGGTGCGGCCGGCCGCCTCCCACCCACCCGGTAGGGCCCGGGCGGCGCCCGCGGCCGGCCGGTCGAGAAAGGTGAGTCGATGGAGCAGCAGAGGCGCTTCGCGGTGGATCCACCACAGACGAGTGCGAGTGCGACGCCCGGCCCGCAGCTGCTCGGCTGGCGCTACCAGCCGGACGCGCGGGACTGGGACATCCCCCGACTGCTGGAGATCGCCGAGCCGCCGGAGTCGATCCGGCAGATGACCGTCGAGCAGATCCTCACCGACACGCCGTACTTCTCGGACTGGCGGGCGTACCTGGTCTTCTGGCGCTGGCTGCGGACCCAGCGGGAGCCGGTCGCGAAACGGGACGCCGCCCCGGCCTGGGAGTTGACCGTCCAGCTGGACCAGGGCCAGACCGGGCACTGCGTGGGATTCGGCTGGGCCGGCTGGGTGGACGCGATGCCGGTCGCCGGCACCTACCAGAACGCCGACGGCCACGCCCTCTACTACGAGTGCAAGGTGATCGACGGGGAGCCGGGCAAGGAGAACGGTTCGACCGTACGGTCCGGGGCGCTGGCGGTCCGGGAGCGGGGACGGCTGGCCGCCTTCGCCTTCGCGCGTACCACCGCGGAGATCGACGAGTGGATCGACAGCCAGGGGTCGATCGTGGTGGGTACCGCCTGGACGAGTGACATGTTCAACCCGGACGCGGACGGGTTCGTCAAGCCGACCGGGGCGGCCAGCGGTGGCCACTGCTATCTGATGCTCGACCGGATCGAGGACGAGGACGCCTACCTGTTCCAGAACTCCTGGGGCGCGGACTGGGGGCAGGGCGGCCGGTTCAAGATGAGGCGCGGCGACTTCGACGGTCTGCTCCAGGATCGCGGGGAGGCGTGCTGCGCGGTGGAGCTGCCACACTGAACCGGGACGTGGTCCGACCCCGGGCCGCGGATCGGAGGTTCGCCGGTGGCCCGCCATGAGCTGACCGAGCGCGACGCGGGGCGGTCGTACGCGGCCGTCCCCGGTGACCTGGTTGTCGTCGAACTCGGTGAGACGCCGAGTTCCGGCTACCGGTGGCACCTCGAGGCGTTCGACGACCGGGTGGTCGCCCCCGCCGGGGACGTCTTCCGGCCCGGGTCGGGCGGATTGGGCGCCGGGGGGAGCCGGCAGCTCCGGTTCAGCGTGGTCGGCGAGGGCCGGACGACGCTGCGGCTGGCGCTGCGGCGCGGCTGGGAGCCGGCCGGGCCGGTGGCTCGACGGTTCGAGGTGAGCATCGCCGTGCGGTGACGCCGGTCAATCCGCCAGCGGCGGTCGACGCGGTGGGGTGACGATGGGTATGGCGGCGTCATGCATGCGGAGCAGCAACTATTGACAGTCTTCGATGCATTTGGTTACCGTGACTTCGCCGTGGGACCCGACCGTTACTTCCTGTCAGCCGCAAGGAGTGTCCCATGACCAACGTCCGCGTCAGCGAGACCGTCACCACCCTGTTCCGGGTCGTGCTCGGCCTGATGTTCGCCCTGCACGGCGCCGCGTCCCTGTTCGGGGTCTTCGGCGGCAACCGGGGCAGCGGCGAGGCCATCCCGCTCGGCACCTGGCCCGGGTGGTACGCCGCGCTGATCCAGCTCGTCGGCGGCGTACTCGTGCTGGTCGGCCTCAGCACCCGCGTCGCGGCCGTCATCTGCTCCGGCTCGATGGCGTACGCGTACTTCGTGGTGCACCAGCCCGAAGCCCTGCTGCCGCTGAACAACGGCGGTGAACTCGCCGCGATGTTCTGCTGGTCCTTCCTGCTGGTCGCCGCGCTCGGCGGCGGGCGGTGGTCACTGGACGCCGCGCTCGCCCGACGCCGCACCCGGAGCGTGGTGGAGAGCCCCGAGCCGGTGGCCGCGCCCGCCCGCTGACCGAGCGGCCGTCAGCCACCCGTCGCGCCCGTTCTCCGTACCCCGGCCCCGGCCGGACGCGGGAACGGGCGCGACGCCGTGTTCCACCGATGTTGGTCAACTGCCGTCGCGCAGGTCCGCGAGCCGGCCCACCGCGAAGCCGAGCCGGTCGAACTCCACCGTGCAGCCGGACCCCGTCGGGGACTGCGCCTCCAGGCCCACCCGCAGCGGCTCGTCCGGTGCCTCCAGCCGGAAGTAGCGGACGAAGTGCCACCAGGACCCGTCGGTGCTGGCGTGGAAGGCCCAGGCCGCCCCCACCCGGCTCACCCGTAACCAGAGGGGCGCACCGTCCGGTACCACAAAGCCGTTGGCGTCGTCCGACACGTCGCGCGTGATCACCGAGACCGCCATGGCGGTGTTCTGCGGCGACCGCTCGTAGGCGAGTTTCGCCCAGTTCCGTGGCCCGCCGTAGAGCAGCAGGCAGCCCGCGTCGTAGGTGGCGGCGAAGTCGACCCGGACCCGGGCCGAGAGCCGGAAGTCGCCGGAGGGGGCCGGGCCGAGCAGCCGGGGCGCGCTGAGTACCGGCTCACCGCCCGCGGGATCCACGAACATGTCCGTTCCGGCCGGTGCGGTCACGGTGAGCCCCGTCTCGCGATTGTGGTGCCACTCGGCGGGTTCGACCTCCCAGGCCAATGGTGTCGGGATTGGAGCGAGGCTGATTCCCATCCGGGCAGGATGCCAGAAGGGACCCGGCCGCGGGGACCCGGTCGAGACGGGCCGAAGCTTCGCCGGCGCCGCGGGTTTACCGCCCGGATGAGCGGCGATTCGGGGGTTACCGGCGGTCCACACCTGAACGCGCCGCGTGGGTCGCCGACGGACGCGCCGGAATGCGATCTGGAGAGCAGGAGGGAAATGGGGTGGGTGGAGCATGATGTTGAGGCGTCGAGGTGTGTTGTTGCTGATGATGCTGTTGACCGCCGTGCCGTTGGTGCTGGCCGGCTGCACCGGTGGGCCCATCAGACGGGCGTCCCGGCCGGCGCCGGCACCACCCACGCTGGCGATCACCCCGGCGCCGGAGAGTCGAAATCTGCCGACCAGTGCGGAGATCGGTACCACGGTGGGCAACGGAAAGATCTCCGAGGTCGTGGTGACTGATGACAAGGGCGTACGGGTCGACGGGGCGATGCGTGCCGACGGCTCGGGGTGGATGCCGAGCCGGGCGCTGGGCCACAAACGGACATACACCGCCCAGGTGACGGCGAAGAACGACGCCGGTAAGACGGTCACCCAGCAGACCACCTTCACCACGATGGACAAGCCGGCCAGACGTACCGTCACCAACCTGAACGTGCAGGACAAGCAGACGTACGGCGTGGCGATGCCGGTGACGGTCTCGTTCGACTCGGAGATCCCGAAGGACAAGCGTGCGGGCATCCAACGACGCCTGCTGGTCAGCAGCGATCCGCCGCAGCCGGGCGTCTGGGCCTGGGAGGCGAACGGACGGCAGGTCTCCTACCGGCCGCCGGACTTCTGGCAGCCGGGCACCCGGCTGAGTGTCCGGGCGGCACTCGACGGGGTGCCGATGGGCGGCGGCAGCTACGGCGACACCGACCGGACCGGGAAGGCCCGGATCGGCGACCACCGACTGTTCCTGGAGATCGACAACGCCACCAAGCAGATGTCGGTGTTCAAGGACGACCGGCTGATCCGCAAGATCCCGGTGAGCCTCGGCAAGAGCAGCACGCCGACGTCCAGCGGCAAGATGGTGATCATGGAGAAGCACGAGTCGACCATCTTCGACACCACGGGCTCCCCTGACCCGTACGTGGTCCAGGTCGAGGACGCCCAGCGGTTGACCTGGGGCGGCGAGTTCATCCACGCGGCGCCGTGGTCCGTCGGTGAGCAGGGGAGCCGCAACGTGTCACACGGCTGCACCAACGTCTCGAACGCCAACGCGGACTGGCTGATGGAGACCACCCGGATCGGTGACCTGGTCACGATCAAGGGCACCGAGGTCAAGCTGGACCAGGGCAACGGGTGGACGGCCTGGAACGTGAGCTGGGACGAGTTCGTCAAGGGAAGTGCGCTGCCGGTGCCGGCCGACCTCAAGCCGGCTCCTCCGGCGCCGGCCGGCCCGGGGAACGGTGGCCCGCCCGCCGCCGACAAGGCGCCGACACCGACACCTTCCAGCGGTGGGCGGTAGTGGTTGGGTAGCTCGGTCGGAACGTACGCGTACCGGTGCCACCGACGGAAGTCGTCGGTGGCACCCCGCGGTCCGGGACGGCGCGGTGCCGACGGCTGGGTCGGATCCCGCCACCCGGTCCCGGTCGCGACGGGAAGCCGGCGGCAGGGCGCCCGTACGGGCCGGTCACGCCCTTACCGCTGGCTGTTGAACGCCTGCACCACCGACGACGGAATGCGTCCACGCTCGGAAACGTCGTAGCCGTTCTGAACCGCCCATTCGCGGATCGCTCGGTTCAGTTCCCGGTCGCTCCGAGTCGGGCTCGTCGAACCGCCACGCCGGCCGGTGCGACGGGTTTCCACCGGACCCCGCCCCACCCGGTTGCCCGCGTGGATGTAGACATCCAGCGCCTTCCGGAGCTTGCCGGCGTTCTTATCCGACAGGTCAATCGTGTAGTTGACGCCATCGATACCGAACTCGACGGTGCGGTCCGCCTCGCCGCCGTCGAGGTCGTCGGTCAGCAGTGTGATTACCTGCTTCGCCATGGTCGATTACTCCTCGTGAACAAATCTATTTCCAGGGGTTGAGTTTGACTGATCGGCGGGCAATTCTGCAAGACATCGGGCAATTCTCGTTCCACTCCGCCCACCACCCCCACCTTTCCGCCCGCCCCGGGCGACCCGGTATGCGCCGGCCGGAACTGTTCCGGCCCGGGCCGGTGGCGTCGGTGTGCCACTTTCCGTGGCGGTCTGGATCATTGCATGGTGGTCCGGATCGGAGCGCGACCCCGGCCCGGAAGCGGCCGGCGCGCCCCGGCGTTCGGCTCAACCGCTCTGGCCGCCGGGCCGACGGGCTGGCATGCTCGCGGATAGGTCGGCCCCGGTCCCGGTGCCGACGCCGGATCCGCGACCGTTGGTGGTGCCCGTTGAGCCGAGCAGATCGTTCATCCGGCGAGTCGTCCGGCCCGCCGACACCCGGTCCGGCCGGGTCGGTGGAGTCGGTACCGGTGGAATTGGCGCCGCCGACGACCGACGAGTGCCAGGTGTGGCGACTGCCGATCGGCGTGGAGTACTGGCGCGACTTCGACGTACTCGACGAGGGGGAGCGGATTCGGCACGCGCGCTTCCGGCAGGCCGCCGACCGGGACCGCTACCAGGCAGCACATGTCGGCGTACGGCTGCTGCTCGGTCACTATCTCCGAGTTCCCCCGGCGGAACTGCGTTTCTCCCGGCATTGTCGGCACTGCGGAGCCGGACACGGAAAACCGGTGGTGGCGTATCCGGCGACGAAGCTGGAGTTCTCGGTCACCCATTCCGGGGGCTGGGTCGCGGTCGCGGTGGCGTCGGTGCCGGTCGGTCTCGACGTGCAGGAGACGACGGACGGGACGGACGTGGCCGCACTGAGCGCGGCGGTACTCTCGCCAGCGGAACTGCGGTGGTGGCGCGACCTGTCGACGCCCGACGCCCGACGGGCGTTCTTCGGATACTGGGCCCGCAAGGAGGCGTTGCTGAAGGCGACCGGGCACGGTCTCGCCGTACCGATGAACACGGTCACCGTGAGCCCGCCCGAGGAACCGGCCCGGCTGGTCGACTGGGCCGCCGAGCGGCCGTTGGACGCGCCGGCGCAGCTGCACGACCTCGACGCGGGACCGGGTTACACCGCCGCCGTCGCGCTCCTCACCCCGCTGCCGGTACGGATCACCCAGGCCACGCTGCCGCTCGGGGCCGTCGCCACGGCGTACCGTCCCGCCGGATAATCTTCCCCGTCGTGGTGGAGGTACGTCCCGCGGTCGTCGCCGACACGCCCGAACTGGTCCGACTGCGCGCGGTGATGCTGGCCGGCATGCGCGGCGTCGTCCCGGAGCCCGGTCCCTGGCAGCAGCTCGCGGCGCGGACCCTCCGGCGGCGACTCGGCGACGGTTCGCTGGCCGCGTTCGTGGTGGACCGGCCGGATCCCGCCGCGGGCCCGGTGCCGGGGCGACTCGTGGCGTGTGCGGTCGGTGTTGTCGAGTCCAGGCTGGGTGACCCGGAAAACCCGACCGGGGAGTCGGGGTACGTGTTCAACGTCGCCACCGAGCCCGGCTACCGCAGGCGGGGATATGCCCGGGCCTGCGTGCAACGGTTGCTGGAGTGGTACCGGGAACGCGGGATCGCGGTCGTCGACCTGCGGCCCAGCCCGGAGGGGGAGGCGCTCTACCGGTCGCTCGGCTTCGCGCCGTCGTCCACCCCGGTGCTGCGGCTCGACAACCGGAACCACTGAGCGGCGAGCACCGGGGTCAGAGACCGAAGACGCTCTCCTCGGCGCCGTCCCGGGCGCCGTCGACAAAGCCCCGGAACGCCGGATCGTCCCGGTCGGCGGTCACACTGGTCACCTGTTCCCCGGTGGCCTCGGCCACCGCGTCCACCAGCGGCGCGTACGTCAGGTCCACCTCGCCGAGTTCGTCCTCGTCGAGCTCGGCGAGGTTCAGCACGTCCTGCAACTCGTCGGCCGGGGTGTCCGGATCGGCGGCCCAGGACTCGCCCAGGTCGTAGCACTCGTCGTAGAGGGCCCGCTGGTCCTCGGTCCAGTCGTCGTCGTAGTCCTTCACGCCGTACCCCCTTCACCAGCCGCCGCCTACCCCTCTGAGCATGCCCCGAGCCGGCCCGAACTGCTCGGGGTCGCGGAAACGTGTTCGGGTGGCGTCCGGCACCCGGCGGGGCGGGCGGCGTCCGGGTGGCTCAGAGTCCGGTCCAGACCGCCTTCGCGCCGGAGTCACCGGTGCGCATCACGTAGTAGAGGCTGGCCCCGGCCGCGAGCAGCGTCAACACCGCCAGCACCTGGGGCAGGACCCGACGGGCCCGGGTGGTGCCGGCGGGATCCGTCCCGGGCTGCGGGGCCACCAGGTAGACCAGCGCCAGGGTCAGCAGACCGAGCAGCACCGCCGCGGTGAGCGTCAGGTTGCCCAGCTGCTGGTGGGACTCCAGCTTCGGGTAGAACTCCGGACTGATCCGGTCGCCGGACTCGAGCCGGGCGAAGAAGGCGTCCCCGGAGAGCTTCGCCAGCAGCGCGGCGACCGGCGTCGCGACCGCCAGCAGGCCCAGCACCCAGCGCAGATGCGGCCGGACGAGCGGCACGAAGGCGTACGCGACCGCCGAGACGGCGAGCAGCGGCACGAACACCACCGCGGCGTGGACCAGGAGGGGATGGGTGGGCACCCCCATGAACTCCTCGAGCACCGATGTCTCCTCGGGGCGGACTGGTCAGTGGCGGCCGTGCCGCTCGACCGGGTACCGGAGTCGTACCGGCTCCCAGCGACGACTGTGCATGGCCCAGGCAAGCGTACGGATCCGGCACGCCGAAGCACAGAGGCGTCAGCCCGCCGGTGTGCCGACAGGGTCATCCGTCCACCTCGTACCTCGGCGTGTCGTCGGCCGATCCGCCTCACCGTCCCGGGGCGCCGTCGGGGAACCAGACCCGGGCGGCCACCGGCAGGTGGTCACTTCCGGTCGCCGGCAGCGCCCAGAGGTCGGCGATCGTCGCACCACGGGCCAGCACGTGGTCGATCCGGGCCACCGGCAGCGCCACCGGCCAACTGAACGGGAAGCGTGGCCCGGTCGAGGTCATCCGCGATGTCACCGGCGCCAGCCCCCGGTCGTCGACGGTGCCGTTGAGGTCACCGAGCAGCAGTACCCGGTCCACCGGTTCGGTGGCGACCGCGTCGCCGAGCAGGGTGACGCTCTCGTCGCGCGAGCCGGACCGGAAGCCGTGCCGGAGGCCGAGCCGCAGCGAGGGCAGGTGGGCCACGTGGACGGCGACGTCACCGCGGGGCGTCCGGGCGGTGGCCCGCAGACCCCGGTTCCAGTCCGGGCCGAACCCGGCCGGCCGGATGTCCAGGGGGCGCACGTCGGTCAACGGGAACCTCGACCAGAGGCCGACGGTGCCGTGCACCGCCCGATGGGGAAGCTCGGCGGCCATCGTCGTCCCGTACGCCGGCAGCGCGGCCGGGGTCAGTTCCTGCACCGCGACGAGGTCGGGCCGGATGTCGAGCAGCGTCCGCGCGGTGCCCGCCGGATCCGGGTTCTCGTCGCTGACGTTGTGCTGCACGACGGTGAGGTCGTACCGCGCGGCGTCGACCGGGAACAGGTCGGCACCGAAGAGACCGAGCCATGCCGTACCCGGCAGCAGGAGTACGAGCAGCGCGACGACCGGGCGGCGCAGCAGCGCGACCCCCACCAGGACCGGCACACCCAGACCGAGCCAGGGCAGGAACGTCTCCAGCAGGCTGCCCAGCCGGCCGGGGGTGTTCGGCAGGTGACCGTGGCCGAGCAGGAGGGCGGCGAGCAGGACGGCCAGCGCCGCCGGCAGGCGCCCGCGTCGTGACGCGGGGCCCCGCCCGGGGCACGCGCCGGCACCGGTACGCCGTCCGACCGTCAGGTCCCCGCGCCAGGGCAGCCGGCGGAGCAGCGCGTTCCGGGCCCCGCCGGCGCGGCCAGGTCGGGGTTCCCCGGATGTCATCGTCGGTGCTCCGTCCGAAGGGTGACCCGCCGCCGGTTCCGTCGCCGAGAGGCGGGGTGTGCCATGCCATGATGACGGTCGACATGATCTCTCGCGACCACCCTTCCTCCCGGGACCACCGTCCTCATCACGACCTCTGTCGGGACAGCCTCGACGGCCTCTCTGTCGGCGACGCGCTCGGTGCCCAGTTCTTCGTACCCGGCACGTCGGTCGCGGACCTGCGGAGCGGACGGTTGCCCGAACCGGTCTGGCCGTGGACCGACGACACCGAGATGGCCTGCGTGCTCGTCGCCGAACTCGACCCCGGCGGGCGGGTCGACCAGGACCGGCTCGCCGCCGCCTTCGCCGCCCGCTTCGACCCCTACCGGGGCTACGGCGGTGGCGCCGTGGTCATCCTGCGGCAGATCAGCGACGGTGGCGACTGGCGGGACGTTTCCCGGGCGGCCTTCGACGGACAGGGCTCGATGGGCAACGGTGCGGCGATGCGGGTCGCCCCGCTCGGCGCCTGGCATGCCGGGGACTCCCGCTCGGCGGCGCTGGAGGCGATGCGGTCGGCGGAGGTGACGCACGCCCACCCGGAGGGCATCCTCGGCGCGGTGGCCGTGGCGGTCGCCGCCGCCGAGGCCGGCTGGGCCCGGCGGGTCCGGGACCGTCCGGAGCCCGGCGAGTTGCTCGACGTGGTGCTCGGCCACCTCGTCGACAGCCAGGTACGCGCCGGCGTCGAACGGGCCCGCCGGCTGCTCGGCGCGGGCGTCCCGGAGGCCGCCTACGAGCTCGGTAACGGGTCGCGGGTGCTGGCGCAGGACACGGTGCCGTTCGCGCTCTGGGCGGCGGCGACCCACCTGGACGACTATCCGTCGGCGGTCCTCGCCTGTGTCGAGGCGGGCGGGGACGTCGACACCACGGCCGCGATCGTCGGCGGCATCGTCGCGACGTACACCGGTCGGGGACCGAACGGGATACCGGCGACCTGGCTGGCGCGTCGCGAACCGCTGCCGGAGCTGCCGACCGCGCCCGGTCCGCCCCGGCCCGGCACCGGCGACCCGGCCGGACCGGTCAACGGTCGCCGTCCCGGATGACCGGGCGCGCGACCCGCTCCGCGCTTTCCGCCGGCGCCGTCCACCCTGGCCGGTCCAGGTCAGCCGGGGGCCGCCACCCCGCCCCCCACCGGTTGAGCTGATTGGTTACCTTGAACCCGGTCATCATGACCCGACCATCCGCGTACGGCTGGAGTCGCGGGGTTCCGTGGTCGGGATGGGGAGGTTACGGGTGGGTTCACACGGGCCGGCGGTCGCTGTTCCCCGCGGCCGGACGGCCGCGCCGCCGCAGCCGCCGGTGCCGGCACAGCCCACCCCGTCCGCACCGAAACCGCCCGGCGCGCTGCAGAGGATCACCGCCCCGCTGCGGCAGACCCCCGGCCGGCTCACCGCGATCCTGGCCGCCGTGCTGGTGCTGGGCCTGCTCACCGGCATGGCCGCCCTGGTCGGCGTCCGGCAGCGGGCCGATCTGGTCCGTGGTGTCACCGCCCGCAGCGGTGAGTTGCTCGTCGCCGCGCAGAACCTCTACCGGGCCCTCTCCGACGCGGACGCGACCGCGGCGAGCGCGTTCCTCTCCAACGGCCTCGAACCGCCGGTCCTGCGCGACCGGTACCAGCGGGACCTGGCGGACGCCGCCGCCGCGCTGACCGTGGTCTCGGCCGCCACCGACGGGCGGAGTGTCTCGGCGATCGCCCGGATCACCGCCCGACTCCCGGTCTACAGCGGTCTGGTGGAGACCGCCCGGAGCTACAACCGGCAGGGCCTGCCGCTCGGCGTCGCCTACCTGCAGCAGGCCTCCGGTCTGATGCGCGGCGAGTTGCTGCCGGCGGCGCAGGAGCTGTACGGCGCGGCCTCCGACGAACTGGACGCGGCCCGGGACCGGGCCGCCGGCTTCCCGTGGATCGCGACCCTGCTCGGGCTGGCCACCCTGGGCGGTCTTGTGCTGGCCCAGCTCTACCTGACGCGGCGGACCAACCGGTTGCTCAACGTCGGACTGGTGGTCAGCACCGGTGCTCTGGTGCTGCTGGTGGGCTGGCTCGCCGTGTCGGCGGTCGCGGCCGGCAGTTACCTGCGGGCGAGCCGCGACGACGGGTCCGCGCAGATGAACCTGCTCGCCGAGGCCCGGATCGCCGGTCTGCAGGCCCGGGCCGACGAGGCGCTGACCCTGGTCGCCCGGGGCAACGGCGCCGCGTTCGAGGAGGACTTCGGCGTGGTCATGGCCCGGCTGGTGGGCCCGGACGGCACCGGCGGTCTGCTCGGCCGGGCGCAGGCGGCGGCGTCGGACCAGACCACCCGCGAGGCGGTGGGCACGGCGGTCCTGAAGGCCCAGGCGTGGACCATCACGCACCGCCAGGTGCGCCAGCACGACGACGCCGGCGACTACGAGAAGGCGGTGCAGACGACCGTGGGTAGCGAGGGGTGGACCACGGCGGCGATCTTCACCGAGCTCGACGAGGTCCTCGCCCAGGCCATCACCCACAACGGGGAGCGGTTCGAGCGTGAGGCGGCCAGCGCCGGCCGGGCCTTGACCGGCGCCGACGTCGGCATGGTCGGGCTGACCCTGCTCATGTTGATCGGGGCCGTGTTCGGAGTTCAGCGTCGGATAGCGGAGTATCGATGAGAGTCCGGCTGCGCGCCGGCCGGCTGCTCGCCGGCGTCCTTGTCCTGCTGGTCACCGCCGGCTGTGGTGTCGACAACCAGGCGCTGCCCGACAACCGGGTGCCGACAGATCCGCCCCGACCGGTCGGCATGCAGGATCCGGCGGTGATCCCGAGTGGACCGGCGGGTTCGTCCGGATCGTGCAACCCCCGGCTCAGCCTGCGCCCCACCGGGGCGTTGCCGGCTCCGCAGCAGATGCCGTCCGGTTCGGCGATGGCCGAGATCGTGAAGCGCAAGCGGCTGATCGTCGGTGTCGACCAGAACAGTTACCAGTTCGGCTTCCGGGACCCGCTCACCGGACAGTTGACCGGCTTCGACATCGACATCGCCAGGGAGGTCGCCCGGGCGCTCTTCGGTGATCCCGGCAAGATCCAGTTCCGGGCCATCAGTTCCGCCGACCGGATCAAGGTGATCCAGGACCGCAGCGTCGATCTGGTCGTCCGGACCATGACGATGAACTGCGAACGTTGGCAGCAGGTCTCCTTCTCCACCGAGTACTTCACCGCCGGCCAGCGGATCCTGGTGCACCGGGGTTCGGGGATCCGGTCGATCAGGGACCTGCGCGACAAGAAGGTCTGCGCGGCGGCCGGCAGCACCTCGATCCGTAACATCGCGGAACAGGGGACCGTACCGGTCTCGGTGGTCAACTGGACGGACTGTCTGGTCCTGCTGCAGCAGAACCAGGTGGTGGCGGTGTCGACCGACGACAGCATCCTGGCCGGGCTCGCCGCCCAGGATCCGAACACCGAGGTCGTCGGGCCGAGGTTCAGTGACGAGCCGTACGGGGTGGCGATCTCCAAGGACTCTCCCGAACTGGTCCGGTTCGTGAACGGCGTACTGGCGAAGATCCGGGCCAACGGCACCTGGACCCAGCTCTACAACCGCTGGCTTCGGTCGCTGGGGCCGGCGCCGTCGCCACCCACCGCCCGGTACCGGGACTGACCGTGCGCGAGAGAGTCCGGTCCAGGGTGGTGCCGGCCGGCGGGCCGTCGTCCGGCACCGTCGCGCGTCCCCGGTGCTGTCGGAGCAGCCTGAGCGGGCGTCCCGCGCCGGGCCGAAGGGAGCCGTACCTATGAGCGTCCGTTGTCTGCGGCCCGGTTGCCCGGGTTCGTACCGTCCGGACGGTCACTGTGACCGCTGTGGCGACCGGGCGCCGACCACCGGGCCGACGTCGGCCCGCCCGTCCGGGGTCACCGGTCGCAGTACCGGCCGCGCCGCGGTCCCGACCGCCGGTGCCGGCAGACCGCCCGGCCCGGCCCCGGTTCCGGGTCCGCCGTCCCATGCGCCGGTCCCGGGTCCGCCGTCGTCGCACGGCGCGGCCCCGGTCTCCGGCGCCGGGGCGGCGGGCGGGTCCGGCAACACCGGTCCGGGTGCGGCAGCCAGTGTCGGTGGGCGGACGCCGAGCGTCTCCGGCAGTGTGCCGAGCGGCCTCGGGACGATGCCCAGCCGGGGCACGGTGGGTTCCGGACCGCGCGGCTCCAGCCGGTCGCGGAGTGCCGCCCGGGGCGGACTCGGGGCCGGACTGGTGGACATCGCCCGGGTCCCGTTGCGTGATCCGGCCACCGCGGTGATGGCCGACCCGCAGGTCGCCGAGGCGCGACGGTTCTGCGCCCGCTGCGAGAAGCCGGTGGGCCGGGGCCGGGACGGCCGGCCGGGCCGGGCCGAGGGCTTCTGCCCGCACTGCGGCACCGCGTTCTCGTTCCTGCCCAGGCTCGGCCCGGGCGACGTGATCAACGGTCGCTACGAGATCCTCGGCGCCCTCGCGTACGGCGGGCTGGGCTGGATCTATCTGGCCCGGGACCGGAACGTCAGCGACACGGTCAGCGACCGTTGGGTGGTCCTCAAGGGACTGATCAACACCTCCGACGCCGACGCGATGGCCTCGGCGGTCGCGGAACGTAGGTTCCTGGTCGAGCTCGACCACCCCAACATCGTCAAGATCCACGACTTCGTCGAGCACCCCGACCCGCGTACCGGCACCCCGGTCGGCTACATCGTGATGGAGTACGTCGGCGGCCACTCGCTGCGCGACATGCTGCTCGCCCGTCGACGCGACCGGGGCGAGCGGACGCTGCCCCTGCCGGAGGTGCTCGCCTACGGCATCGAGATCCTGCCCGCGTTGGACTACCTGCACGACCGGAACCTGTTGTTCTGCGACTTCAAACCCGACAACGTCATCCACGCCGAGGAACAGCTGAAGCTGATCGACCTCGGTGCCGTCCGACACGTCGACGACCTCACCAGCGCGATCTTCGGCACTCCCGGCTACCAGGCACCGGAGGTCGGCACCGTCGGCCCGTCGGTGGCCTCGGACATCTACACCGTCGGCCGGGCCCTCGCCGTGTTGAGCCTGGACTTCCGCGGCTTCTCCAGCGCCTACGCCAACCGTCTACCGGACCCGGCCGAGGCGCCGCTGTTCGCCGCCGAGATGTCGTACCACCGCCTGCTGCGCCGGGCCACCCATTCGGATCCGGAACGGCGGTTCTCCAGCGCCGGCGAGATGAGCGAACAACTGCTCGGCGTCCTGCGGGAGGTGCTCTCGGCCGCCGACGGGCTGCCCCGGCCGGTGGTGTCCCGGCAGTTCACCCCGGAGCGGCGGGCCTTCGGCACCGACGCCGGCGAGGTGACGATGGGGCCGGCCGGCCGGTCCGGGGGAGCCGGCGGCGGGATCCCGTCCGGTGCCATCGCACCCGCCCCACCCGCGGTGGCCGCCGCGCTTCCGGTGCCCCAGGTGGACGTGCTCGACCCCGGGGCGGGATTCCTCGCCTCGCTCGGCACCACCGACCCGGGGGAGCTGGTCCACCACCTGAACAACGCCCCGGTCCGTAGCGTCGAGGTGGCGTTGCGGTTGGCCCGGGCCCGGATCGAGCGCGGCGACCTGGCCGGGGCCGCCGCCGACCTGGACCGGCTCGGCGCGGCGGACCCGTACGACTGGCGGGTCGACTGGTACCGGGGTCTGTTGGCCCTCACCGCACACCGGCCGGCCGAGGCGCGGGTGGCGTTCGACGCCGTGTACGACGTCCTGCCCGGCGAGCCGGCGGCCCGACTGGCACTGGCGGCGAGCGCGGAGTGCAGCGGAGACCGGGCGCTGGCCGCCAGGCTGTACGACCGGGTGTGGCGGGTCGACCGCGGCTACCTGAGCGCCGCGTTCGGGCTGGCCCGGATCCGGTTCCTGACCGGTGACCGGGCCGGCGCGCTGGCCGTGCTCGACCAGGTGCCCGACAGTTCGAGCCAGCACATCGCCGCACAGGTGGCGGCGGTACGGGCCAGCCTGCCCGGCCTCGCCGGGGCGACCGGACCGGACGACCTGCTCCGGGCGTCCGCGCGGCTGGAACGACTCGAACTCGATGTCGAGCGGCAGACCCGACTCACCATCGAGGTGCTGGAGGTCGCGCTCGCCTGGCTCAGGAACCGGTCGGCACCGGCGTCCGGTACGCGGATCCTCGGTCACGAACTCACCGAGCGGGGCCTCCGCTTCGGTCTGGAGCGGGCGTACCGGACGTTGGCGCAACTGGCCCGCGAACCACAGCTCCGCATCGCGCTGGTGGACCACGCGAACGCGGTCCGACCGAGGACGTTGGTATGACAGCCCCTGGTGCCGGTACCGCCGGCAGTGTGCCGAAGCCCTGTCCGGAGCACGGGCCCCCGGACGCGCCGGAGCACCGGTTCTGCGAGGAGTGTGGCCGGGAACTGGACCGGGTACCGGTGACGGAGGTCGGTACCGCGGCGACGGCCTGGTCGGGGGTTCCGGCCGGTGACGGCGGAGCGGGGACGCCCACCACCGCCGGTACGGGATCGGGCTCGTTCGGATCTTCCGGGCCGGTCGGCCGGGCCGGGTCGGCGGACCAGACGACGGGCTGGAGTCGGCCGTCCGCCCCGGTCACCGCCCGTTGGCCACAGGCGGAGCGGCAAGCGGGGCCCGCCGGCCCGGGTGGCCCGTCCGGTCCGGTTCCGGCGGCGGCCGGTGTCGCGGCAGGCGTTCCCACCGGCCAGGGCGGTTCCGGGGCACTGCCGGATCCGGTCGTACCAGGCGACCTCGAGGCGCTCGCCGGACCGTCCCGAGCCCTCGGGGCAGTGCCGGATCCGGTCGTGCCGGGCGGCCTCGACGCGCTCGCCGGGCCTTCCCGCCCGGTCGGCCGGTCCACCCCCGTCACCTCCGCCACCCCGGTCCGACCTGCCGCGGGCTATCCCGCCGCGCCCGCGTCCGTCGGTCATCCCCCGTCGTCCGGTTATCCCGCGCCGGTCGGTCCGGCCACGCCCTGGCTCTCCTCGAGGGCGGCCGGCCAGCCCTGTCCGGGCTGCGGTGCCGTGCCGTCGGGCAACCCCGGAGTCTGTCCGCGCTGTGGACACCGGTGGAACGTCGGCCGGGACCGGTCGGACCTGGACCTCGGCACGGTGGCGGCGGTCACCGACCGGGCCCGGCGGCGTCGCAACGAGGACGCGATCGCGGTCGGGCGACTCGGGTCGGCGACCGTCGCGGTCGTCTGCGACGGAGTGTCGACGTCGCTGCGGGCCGACATCGCCGCGCACGCGGCGGCGGAGGGCGGCCTGACGGCGATGCTGTCGGCGTTGGCGGGTGGACTTGGTGCCGCCGAGACCATGGTCGCCGGTGGTCGGGCGGCGGCCGCGGCGGCCCGGGCCACCGCGGCCGTCGACGACGGGCAGGTGCCGCCGAGCTGCACCTACGTCGCCGCCGTGGTCACCGTCGATTCCGTGACGGTCGGCTGGATCGGGGACAGCCGCGCCTACTGGCTCGGCCCGGACGGGGCGGTCGAGGACGCGGTCTGCCTGACGATCGACGACTCGGTGGTCGCGCAGATCCAGGCCGGTCGTCCGGTGCCGCCCGGCGCGGAACAGGACCCCACCTCCCGGGCCCTCATCCGGTGGCTGGGCGCGGACTCGAGGGACGCCGATCCGCAGGTGGTGACGTTCCAGCCCAGCCGGCAGGGTCGGCTGGTGCTCTGTTCCGACGGCCTCTCGCACTACCTGAGCGATCCGAAGGCGCTGGCGGTACGGGTTCCCGGCCCGGGCGGCGGCGCACCCATCGCGGTCGCCCGCGACCTGACCCGGTTCGCCGTCGAGTCGGGTGGGCACGACAACGTCGCGGTCGCCGTACTGCCCTTCCCGCCGACCGCCCGGCCGGACGGCCCGAACACCTGAGCGGCGTGGCCGACCGGGTGGCCGACCGGCCGAACCGCGGGGGACGGCGGGCGAGCGGCGTCGGTTACCCGGAGGGGGGGAACGGCGGGGTCCGGAGCGTCGTGCGGACACCCCGACCCCGCCGTCGGGTGACCTACTTGATGCCGACGAGGTCGACCACAAAAACGAGCGTGGCGCCCGGCTTGATCACGCCTGCCACACCCTGGTTGCCGTATCCGAGATGTGGCGGGACGACCAGCCTGCGCCGGCCGCCGACGCGCATGCCGAGCACGCCCCGGTCCCAGCCCTCGATGACCCGGCCACGGCCGGCCTGGAAGCCGAACGGCTTGCCCCGGCTCCACGACGAGTCGAACTCGTCGCCGGTGTCGAACGAGACGCCGACGTAGTGCACCTCGGCCCATCGGCCCGGCTCGACCTCCTGGCCGGTGCCGACGGTGATGTCCTCAATGACAAGGTCGGTCGGGGGTGGGCCCTCGACCTTCCCCACGGTGGGCTTTTCCATCCGAAGACCATACGACGGGTCGCGGTCAAGATCGCGTACGTCGGTCGGCGCGCCAGGGTGGCCACCTGGCGAACCCATGGTGGCGTGTCTCGATGTAAGACGTATCGACGGCGGTACGCTGTCGGCTCGGGAATCCCGGTGCCGACCCGGACTCCGCCGGTGCGGCGTGCCGTGGCAGTTCCCGGAGCCGAGTGTCGAGCTGGTGGGGTGAGGCCGTGGCAAGACCGGATTGGGCGCCTGACGACATCGACATCGATCGGCCCAGCGCGTCCCGGATATACGACGTCTGGCTCGGTGGATCTCACAACTTCGAGGTCGACCGGGAGATCGCCCGACAGACCGAGTCGGCCTGGCCCGACGCCGTCCGGTACGCCCGTGCGAACCGGGCCTTCCTGTCCCGGGCGGTCCGGTTCCTCACCGAGCGGGGGATCGACCAGTTCCTCGACATCGGTTCCGGGATCCCGACCGCGAACAACGTGCACGAGGTGGCCCGCCGGAGCAACCCGGACGCCCGGGTGGTCTACGTGGACATCGATCCGGTGGCGGTGGCGCACAGTCGGGCGATCCTGGCCGGTGACGACCGGACCGCGGTGCTGCAGGCGGACCTGCGGCGCCCCGGGGAGATCCTCGACCAGATCCGCGACCAGGCGCTGCTCGACCTGGACCGGCCGGTCGCCCTGTTGCTGGTCGCGTTGCTGCACTTCATCCCCGACTCCGCCGACCCACACTCGGCGATCGCCCGCCTCGCCGAGGGGGTGCCGGCCGGCAGCTATCTGGTGCTGAGCCAGGGCGCGCACGGGGCGAGCGAGGAGTCCGACGAGCGGATCAGGGAACTCTACCGACGTACACCGACGCCGTTGACCGCGCGTGACCGGGCGGAGACCGAACGGTTCTTCGCCGGCTTCGAACTGGTCGAGCCGGGACTGGTGAACCTGCCGGACTGGCGTCCCGACCCGACCCTGGAGGTCGACGACCGGTTCGCCGGCGCTCTCATCTACGCCGGGGTGGGCCGCAAACTGTGACGGACGGCGATGCCGGGCCGGCCTCGGCCGACGAGCCCGATCCGACCTCCGCGGCGCTCGACGAGTTCGCCCGACACTGGGCCCGGTCGTTGACACGGGTCAGTTACGTGCCGGTACGCCCCGACGACCTGCGGGAGAGGCTGCGCGGGTACGCGGAGCGGCTGACCGGGCCGGAGGACGGCACCGTCGTGGCCCGGGAGATCGGGATGGCGTTGGTCGCCGAGGGGTTCACCCACGTGGCCGCGGTCTCGGTCACCCTGGCCACTCTGGTCGACCTCCTGCCCGTTCCGCCGGGGGAGCACGCCGTCGTGCCGCCCGTCGCCGATCCGCCGTCCGGTTCCGCCGTCGCGGCCGGTCCCGCCGTCGCGTCCCATGCCGCCGTCCCGTCCGACTCCGCCCTGCCGCCCGGTGCCGCCGTGGCGCACCGTCCTGACCCCGGGCCAGGTGCGGCCGAGGTGGCCGATCCCAGCCCCCGGGCGGCGCTGCTCGGCGCGCTCGCCGCCGGCTACGCCCGGGGGCTGCGGGAGCGGACCCAGGGGGAACTCGAATCGATCATCCGGGCGGTGTTGACCGCCCGCCGGTCCGCCGAACGGGCCCGGGTGGCCAGCGAGGCGCGCTTCGAGGCGCTCTTCGTCTCCTCCGCCAGCGGCATCTGCGTCATCGATCTCGAGGACCGGATCGTGCAGGCGAACCCCGCCCTCGCCAGGATGCTCGCCTGCCCGGTCGTCGACCTCCAGCGGCGACGGCTGACCGGCCTGGCCCGTCGGGAGCACCGGGTCGCCGTCGGGCAGGCGATCCGCGAACTGACCTCCGGCGAGCGGACGCATGCCGAACTGGAGGCGGCCTTCGGCCGGGCGGACGGCGGTACGGTGTGGCTCCGCCTCTCGCTGGCACCGGTCCTCGACGACGGGGGCGAGTACCTCGTCGTCACGGCGCAGGACGACACCGAACGGCACCACCTGCAGTCGGCGTTGTCGCACCAGGCCCTGCACGATCCGTTGACCAACCTGCCGAACCGTACGCTGGTGCTGCGACACCTGCACGAGCTGCTGGGCCGGCGTACCGGCACCGGCCAGGTCGGGATCTGCTACCTGGACCTGGACGGCTTCAAGACCGTCAACGACTCGTTCGGGCACGCGGCCGGGGACGACGTACTCCGGGCGGTGGCGGACCGGCTGGCGACCTGCGCCGCCCGGCCGGGCTGGTTGGCCGGTCGGCTCGGCGGCGACGAGTTCGTCATCGTCGCGGGCGACGGTGCGGACCTCGACCAACTCGTCCGGGTCGCGGAGCGGCTGGTGGACATCGTTCGACGCCCGATCCCGGCCGCGGGGCACCAGCTCTCGGTGTCGGCCAGCGTCGGGGTGACCGACGACCGCATCCCGCACCACCAGCCGGCGGACCTGCTGCGCGCCGCCGACGTCGCGTTGTACTGGGCGAAGGCGGCCGGTGGTGACCGGTACGAGGTCTACGACGCCGGCCGGCACGACGCCCAGGCGCTGCGCTCGACGCTCGGTTCCGGGTTGCGGGTGGCGTTGCACCAGGACGATTTCGTGATCCGCTACCAGCCGATCGTCCGGCTCCGCGACGGCGTACCGGTCGGTGCCGAGGCGCTGCTGCGCTGGACCCATCCGGAGTACGGCCCGGTGGCTCCGGAGATCTTCATCGAACTCGCCGAGGAACTGGGGCTGATCGGACAGCTCGGCAAATGGGTGCTGACCCGCGGTTGCCGGCAGGCGGCGTCCTGGTACCGGGAGTTCGGCGACCGGGCGCCGTTTGTCAGCATCAACCTCTCCGCCCGGCAGCTGCACGACGTCGGTCTGGCGGACGAGCTGCTGGCGACCCTCGACGAGGTCGGCCTGCCGGCTGGTCAGCTGCAGCTCGAACTGACCGAGAGCGCGCTGCTCGGTCCCGCCCAGGGGCCCGCCGACGCGCTCGAGGTGCTGGCCCGGCACGGGGTACGGGTGGCGGTCGACGACTTCGGCACCGGCTACTCCAATCTGGCCTATCTCCGCCGGCTACCGGTCCGCGAACTGAAGATCGCCGGGGCGTTTGTCGAGGGGCTCACCCCGGAACTGTCCGGCACCCCGGCGGACCGGCAGATCGTGGCGAGCGTGGTCGGGCTGGCCCACGGTCTCAACCTGACCGTCACCGCCGAGGGGGTGGAGACCCGGGAGCAGGCCCAGCTGCTGCGGTCGATGGGCTGTGACCATGCCCAGGGCTGGTGGTTCGCCCGTCCCGGCGAGCCGGAACTGCTCAGCCGGATGGTGGCGGGTCGGCAGGCCCATCCGGTCGCGTCCGCGCCCGCCCGTTGAGTTACCGCGGCGCCATGTCCGGCCTGACATGAGAAACGTCATGGCGGCGGCCGGGTGGAACGCATCAGAACCGGTGAGTGGGCGCACTGCCGACGGTCCCCGCCGGAGCAAACAATCGAGTCCATGAGTCAGACGACAACGGCGGCCGGTCCGGTGCTGGCCCCGCCCGACCGGGAAACCGTCGTCCAGGTCAGCTACCTACGGCGACGGTACGGCGGCGGCACCGGCTTCGTACCGGCGGGCATCGCCCGCCGGTACGGCTGGATCTGACGCCACCCCGGTCAGTCGGTCGCGACGGCGGGTTGTGGACGAGCGGCGCGCCGGGTGTGGGCGGACGCTGGGGTCAGCGGGCCCAGGGCAGCTCGCGTCGCTCCGGTTCTCCCGGCACGGTGGCGGTGCCGCCGGCCGGCATGCAGACGAGTGCCTCGGCGTGCTCGGCGCCGGACCGGATCTGCCGGACCACGTCGGCCGGAAGGATCGCGGCCTGGCCGGCGCCCACTGTCCGCGTCGCGCCGTCGACGGTGATGGCGAACGATCCGGTCAGTGGCATCCACACCTGCTCCCGGTCGATGGCGTGGAGCGGTCCGGCCGTGTCGGGATTCATCCGGACTCGCCAGGTGGCGAGTTCCCGACCGCCCTGGCTCGGTGCGGCCAGCCCGAACGCGGCGCCACTGTCTGACCGGATGGTGCGTTCGTCGGTTTCGGTCACCACGATCATGTTGCCTCCTGAGTAAAAGTGCTTTACTTGTGTTGCGAGTCAAGCAGCTTGACTCAGGGCGTGTCAAGATGAGGCGTGACCACAGAGGATCCGCTGGCCCGCACCGACCTCACCTTCCTGCTCGGCATGGGCTTCCAGCTCGTGCTCGCGGAGTTCGTCCGCCGAGTGGCCGCCGCCGGCTATCCGGACCTGCGTCCGGTGCACGGGATGGTGTTCCAGGTATTGCAGGGCCCCGGAGCGACCGCCACCGAGTTGGCCGAGCGACTCGGCGTCACCAAACAGGCCGCCGGACAGCTCGTCGACGACCTGGAGCGGCGCGGCTACCTGCGGCGTGAGGCCCATCCCGACGGCGGGCGGCGCCGGCTGGTCGTCCTCACCGACCAGGCGACCGCACACCTGGCCGTCGCCGGTGGGGTGCTGCGGGACCTGGAGGCCGAACTCGCCTCCGGGGCCGGTTCCGGCGACCTGGTCGCCCTGCGGGCCGATCTGGCCCGACTGATCCGACACCTGGCCGGCGACTCCCCGCCACCGCTGCGCCCGATCTGGTAAGCCGCCTCCGCGGACCGGCTGACCACACCGGTCGGCTCGCGACGGTGCGGCGTTTCGTGAGGGTGCGGCGTTCGCGACCACGCACCCGGTCGAGCCTGTCTGACGTCGTCGTGGCCCGTCGGCTCCGGGTCTGAGTCAGCGGACCCGGGCCGGCCCGGTGCGGTCGATCCGCGCGGTGACCTCCAGCCGGCTGGGCTCCAGCCCGGAGGTGTCCCGGAACCGTCCGACGGCGGCGGTGACGTGCTCCCGGACGGCGGCCAGACCGGCCCGGGAACTGAGTCGCAGGTCGATCCAGAGCTCCGGCCGCGGTGTCGTACCGGCCAGGGTGACGGACGCCTTGCGGACCTGTGGGTCCCGGGCCAGATCCCGTTCGAGGCCCCGGACCAGCCGGGCACCGCGTACCCGGGTGACGCCGGGGGGCAGGTCGGTCTCGGCGGCCGTCGGTCCGGTTGTCGTCCGCAGGTCGAGGTCGCCCATCACGGGATAACGCTGTGGCCGGAGTTGCCGGCCGAGCAGGTGGAAGCCGAGCCAGGCGAAGAACGCCCCGAGTACGCCGAGGATGACCAGCCCCCACGGGTCGATGTCCCGCCAGAGGTCGAGCAGGCCGGACCAGAGCAGTGGCGCGTCCTCGTCGACGCCGGCCAGGTGACCGAGGCTGGCGATCAGGCCGACCACCCCGATCGCGGTCAGCACCAGACCGACCACGGTCCAGAGCACCCGCAGCCGACTGTTCGTCATGGTGTCACCCCGAGTTCCCCGATCACCGTCGGAGCCTGATCCCGGTCCGTCGGGCCGGTCCGGGCCTGACCATGTCCACCCCGACCGGGTCGTCCGCCGAGGCGCCGAGGCGTTCCAGTTCCCGCCGGACCGCCGTCTCCACCGCCGGGGCGAGCGACGCCTCGCCGACCGCCCGGACCCGGGTCCGCCAGCCGGCTCCGTGCCGGCGGACCACCACGGCGGCGGAGGCGACCCCGGCCACCCCGTCCGCCGTACCGGCCAGGTGCTGTTCGACCGAGCGGCGCTGCAGGTGCCAGCCGTCGGCGAGCCGGGCTGGCAGCCGGTCGGGCTTCCAGCGCACCAGCTGCCCGAAGAGGACCAGCAGGCCGAGTACCCCGGCCGCGATGATCCCGGTCCGGACCCAGGGATCCCGTAGTCGGGTGCTGGTGAGGGTCCGGTACCACCCGTCGTGGTCGGCGACCAGCCCCGGGCGGTTCAGCGCGACCGTGACCACCTCGGCCACCAGCAGCAGGCCGCCGAGCAGCAGGCCCAGCGTGAGCAGCAGTGCGGCGACCCGGTTGACCAGACGCACGGTCAGCTCCGTCCGTCGTCGGTGGACGGGACGACCAGACCGATGTCCTCCACGACGACGTCGACCGAGGGGTGTTGGCCGAACGTGGCGAGTACGGTCCGCACCGCGTCCCGGACCTGCTCGGCGAGCGGCCCGATCGGCACCGGGTCGATCCTGACGTGCACCTCGACCGGGTCACCGAGCCGGATCCCGCTGATCTTCCCACCGGCGAACTGGGTCGCCACCTCCACACCTCCGGTGCCCGGGTGCAGCCCGGCCACCCCGGCCACCCCGAGCACCGCCGTCCGGACCTGTTCCGCGACCGTCGCCGGATCCGGTCCGGCGCCCTCCCCGTTGGTCGGTGTCCCGGCCGCGACTGTCGTACCTGTTGCCATCGCCCATCACCGCCGGTCCGTCAGTGCGCCCGCGGCGCGCCGTCGTCGCCGTCCTGGTCACCCTCGACGTACACGTCGTCGACGTTGATGTTCACCTCGACGACCTCCAGGCCGGTCATGCTCTGCACCCGCTCCACGACGTTGCGGCGTATCGCGTCGGAGACGTCGACGATGCTCTGGCCGTACCACGTGACGACGTCGAGGTCGATGGCCGCCTCCCGTTCGCCGACCTCGACCGAGACGCCCTGCCGGACCGTCTCGGCGCCGCCGGGGACGAGGTTGCGCAACTGTCCTACCCGCCGGGCCATCCCGGAACCCATCGAGTGCACGCCCGGGATCTCCCGGGCCGCGAAGCCGGCGATCTTGGCGACCACGCCCTCCGCGATCCTGGTCCGGCCCCGGTCGGTGGTGATCTGGGCCCGGGCCGGTTCGCCTCCCGGCAGGGAGAACCTGTCGGACGACGTCTTCTCCCGGTGGTCGTTCCTGGTGGCGGTGTTCGTGTCGGCCATCTCCTGCCCCCAATTCCTGCCGGCGGCGGTGACTCCGCCCCGGCGCCGGTGGTCCCGTGCCGGCCCGTACGGCTACTGCCAGCGGTCCGGCGCTGGCCGTGCCGGCCCGTACGGCTACTGCCGACGGGACGCGGACGCCCGGTCGGCCAGGCCACCGACCGTGATGTCACCGTCGATCACCCGTACGACGAGCCAGCCGACCAGCCCGGCGAGCAGTGCGCCGGCCGCCGCACCGAAACCGGCGACGGCCCACACCGCCGCGATGAGGAAACCGGCGACAAAACCGAACTGTTGACGGGACATGTGTTCCTCCCGGTGGCGCGGCGGCAGGTCCGCAGTGGCATACACGTTGTCGGCCGAGTCGAACCCCTGACGACCAGAATATTTTGTGATCCAGGTCACATCTGGTTGCCGGATCGGTCGGGCGGCGCTCCCGCACCCGAACCGCCGCCCGACGCGCCGAGCCGTTCGGTCCGACTGTCCACGATCGCGGCGACCAGGGCGACCGCGACGAAGCCGATGGTGACCAGGAGCGCGTCCCGGAACGCCCGGGACCAGCCGCCGTGCGTGGCGGCCAGGACGCTGAAGAAGATCGCGCCGACCCCGGCGATGCCGGCGGCGGCCCCGATCCGCTGGCCGGTCTGCAACATGCCGGCCGCGCTGCCGGCCTGGGCGACCGGCACCTCGGAGAGGGTGAGCGTCTGGTTGGGGGTGATGACCAGGCCGCTACCCAGGCCGGCGAGCAGCAGCGGTACGGCGGTGGCCAGCGGGGCCCCACGACCGGGCACGACGTGCAGCGCGGCCACCACCCCGCCGAGGCTCACCACGACCGTGGCCAGTCCGATCGCCACCAGGGGTCGGCCGAAACGGTTGACGACCCGGCCACCGAGGGCCGCGGTGACCGCCGAACCGGCGGCGAACGGGGTGACGGCCAGTCCTGCCTCCAGCGCGGTGTATCGGAGCCCGATCTGCAGGTAGAGCGTGAACAGGAAGAAGACCGCGACGAAGCCGGCGAAGTAGAGCAGCCCGATCAGGACACCCAGGGTGTACGACCTGAGCCGGAACAGCGCCAGGTCGAACAGCGGCTCGGCGCGGCGGCGGTACCGGAGTTCCCAGCCGACGAAGCCGCCCAGTACCGCGAGACCGGCGGGAACCAGCAGCCACTTGAGCGGGCCCTGCCACTGTCGCTCCTGGACCAGCGGCAGGAGCAGCAGCACCACCCCGACTCCCAGCAGCAGCACGCCGAACGGGTCGAGGTTCTGCCGTCGTCGGGCCCGTCCACCGGCGGTCCCGGTCGGAAGCAGACGCCAGCCGAAGACGATCGTCACGATGCCGACCGGGATGTTGACGAAGAACACCCACCGCCAGCCCTCGTGCGGGCCGCCGAGTTCGATCAGGGCGCCGCCGAGCAGCGGACCGACCGCCGTCGAGATGCCGATGGTCGCGCCGAGCAACCCGAACGGACGCCCCCGGTCCGCCCCCTGGTACAGCTGTTGGATCAGTCCGACCACCTGTGGGTTGACCAGGCCGGCCGCCGCACCCTGGAGCAGCCGGGCGCCGATCAGCCAGGCCGGTGACCCGGCCAGGCCGGCCGCCGCGCTGGCGGCGGTGAAGAGCGCGAGACCGATGATGAACACCGTACGGCGGCCCCGGGCGTCACCGAACCGTCCGGCCGGCACCAGCATCAGCCCGAAGGTCAGCGCGTACCCGGAGAGAATCCACTGCAGGTCGCTGGAGTCCGCCCGGATGGCCCGCTGGATCGACGGGATCGCGACGTTCACGATGCTCACGTCGAGCAGCGTCATGAACGCGGCGACCAGTCCGATCGTGAGGACCTGGCGGCGCTGGCGGTCGCCGGCCCGGCTGCCCGGGAGCCCCCCGGAGCCCGGTGGGGACCGGTCCCGGTCCGGCACGTCGCCCATGGTCAGGCGAGCTGCTGGGAGCACCAGCGTGGACCGAAGTCCAGGCCCTCCAGCGGTGAGTCCTCGCGGTGCAGCAGGTTCTTCTCGCCGAGTACGTGCAGCGGCGTCGCCAACTGCTCCTCCGGCAGGCCGACCTCCGCGGCGATGGCCTCGGGAAACGGCACCTGGCCCCGGGCTTCCAGCGCGGTGACCGCGACGTACACCCGCTGTTCGAGGTCGGTGAGATTCAGCTGTCGCATGATGACCTCCTCGCCCGTGCACGATGCGTCGGGCAGTTCGCGAGGCCGCGATTACCCGCCGTGACGCGGAAGATTCCACCGGATCCCCGACCCGCCGACCGGCGCGGGCCCGGCGACGACCGGGGCCGGCTGGCCGCGCCCCTGACCGGTGCCGCCGCCGGCGTCCCCTACGCTGCTACCCGTGATGTGGGACGTGGCCGTGATCGGCGCCGGGCCGGCGGGACTTTCCGCCGGGTACGCCGCTGCCCGGGCCGGGGCGCGGACGGTCGTACTGGAGAAGGCCGAGCACCCCCGCTACAAGACCTGCGGTGGTGGGCTGATCGGCACCTCGTTGGCGGCGGCCGCGGCCCGGATCGACGTACCGGCGGACGACCGGGTCGACCAGGTCACCTTCACCGCCGACGGGCGACGCGGATTCACCCGCCGCCACCCGGAGCAGTTGCTCACCATGGTGCGCCGGGAGGAGTTCGACGACCGGCTGCGGGTCGCGGCGGTCGAGGCGGGCGCGGAGATCCGGCAACGGGTCGCGGTCCGGGGGCTCGACCAGGAGCCCGACCACGTACGGGTCCGGCTCGCCGACGGCTCGGAGTTGCGGGCCGGGGTGGCGGTCGGCGCGGACGGCTCGGCCGGCGTCACGGCGCGGCACGTCGGGGTGGAGTACCGCCAGGTCGACCTGGGGCTGGAGTTGGAGATCCCGGTTCCCGAGCCGGTCCGCCGACAGTGGCGGGGACGGCTGCTGCTGGACTGGGGGCCGCTGCCCGGCTCGTACGCCTGGGTCTTCCCCAAGGGCGACCGGCTCACCGTCGGCGTCATCGCGGGCCGGGGCGAGGGCGAGCGGACCCGGCGCTACCTGCGTGGCTTCGTCGACCGGCTCGGCCTCGACGGTCTGGAGCCGGCGCACGACTCCGGGCACCTCACCCGCTGCCGGGCCGAGCAGTCCCCGCTGCGCCGGGGCCGGGTACTGGTCGCCGGGGACGCGGCCGGGCTGCTCGAACCGTGGACCCGGGAGGGGATCAGCTTCGCGCTCCGCTCGGGCACGCTCGCCGGCACCGCCGCCGCCGGTGGCGACCTCGACGGGTACGTCCGCGCGGTGCACGACCAGCTCGTCCCGTCGATGCGGGCCGGACACCGGATCCTCACCGCGTTCTCCCGGCATCCCGGGATCTTCCACACGATGCTGGCCACTCCGGCGGGCTGGCGGATGTTCACCGCCTTCTGCCGGGGCGAGGCGACCTTCGACCAGACCCTGACCCGTCGGCCGGTACGCGCGGCGTTGGCCCTGCTGGGCTGACCGCCGCGCGGTACCGACCGGCGGTGCCGGTCAGCTCTGCGTGGTGGCGCGCCGACCGGCGGGGTACGGCGTGAAGCGGCGTAGCCGCAGCGAGTTGCCGACGACAAAAACCGAGGAGAAGGCCATCGCCGCTCCGGCGATCATCGGGTTGAGCATTCCGGCGGCGGCCAGGGGCAGCGCGGCGACGTTGTAGGCGAATGCCCAGAACAGGTTTCCCCTGATGATTCGCAGGGTGGCCCGGGAGAGCCGGATCGCGTCGACGGCGGCGGTCAGGTCGCCGCGTACCAGGGTCAGGTCGGAGGCCTCGATGGCGACGTCCGTACCGGTGCCCATGGCCAGTCCGAGGTCGGCCTGGGCGAGGGCGGCGGCGTCGTTGACCCCGTCCCCGACCATCGCCACCACCCGGTCCTCGGCCTGCAGACGCCGTACCACGTCGACCTTGTCCGCCGGCAGTACCTCGGCGATCACCTCGTCGATGCCGACCTGGCCGGCGACCGACCGGGCCACCGTCTGGTTGTCCCCGGTCAGCAGCACCGGACGGAGGCCGAGCCGGCGCAGCCCGGCGACCGCTTCCCGACTGGTCGGCCGGACCGTGTCGGCGACGGAGACGGCTCCCCGGGCCCGGCCGTCCCAGCCGACCAGGACCACGGTGTGACCCGCCGCCTCCGCCGTGACGGCGGCCCGGTCCAGGTCGGCCGGGAGCGTGAGGCCCTGCTCGGCGAGGAGCCGGGCCCGGCCGACCACCACCGCGCGCCCGTCGACCAGGCCGGTCACCCCGAGCCCGGCCCGGTTGGCGAAGTCGGTCACCTCGGGATGCTCGCCGGTGGCCCGGGCGGCCGTGGCGACCGCCCGGGCCACCGGGTGTTCCGAGGCGGCCTCGACCGCCCCGGCCAGCCGGAGCACCTCGTCGGCGTGGTCGCCGTCGGCCGCGACGACCTCGACGAGGGAGAGCTGACCGCTGGTCACGGTGCCGGTCTTGTCCAGCAGCACGGTGTCGACCCGACGGGTGGACTCGAGCATCTCGGGACCCTTGATCAGGATGCCCAGCTGGGCGCCCCGACCGGTGCCGACCAGCAGGGCGGTCGGGGTGGCCAACCCGAGGGCGCACGGGCAGGCGATGATGAGTACGGCCACGGCGGCGGTGAACGCGGTGGCGCCGTCGGCCCCGGTGCCGAGCCAGAAGCCGAGGGCGGCGACCGCGAGGGCGATCACGACCGGGACGAAGACCGCGGAGATCCGGTCCGCCAACCGCTGCACCGGTGCCTTCCCGGACTGGGCCTGCTCGACCAGGGTGGCCATCTGGGCGAGCTGGGTGTCCGCGCCGATCCGGGTGGCCCGGACGACCAGCCGGCCTCCGGCGTTGACGGTCGCGCCCACCACCTCGTCACCCGGGCCGACCTCGACCGGTACCGACTCTCCGGTGAGCAGGCTGAGGTCGACCGCGGACGAGCCGTCCGCCACGACGCCGTCGGTGGCGATCTTCTCCCCGGGCCGTACGACAAACCGCTCACCGACCGCGAGCTGGTCGACCGGAATCCGGCTCTCGACCCCGCCGCGCAGCACGGTGACCTCCTTGGCGCCCAGCTCGAGCAGCGCCCGCAGCGCGGCGCCGGCCCGTCGCTTGGCCCGGGCCTCGAAGTAGCGCCCGGCGAGGATGAACAGGGTGACCGCGGCCGCCGTCTCCAGGTAGATGGTGCCGGCGCCGTCGGTCGGGGCGATGTCGAAACTGAACGGGTGGGTCATCCCGGGGACACCGGCGGTGCCGAGGAACAGTGCCCACACCGACCAGCCGAGCGCGGCGAGCGTACCGAGCGAGATCAGGGTGTCCATGGTGGCCGCCCCGTGCCGCAGGTTGATCCAGGCGGCCCGGTGGAAGGGCAGCCCACCGTAGGCGACGACCGGTGCGGCGAGGGTGAGCGAGAGCCACTGCCAGTAGGTGAACTGCCAGGCCGGCACCATCGCGAGCACCACCACCGGTACGGTCAGCACCAACGACACCCACAACCGGGTGCGTAGGGTCCGCAGCTCGTCGACCGGGGAGCCCGGTTCGGGGGTGGCGTCGCCGGCCGGTCGAGGCGGTGGCGGCAGGCTGGCCGTGTAGCCGGTCTTCTCGACAACGGCGATCAGGTCGTCGGGGGTGTGGCCGTTGTCGTAGTCGACGGTGGCCTTCTCGGTGGCGTAGTTTACCGTGGCCGTGACACCGTCGAGCCGGTTGAGTTTCTTCTCGATCCGGGACGCGCACGAGGCGCAGGTCATCCCGCCGATCGCGAGTTCGATCCGGTTCGGCGCCGTGGGTAGCCGCTTGGCGGCGGGTGCCATCATCGCCTCCTGTTCGGGGATCTCGGTGGCCGGTTCAGCCATGGCCGTGGCCCGGTGTGCCGGTGGTACCGGAGTGTGTCTCCTCCGGTGCCGGGGTGGTGGGCGTCGGCGTCGGTGGGGGACCGGCGGGCCCGGCGGCGGTCAGGGTGAACTCGGCGGTACGGACCGTGCCGGCGTGCCGGAAGTCGAGGTAGAGCCGGTACGAACCGGCCGACGGCACCTCGACGGAGAACGTGATCGTCGGGCCGGCCGGCGTCCGTCCGTCGCCCGGCGTGCCCTCCGGGTGTACGTGCAGGTAGGCCAGGTCGCCGTCGCGGAGCGCGACCAGGTGGCCGTACGCGCCGAGGTAGGGCTGCAGGTCGGTGACCGGGCGACCGTCGCGGCTCACCGTCAAACCGAGGCTGCTGGTCCGTCCCGGGGTCAGGGTGCCGTCGAGCCGGACGGTGTAGCCGTCGACCTGCGCGGCCGGTGCGGGTGGCGGCAGGGGCTCGGGCCGGTAGTCACCCGGCACGGAGAGGTCGACCCCGAGGGTCAACGGCTCCGCCGCGCGGGGCACGAAGTCGGCGAACGCCCGCCAACTGCCGGGCGCGGTCAGCGGGCTGTCGGTCCGCCAGGTGCCGTCGGGGTCCATGACGGGGTGGACGTGCCGGTAGCCTGACAGGTCACGCCGGGCCACGATCAGGTGCATCCGCTGGTCGTGCGTGACGTCGTAGTCGGTCACCGGCCGCCCGTCCGGGCCGTTGATCCGGAAGGCGAACTCTCCGGCGGCGGCCGGTGCCGGGGTGAGGGTGTAGCCACGGTCGGAGACGAGCAGTCCGCCCGGTGGCCGGGAGTTGACGGGGTCGGACTGGTGCGGGGAGTCGGACTGGTGGGTGGCGGCGGTGCCGCGTACCGGGCCGGACAGCTGTCCCACCCCGTACGCGGCACCGAACACGGTCGCGAGTCCGAGCACGAAGCCGCCCAGCCTGATCGCGGTGTTCACGGGTGCATCCTTCGTTTCCGGCAGCGGCTCAGGCGTCGACGAGTTCGTAGCCGGCCTCGTCGACGGCCGCGCGTACGGCGGCCACGTCGACCGGCTCGGTGCTCTGCACGGTGACCTCGCCGGAGGCGAGGTCGACGGTCACCCCGGTCACGCCGGGGATGGCGCTGACCTCGGTGCTGACGGCGTTGACGCAGTGGCCGCAGGTCATGCCCGTGACCCGGTACTTCTCGGTGATCATCTCGCTTCTCCCTTCCGCCCCTGCCAGCCTATACCCGTGGGGGGTATCCGGCGGGCAGGTGGGTGCCGAATCGCCGTGGTGATACAGGTACCCCGTAGGGGTAGTGGTGTGACCGTAGCATACCCCCGGGGGGTTAGCTATGCTTGGTTGCATGACGTCAGCAGCCGACACCCCGACCCGTGGCTACACCGCCAGCAAGGAGCAGTTGCTCGCGCGGCTTCGACGCGTCGAGGGCCAGGTCCGGGGCATCGAACGGATGGTCGAGGACGACCGCTACTGCATCGACATCCTCACCCAGATCTCCGCCATCCAGGCCGCCCTGGACAAGGTGGCACTCGGACTGCTCGACGGACACGCCCGGCACTGCATGCACGAGGGCGCCGCCGAGGGCCGGGCCGACGAGATGGCCACCGAGATGATGGCCGCCGTGGGGCGGTTGATGAAGCGCGGATAGTTCCCCGTAGTGCGGGTGACGCCGACCCGCGGGTGCCGGTGGTCGGCAAGCGGGTGGCGGTCGGCCGACCGCGGGACCGGCGGTTACCGCGCCCGGGAACGGGGCGTGCCGCTCCAGGGCGCGGGCGCCGGCGGTCAGCGGGCGAACTCGACAACCGCCCGGGTGAACAACTCCGGCTCCTCGACGTGGCCGAAGTGCCCGCTCCGGGCCAGTACGGTCAGCCGGGAGCCGGGAATCGCCTCGTGCAGCATCCGCGCCCAGGGTTCACCACAGATGAAGTCGTGTGTGCCGACGATGACCAGGACCGGGGCGGTGACCGAGCCCAACTCCTCCCGTAGGTCGAACGGCGGCTGCTCGCCCCGCTGCGGATCGGCCCAGGACCGTACCGAGGCGACCAGGGGCGCGAGTCGTTCCTCGTCGGCCCAGTAGTCGGCGAAGTACAGCGGCATGATCGACCGCAGGCTCCGGGTCATCGACTCGTCGTCGGTGGCGGTCACCGCCCGCTGGAACGCCGTCGGGATCGCGGCGGCCTCCGGCCGGTCCGGGTGCCGCGCCGGGTAACTGGCGATGTTGGCCATCGCGGCAGCCCAGAATTCCGGTCCGGTCACCGGGGAGGTGTCGTAGAGCACCAGACCGGCGACCCGGTCCGGGTGCGCCAGGGCGTAGCGCTGTACCACGAACCCGCCGTGCGAGTGGCCGAGCAGGAACACCTTCGGCGTCCCGAGTGCCTCGACCACACCGTGGACAAACCGCGCGTACGTCTCCAGCCGGTACTCCCGGGGGTCGGCGAGCCGGCCGGACGCGCCGGTGCCGACCGGCTCCAGGTACACCATCGTCAGATGCTCCTCGAGCGCCGGCATCCGCAGGTAACGCCACTCGATGCCGGGGCCACCGGAGTGCACCACGCAGACCGGCCCGCGCCCGGCGACGTGGTAGACCTGCCGTACTCCGTCGATCTCCACGCTGTGCGTACCCGGCGCGAGGGGGCTGTCGGTGGTGAGGGTGGAACTCATCGTCTCTCCCGCGGTCCTGCCAGGCGGAGTGCCTGGTCGAGAACCAGATGACGCGGGGTCGGGAAAAGTTCGACCGGGACGCGGATCTTCTGGTTCAGCCGGTCGATCGGGCCGGTTCGGGATGGAAGATGCGTAGTTGGGTGATCCGTCCCTCGCGCAGCCGGTGCAGCCAGACCAGCCCGGGTGGGCAGTGCTCCGGGTTGTCCGGCGGGCTGATCAGGTCGGCCTCCCAGACCATCACGTCGCCGCTGGCCGTCACCTGCCGGAGCCGCTGTCGTACGCCGTGCGAGAGGTCCTGCTCCATGCCACGGATCATGAAGTCCAGGCCGGGCGCGCGCTGCCCGTTCGGAATGATGAACTCGGCGTCGGGCCACCAGTACTCCCGCACCGCCCGGGCGAACTCGCCGCGCCGCGCCGCGCCGAGAATCTCCTCGGCCTCGTGGCGCCACCTTGTGTTCGTCCCGGCCGCGTCGTCGTACGCCCGGTCGGTGGTCTGCCGCAGCGCCGTGGTGAGCTTGCCGCGGGCCTGGCTCAACCGACTGCGCACGGTACCCACCGGCACGCCGCAGAGGCGGGCGATCTGCTCGTACGACGTCACGCCGGTGAAGTACCGGAGCAGTGTGACGAGGCGGAGTGGTTCGGACAGTTCGCCCACCGCGTGCCAGACCCAGTCCCGCAGCGCGGTCGCCTCCAGGAGGTCCTCCGGCGTCGGTTCGCGGCTCGGCAGCGCCGGGGTGGCGTCGCCGAGCAGCACCGGCCCCGGCGTCCGCAGCCGTGCCCGACAGTTGTTGCGGACGATCGTCCGGAGCCACGGGCCGGCGGCGTGTGGGTCCCGTAGTTCACCGATGTGCCGGACCGCCGTCAGCATCGCGTCCTGTACGGCGTCCTCGGCATCCGGCCCGTAACCGAGCAGGCTCAGCGCGACCGCCCTCATGCCCGCCTCGTGCCTGGCCAGCAGCGCGCCCAGCCCGGACGCATCCCCGGACTGGACGCTGCGGACCAGGTCCGCGTCCGGGCTGTCGAGGTACGGCACAGCAGCTTCCCTTCCGGTGATCCGCGCCCCGCCACCAGGTGCGGTGGTGGACGGACAGTTCGCCCGCGGAGCGTGGATTTCCGCAGTGGTCCCGCGGTTCGCGATTCCCCGGGGGCGGCCCCCGATAAAGTTACCGGAGCCGGCGAAACACATAAGCAGCCGATATCGGGCATGTGTTGATCGCGTCACATCCGTCGCCGAACCGTAGAGGATCGGAATGGTGCCGGCAGAGCGGGGGTTCAGGGCAGATATGACAACCATTGGACTGATCGGCAGCGGCAACATCGGTGGCACGCTCGCCCGCCTGGCGGTCGCCGCCGGCTACGACGTCGTCCTGAGCAACTCCCGCGGCCCAGAGACCCTCAGTGACCTGGTGTCCGAACTCGGGTCACGGGCCCGGGCCGCCACTGTGGAGGAGGCGGCCCAGGCCGGAGAGCTGGTGGTGGTGTCGATCCCGTTGAAGGCGTACGCCAGCGTTCCCGTCGAACCACTGGCCGGGAAGGTCGTCGTGGACACCAACAACTACTACCCGGAGCGTGACGGGCAGATCCCGGAGCTGGACGACGATTCCACCACCAGTAGTGAACTGCTGCAACGGCACCTGCCGACGGCGAAGGTCGTGAAGGGCTTCAACAACATCTTCTACCGGCACCTCGCGGAGCTGCCCCGGCCGGCGGGGGCAGCCGACCGCACCGCGCTGCCGATCGCGGGTGACGACACCGGGGCGAAGGCGGCGCTGGTCGACTTCCTCGACACGATCGGCTACGACAGCGTTGACGCTGGTCCGCTCGCCGAGGGCCGACGCTTCCAGCCGGGCACCCCGGTCTACGGCGCCTATGCCGACGGGCCGAACTTCTGGGAGCGGCCGGGCAAGCCGTCCGGCGTGGACCAGGTCCGGACCCTGCTCGCCCGCGGACGCTGATCCCGCCACCGACCGTCCCCGGACCTGTGCCACCGGTTCCGGCTGGTCGGTCCGGTTTTCCTCGCCGGTCCGGATGCGTCCCCCGCCGATAAGGGTCGGTCGTGCCCCCGGCGCTAACGGTCCAGGTCCGGTCGGACGGTCGGCGGGTGCCGGCCGTCCGACCGGCCCGCCCCGAAAAGGTCCACCTGTTCGACCGCCCCGACCTCGGGCACGGTGTGCGCGGGTGCCGGCCGTTGTGGTGCCGGGACCCTCGAGTACAGCCGGCCGGTGCGACCGGGCCCGGATCGGGACGACACCTGGACGGGCACCATCGTGACGGGGGCCGGAGGTGGACTGAACGGACGTTCGCCCCAGCGCACCCAGATCGGGATGCGACCGGCCGCCGCCTCCATCCGGAGTTTGTCGAGAGTCCGGCGCCGGTCGGAGTGATCCACCTCGACCACCACCGGATGGCCGGTTTCTCGGGCCAAGCCGAGGTCGACGATGGAGTGCCGGTGGGCGTACGGCGGAGGCAGCGGCATTACACTCGCCGCGCGGCGGTACACCCGCCAGCCCTGAGCCATCGCCCAGGCCGCCACCGAATCGATCAGTAACTCGGTGACCTCGTCGGTGGTCTGGTCGGTGAAGGTCACCCGTGCCAACCATCCGCCCAGTCCGGCACCGATCCGCGCACCCTCCCCGCCCTCGTCCACGTGGCGACGCTATCGTGCCGTCGACGAGCGCCGCGATCCCTGGCCGGTTTGTCGGAGACCCACGGGTGAGCCCGGGTGGTTGTCGGCCGGTCGTTTCCGGTGTCCGGTTCCGGTTGATGATCAACTCGATCCGGTGGAATGTTGGCGGGCTGGGGGTCGTTACATTACGCGTACGGCTGAGTAGCACGGCTGGTGAGCTGGGCTGATGGGTTCGGGTCCGGGAATGATCCGGGGCTGCCGGTCGTTACATATGGCGTTCGCTTGAGTGCCAGCCCTCTTGGTGCGTGGCGTTCTTCTGGTCCCCGGAAGAGTGTTGGTTCTTCTGGTGTGGGCCGTTCTCTTTCTCTGGCACGTGCGTGCGCCCCCCTTGCGTGTGTGGGTGTTCATCCCCGATTGGAAGGAACGACGATCATGAACAGGATGCTGTTCGGTCGGTGGATTCCGGCCATCACTGAGACTTCTCTGGTTCGTAGGACGGCGCTGGGTCTGACTGGTCTGGTGTTTGTTGGTGGCGCTGTCGCTGGTCCGGCGGTTGCCGCGCAGGCCGCCCCTGAGCATCACGGGGTGAACCTGGTGGCGCAGTCGGTGACTGTGGACAAGGGTGGCCACAAGAACGATCACAAGCCGTCGCGGGACAAGTTGGTTCCGCATGGTGTGCAGGGTGCGCAGGCGTCGATTCCGATCTCGCCTGAGCAGGCGGACAACGTGAAGGCGATTGTGAAGGCGACGAAGAAGGCTGGTCTGGACGAGCGGGCCGCGGTGATCGCGGTGGGCACCAGCCTTCAGGAGTCGAAGTTGGAGAATCTGGGTCATCTGGGTGCCAGCAACGATCATGACTCGTTGGGTCTGTTCCAGCAGCGTCCGTCGTCGGGTTGGGGTTCGCCGGATCAGATTACTGATCCGCAGTACTCGACGACCGCGTTCCTGAAGGGTCTTCGTGAGGTTGATGGTTGGCATGATCTGCCGCTGACTGTTGCCGCGCAGAAGGTGCAGGTGTCGGCGTTCCCGGACGCGTACGCGAAGTGGGAGAACCAGGCTGCTGACCTGGTCGCCAACGCCTGGAACAACAGCTGACGCTGGAACAAGATGTAGGACCGACCGCTGGCCGGGTCCCCACCACGGGGACCCGGCCAGCGGCGTATCCGGATCCGGTGGGGGCGTGCTCAGCGTTCGAGGACCACGGCCAGGCCCTGACCGACGCCGATGCAGATGGCCGCGACGCCGACCCCGCCGCCGCGTCGGGCCAGTTCGTGTGCGACGTGGCCGACGATCCGGGCACCGGACGCGCCCAGCGGGTGCCCGATCGCGATCGCCCCGCCGTGAATGTTGACCTTGCTCGGGTCAAGATCTGGCCAGAGGCCGAGGCAGGCGAGACTCTGCGCGGCGAAGGCCTCGTTGAGCTCCACAACGTCCACGTCGTCCCAGCTCCGGCCGGCTCGGGCCAGGGCCCGGTTGGCTGCCTCGACCGGGGCGATGCCGAAGATGTCGGGATCATTGGCCGCCACGCCACGTGCGACGATCCGGGCGAGTGGCTCGGCGCAGAAGGGCGCCCGCTCCGACCCGACCAGGATCGCACCGGCGCCGTCGTTCAACGGCGACGAGTTGCCGGCGGTCACCGTGCCCTGCGGCCGGAACGCCGGGGGCAGCGCGGCGAGAGCCTCGAGGGAGGTGTCCCGCCGCACGCCCTCGTCGCGGACCAGGTCGACGCCGGGCACCGCGACGACCTCACGCGCGAACACACCGGCGTCCCAGGCCGCGGCGGCGTGCCGGTGACTCGCGAGCGCGAACTCGTCCTGGCGTTCCCGCGATATGTCGTACCGGTCGGCGAGGATCTCCGCCGTCTCGCCGAGCGGGATGGTCCACCGCTCGGGCATCCGGGGGTTGACCATGCGCCAGCCGAGGGTCGTCGAGTGCAGCGTCGCGTGGGCGCTCGGGAAGGCGCGGTCGGGTTTCGGCAGCACCCACGGCGCCCGGCTCATCGACTCGACCCCACCCGCCAGGACCAGGTCGGCGTCGCCGGTCTCGACCGCTCGGCTCGCCTGGATGACCGCCTCGACGCCCGAGCCGCAGAGCCGGTTGAGGGTCGCCCCCGGCACAGCGGTGGGCAGCCCGGCCAGCAGTGCGGCCATCCGGGCCACGTTCCTGTTGTCCTCGCCCGCCGCGTTCGCGTCGCCGAGTAGGACGTCGTCGATCGTGGCCGGGTCGAGATCGGGGTGCCGGGCGAGCAGAGCCCCGATCACGTGGGCGGCCAGATCGTCGGGACGTACGACGGCGAGGGCCTTGCCGTAACGTCCGAAGGGGGTACGGACGGCGTCGTAGACGAAACTCGCGGGCATGATGTGCCTTCCCGGAGGTGGTGGGTGGTGGTCATCCTGACAGGCGGCGCGGGTACGAGGCTGCTGGGGTGGCCTCGTACCCGCGCCGGGCTCGCCGGCTCCCGCCGGTTGCTACCTCGGCGTCCGCCAGGCCGTCGCTCACCTGGCTTCGGCGGCGGCCTTCTGGATCGCGGCGGCGTCGAAGTTGTTGTAGTCGGGGACATCGGCGTTGGTGTACACGTCCGAGGTCTTCAGCGGTGACTTCGTGATGCCGTTCTGGTGGGCGAAGTCGAGCCAGTGCTGGACGGCCGACTCGTCGTACTGCCCCCAGATCTTTTTCGTCGTCACGTCGTCGACGTTCACCGCGCTGTCCATCCGGGCTTTGAAGATGGCGAGCGCGTTCTGCATCGCCTTGTCACCGTCACCGGTCTTGCTCGCCGGGTAGAGCTTCCACATGATCCGGATGGCCGCCTCCGGGTTGGCGAGCGCCCAGACCGACGCCTTGCTCCAGGCCCGGCCGAACCCCTTGACCGCCGCGCTGTCGCTGGTGAGGAAGGCCGAACTCGAGACGAACGTGGTGGCGAAGAGGTCCTCGACGCCTTCCGGGCTGATCAGCCGAAGCTTGGCGCCGGCACTGATCTGGGCCGAGGACTGGGCGTCGTACTGCACGACGCTGTCGACCCGGCCGCGCTGCAGGGCGTCGAGCGCGGGGGCTCCGAGTCCGACCTCGACGAAGGTGACCGTATTGACGTCCACGCCGGCCTGGGTGAGCGACGCCTTCGCCAGGGTTGTCGTACCGGCGGAGAGGGACTGGACGCCGATCTTCTTACCGGTGAGGTCCCGGACCGCGGTGATCGGGCTGCTGTCGAGTACGGAGAACGCGGCCACCGGGCGACGGGCCCAGTTGTAGATCAGCTTGACGTCCTGCCCCTGGTCGATCGCGGCGAAGGCCACGTCCGGGGTCGGTGTGCCGATGTCCACCTTCCCGCCGGCCATCGCCTGGAGCACGGTGCCGCTGTCCTTGAGGAACACGTCGTCGACCGTGAGTCCCGCCTCGGCGAAGAACCCCTCCTCCTTGCCGACCGCCAGGGCGACGAAGTTCGCGGTCATGGTCGGGGTGGAGATGCCGAACGTGATCGTCTCGCCCTTGCCGCCCGCGCCGGCCGGGCCGCCGCCCGGACCGCATCCGGTCGCGGCTGCGGCGAGGAGGCCGGCGAGCGCGGCGAGGGTGACGGCGGTGAACCGTCGCCGTGGCCGTCGCGGGGTGACTGTGTCGGTCATAGTTCGGCTCCTTCGGAGGTGCTCCACGAGAGGGCGGTGCGGCGGACCAGGCGGATCGCGAGGTTCATGAGCAGTCCGATGACGGACAGGATGATGAGGACGGCGAAGACGCCGGCGGTGTCGTACGTGTTCTGCTGCTGTTGCAGGACGACGCCGAGGCCCTCGCGTGCCGAGACGAACTCGCCGACGATCGCGCCGAGCAGGGCGAGCACCGCCGCGACCTCGAGCCCGGCGAAGATCCCGGGCAGGCTCCACGGGAAGAGCAGGTGGCGCCAGAGCTGCCAGCGGGTCGCCACGTTGGAGCGGAACAGGTCGACCTTGTCCTGGTCGATGCTCATCACCCCGCTCATCGTGTTGACCAGGACCGGGAAGAACGCGAGCAGGACGACGACCAGCACCTTCGGGGTCAGGTCGAAGCCGAACCAGACGACGAACAGCGGCGCGACGGCGACCTTGGGCAGGGCCTGCAGTGCGACGAGGAAGGGGTAGACCGCGCGTCGGGCGCCGGAGAAGGTGCCGAGGAGGAATCCGGTGAGCACGCCGAGGACGAGGCCGATCGCGAGCCCGATGAGCGCCTCGTACGTGGTCACCCACGCGTTGGAGAGGTAGAGGTGGAGCGTTTCGGGGGTGGTGAGCCGGTCGAGTACCGCCGACAGGGGCGGGAAGATGAACTCCTCGGTTTCGGTCAGCCCGGGCACGAACTGCCAGGCGACGAGGAGCAGGGCGAGCAGCAGGAGGCTGGGTGTCCACCGGCGGGCCGCCCGCGCCCAGGTCCGGCGCGGCGTGCTGGTGGGGAGATCAGCCGACCGGGGTGGTCCGGTCGGATCTGCGGTGGGGACGGAAGTGGTCATCCTCAGTGCCTCGCGAAGTGGGAGCGGATCCGAGCGGCGGTCTCGGCGAACTGGGGGGAGTCGATGAGTTCCCCGTGACGTTCGGCCGGCAGCGGTACGTCGACGACGTCGACGATCCGGCCGGGGCGGGGCGACATCACCACCACCCGCTGCGACAGCATGACCGCCTCGGAGATGCTGTGCGTGATCAGTACGGTGGTGAGCGACGTGGAGGCCCACAGCCGGTGCAGGTCGAGGTTCATCTGGTCGCGGGTCATCGCGTCCAGCGCGCCGAACGGCTCGTCGAGCAGCAGCACGGTCGGTGCGGCGATGAGCGCCCGACAGAGCGCGACCCGCTGCTGCATGCCGCCGGAGAGTTCGCGGGGTAGCCGGTCACCGAAGTCGCCGAGGCCGACCTGGTTGAGCAGTTGACCGGCCCGTTCCCGCTCGTCGGCGCCGATCCGGCCGCGCAGTTTGAGCGGGAGCAGGATGTTGTCGACGACGCGCAGCCAGGGCAGCAGGGTCGGCGACTGGAACATCAGGGAGACCGAGCGGTCCGGCGCGGTTACCACCCGGTCGCCGATCCGGACCTCGCCACTCGACGGTGCGGTCAGGCCGGCGAGCACCCGCAGCAGCGTGGTCTTGCCGCAGCCGCTGGCGCCGACGATGGAGACGAACTCGCCGGCGCCGACGGTCAGCTCCACGCTCTCCAGCGCGGTTGTCTCGGGTCGTCCGGGGGTGCTGAACGTCTTGCGTACGCCCTGGATGGCGATGGGAACAGCCGCCGTCATGGCGTCATCTCTCCTCTCGACGAGGTGGGAACACGCCGGAACGGGGAGGGCTGTGGAGTCCGCCGTCTCGGCTGCCGCCTACCATCAGCCTGTTACCGCCCTATAAACTGGACTTATGATCTTTGCGGCAAGTTACCGGAGGCCACCAGTGCTGTCAACGGGTCCGCGCGCTGCGGAATCGGCCCGTCCGACGGGTCCGGGAGCGCCCCTGGTGCCGTCCGGGTCGGATGCCGCGCGGTGGGTCGACTCCGGCGCGGTCATCGAACACGGCAACTACGGGAGTGGGCTTGGTATCGTGCAGCTTGCCCGGCGGCGCCCGGACGCGGGTAGTCGGGATTCGGCCGTTACCGTAGCCGGGCGAGGAGCACGATAATGGGGCGCACGATCAAGGGATCCCGGGTTGATTTCAGCCGCAGTGCCGTCGCGCGGTACATCCAGCTGAGCACCCTGTTCCGTCGGCGCATCGACTCCGGCGAGTGGGCGGTCGGCGCACAGATCCCCACCATCGACCAGCTCGCGACCGAGTTCTCGGTCGCCCGGGCGACCGTACGGCAGGCGCTCGACGTCCTCGAGGCCGACGGGGTCATCGAACGCTTCCGGGCGAAGGGCACCTTTGTCACGGGGCGGAGCCGACAGACGCTCTGGCACGAGATCCCGACGGACTGGTCCGGTCTGCTGCTGGCTCCGGAGGGAGTGAGCATCGAGATCCTGGGCGTCAGCCACGGCACGCTGCCGCCGCTGGTGCCGCACGAGATCGGCGGTCTCGCCCCCAGCTACCGTCGGATCAGCCGCCGGCATTCCCGCAACGGGCAGGTCTACTACAAGGGTGACGCGTATGTCGACGAGCGGCTCGCGTCCCGCATCTCGGACGAGGCGCTCGCGACGAAGACCACGTTGCGGATGCTGAAGGACCTCGAGGGGCTGACCATCGCCGAGGTCCACCAGACCCTGACCGTGGGCATGGCCGACGTGCTGCTCGCCGACACCTTCGACATCCCGCTCAACGCGCCGGTCGTGCACATTGGGCGGACCGCGGTCGACGACTCCGGCACCGTCATCTTCGTCGGTGACGGCGTCTACCGCGGAGATGTCATCCGTCTCGACGTGAAGGTGACCTGAGCCGGGGCCCCTGATCCCCGCGACCGGCCGGTCGCCGCCGGCCGGTCCGTCGTCCTGTTCCGTCTGGTTGGCGGACGCCGCCGGCGGCCGGGTCGCCACGCCGCGCTTGACCCGCCTCGGAAGCCGCTGCTAGCGTAAGGTCATAAAGCTGGTTCTATGACTCTTTGCTTGCGGTGGCCCGCCGACGGAACCAGGCTGGTCAGACCAAGACGGTGAGGTGCGCGGTCCATGCATACCGAACTTGCGGGAGAGCGGCGATGAGCGCCCTGCTCGAGGGGGTACGGGTTCTCGACCTCAGCCGGATCATGGCGGGCCCCTGGGCCGGCCAGTTGCTCGCCGACCTCGGGGCCGACGTCATCAAGATCGAACGCCCGGTGCTGGGCGACGACACCCGGAGCTGGGGACCGCCGTACCTGGCGGACCGCTCCGGACATCCGACCTCGGAATCCGCCTACTACCTCTCGGTGAACCGGGGCAAGCGGTCGGTGGCGGTCGACCTCGCCTCGCCGGAGGGGCGTCGGGTCGTCCGTACCCTCGCCGGTCGATCCGACATCGTGCTGGAGAACTTCAAGGTCGGCACCCTGGCCCGGCACGGCCTCGACTACGACGCACTCGCCGACCTGAACCCCCGGCTCATCTACTGCTCGATCACCGGCTTCGGCCAGACCGGGCCACGGCGTGACCAGGCGGCGTACGACTTCATGGTCCAGGCGATGGGCGGCCTGATGAGCGTCACCGGCGCGCCCGACGAGGTGCCCGGCGGCGGCCCCCAGAAGGTCGGGGTGCCGATCGTCGACCTGATGACCGGCATGTACGCGGCGGTCGCCGTGCTCGCCGCCCTCGAACGACGACACCGGACGGGCCAGGGCGAGTACATCGACCTCGCGATGCTCGACGTGCAGCACGCCTTCCTGGCCAACCAGGCGATGAATCATCTGGTCACCGGGCGCGAGCCGGTCCGACGGGGTAACCGGCACCCCAACATCCAGCCGCAGAACGTCTACCGGTGCGCCGACGGACACCTCGCGGTGGCCGTCGGCAACGACGGCCAGTTCGCCAGGTTCGCGGCGGTGCTCGGGCAGCCCGGCTGGGCCACCGACGAGCGGTTCCGCAGCAACGCCGACCGGGTCGGCCACATCGACGAGCTGGAGGCGCTGGTCGGCGAGATCCTGCGGACCCGTCCGGTGCACGAGTGGGCCACCGCGCTCGACCAGGCCGGGGTTCCGTGCGGTCCGATCAACTCGGTCGGCGCGGCGCTCGCCGACCCGCACGCCCGGGAACGGGGAACGGTCGTCGAGGTACCGCATCCGCTCGCCGGGACGGTGCCGCAGGTACGCAGCCCGTACGTGTTCCGCAACGCCGAGCTGCGGACGGACCGCCACCCGCCGCTGCTCGGTGAGCACACCGCCGAG
The DNA here is from genome assembly GCF_039871735.1 of Plantactinospora sp. B24E8. Classification (NCBI taxonomy): domain Bacteria; kingdom Bacillati; phylum Actinomycetota; class Actinomycetes; order Micromonosporales; family Micromonosporaceae; genus Plantactinospora; species Plantactinospora sp. B24E8. The sequence continues at coordinate 56,842 of NZ_JBDPMH010000042.1, forward strand.
GTGCTCGCCGAACTCGGCATCGAGGAGTACTGAGACACGATGCGGATTCCGCTGTTCCCCACCGACACCATGACCCCCGCCCAGCGGCAGGTGTACGACAAGATCGTGCAGGGTCCGCGTGGTCGCCTCGTCGGCCCGCTGCGGGTCTCGTTGCACCGGCCGGACCTCGCCGACGCCTGGCAGCACTTCGGGCAGCTCCTCCGGTTCGACACGAGCCTGCCCCGGCACCTCAACGAACTCGCGATCATCGTCACCGCACGACGCTGGAACGCCCAGGTCGAATGGTACGTCCACGCGCCGGCGGCGGTCGCCGCCGGAATCGAGCCGGCCGTCGTCGAGGCGATCCGGACCGGCCGGCCGCCCGAGTTCACCGACCCGGACTGCGCCGACGTGTACGAGTTCGCGCGTCTGCTGCAGCAGCACGGTGACGTGCCGGACGACCTGTACAGCGCCCTCCTGCGACGCTGGGGACCGGTCGGCATGGTCGACCTGTCGAGCGTCATCGGTTACTACACCCTGGTCTCGATGACGCTCAACGTGCACGAGGTGCCGGTTCCGGACGGTGCTCCGGCACCGTTGCCGCCGCTCGGACGGGCCGGCGACGGGCTGCCCGGCCTGCCACCGTGTCGCCGTACCGGCGGACCCGCGACCGGCGCCGCGAAGCCGGTGGAGCCCGCGACCGGGTCGGGGAAGCCGTGCTGACCGCCCCGCCCCGGTCACTGCCCCGGGCACCCCACGTCGCACCGCCGCCCGGCGCCACCGACAGCCACGCGCACGCGTTCGGCCCGTTCGCCACGTACCCGCCCGGTCCGTCGGGCTATCCCGTGCCGGAGACGCCGAGCGCCCGCTACCTCGAGATGCTCGACACGGTCGGGCTCAGCCGCGGGGTCCTCGTCCAACCCGGCCCGTACGCGCAGGACCACGCCGTACTCCTCGACGGACTGCGGGCCGCGGGTGGCCGACTCGTCGGCGTCGGCGTCGCCCGGCCCGACATCTCCGACCGGACCCTCGACCGGCTCGCCGAGGCGGGGGTCCGGGGCCTGCGGTTCATCGAGCCGCGCCTGCCGGCGACATCGGCGCCACCCGGAAGCGTCGGGGTGACCGCGCTCGAGGCGTTCGCACCACGCCTCGCCGAACTCGGCTGGCACGCGCAACTCTGGGCCGGTGCGGCGGACTGCGCCCGGTGGGGCACCGTCCTCGCCGAGCGTGGCGTGCCGGTCGTCTTCGACCACCTGGCCCAACCGGACGTCGAGGCGGGCGTCGACGCACCCGCCTTCCGCCAGGTACGTGCCCTGGTCGCGGCCGGCGTCGCCTGGGTGAAGATCCCGGTCTGCCGGGTCGGTACGGCGGCGAACGGGTTCACCGAGGCGCGACCGTTCCACGACGCGCTCCTCGAGACGAACCCGGACCGTCTCCTGTGGGCCTCCGACTGGCCGTTCGTCCGCCTGGACCATCAGGTGCCGGACGTCGGCGAACTGCTTGACCTTTTCCGACGGTGGACGCCCGGGCCCGAGTGGGAACGCATCCTGGTGCACAACCCGGCCCGGCTGTACGGATTTCCCGACCTGGGGGCGGCATGAACAACAACGGGACCGGCCACGTGCGGGTCGAGCGGAACGGCGCGGTCGCCCGGGTGGTGATCGACCGTCCACCGGTCAACGCCATCACCCTCGACGACTACCGGGCGATCACCGACGTCTTCACCCGGATCTCCGGATCGCGGGACGTGCACTGCGTGGTGCTCACGGCGGCCGGCCGGCGCGCCTTCTGCGCGGGTCTCGACCTGCGCGAGTTCCTGGCCAGCACCGCCGAGGAGGATCCCGCCCGAGCCCTGGTCGTCCGGGCCACCTTCGAGAGCGTACGGACCTGCGCGGTGCCGGTCATCGCGGCGGTCAACGGCCCGGCCCTCGGCGCGGGTGCCGTACTCGCCTCGGTCTGTGACATCCGGATCGCCGCGAGGTCCGCGACGATCGGATTACCCGAGATCAACGTCGGCCGCTGCGGCGGGGGAGCGTACCTCGGCCGGCTCGTCCCACCGGGGGCGCTGCGCCGGATTTTCTTCACGGGGGAGCCGGTCGACGCCGAGGAGGCGTACCGGATCGGCCTCTTCGACGAGGTGGTCGACGCCGCCGAACTGCCGGCCGCCGCCGACCGGTTGGCCGCCAGGATCGCCGGCAAGAGCCCGGTCGGGCTGCGCTACGGCAAGACGGCGCTCAACGAGGTCGAGGGTCTGCCGGTCGAACGTGGCTATCCGATCGAACAGGGCTACAGCACCCGGCTGATGATGACCGAGGACGCCCGGGAGGCCGCCCAGGCGGTGCTGGAGAAGCGCACCCCGGTCTGGCGCGGCCGATGAGCCCGGCGCCCGAACCGGTCCGGCCCGCCGACCAGTCCCCGGATCCGGTGCCGGTCAGGGTCGACGACCACGGCCCGGTACGGGTCATCCGTGTCGACCGACCCGACCGGCGTAACGCCCTCGACCTCGCCACCAAGTCCGCCCTCGCCTCGGCGCTGCGTGCCGCCGAAGCCGACGGGACCGTGGGCGCCGTGGTGCTCACCGGATCGGACCGCTACTTCGTGGCCGGTACCGACATCGGCGAACTCGCCCGGCTCAGCGTCGCCGACCATCTGCGGCTGCGTACCGGCGAGGTCTTCGACGTCGTCGACCAGCTCGACAAGCCGACCATTGCCGCGGTCGAGGGTTTCGCGCTCGGCGGCGGATGCGAACTCGCGCTCGCCTGCGACCTGGTGGTGGCCGGTGAGTCGGCACGGTTCGGCCAGCCCGAGATCCGGGTCGGGCTGGTACCCGGGGCGGGCGGGCTCAGTCGGCTGGTCCGCGCGGCCGGGCGACACCGGGCCCTGCGGTTCGTCCTCACCGGCGACCAGGTCGGGGCGACCGAGGCGTACGGGCTCGGGATCGTGAGCGAGATCGTCCCGGATGGTCACGCGCTCACCCAGGCCGTCTCGCTCGCCGAACGGATCCTTGCCTTCTCACGACTGTCGGTGACCCTGATCCGGCAGGTGGCCCGCGCGGCCGAGAACGAGCCGCTGACCGGGGCGGTCGAGACCGAGCGGCGATCCTTCCAGCTGATGTTCGGCACCCGCGACCACGACGAGGGACTCCGGGCGTTCCTCGAGCGTCGCGAGCCACGGTTCACCGGAGAGTGACACCATGACCGGTCGGGAAGAGAGCCGATGACCGAGAGCACAGCACGGGTCCGGGTCGTCGGGGCGGGTGCGATGGGTACGGGTATCGCCCAGTTGCTCGCGACGAGCGGAGCCAGCGTGCGGTTGACCGACGTCGACCCGGCCGCGCTCGACCGCGGCCTGGCCCGGATCGGCGACCAACTGGCCCGGGAGGTGGCGACCGGTCGACGTGCCCCGGCAATCGCCGCCGAGGTCGCGGCCCGGGTCACCCGGCTTGCGGACCCGACCGCCGCCGAACCGTGCGACGTCGTGATCGAGGCGGTCGTCGAGGACCTCGCGGTCAAGCGGAGCCTGTTCCGCGAACTCGAGTCGGCCCTGGCGCCGACGACCGTCCTCGCCACGAACACGAGTTCCCTGTCGGTCACCGCGATCGCCGCCGTACTCGACCGGCCGGAGCGTGCCCTCGGTCTGCACTTCTTCAACCCGGTGCCCCGGATGCGTCTGGTCGAGGTCGTCCCGGGGGTCCGGACCGCGGCGTCCGTCATCGACCACGCGACGGAACTCGTACGCCGGACCGGGCACGTCGCGGTCCGGGCCGCCGACACCCCCGGTTTCCTGGTCAACCACGCCGGTCGGGGGTACGTCACCGAGGCGCTCCAGCTCCTCGAGGAGGGGATCGCGGCACCCGCCGAGATCGACGCGATCGCCCGGGACGTACTCGGCCTGCGGATGGGGCCCTTCGAACTGCTGGACCTCACCGGGCTCGACGTCTCGGTCCCGGTCCTCGAGTCGATCTGGTCGGGGTTCTACGCCGAACCTCGGCTGCGTCCGTCGGCGCTGCTGCGCACCCGACTGCACGGCGGACTGCTGGGACGCAAGACCGGCGAGGGTTTCTACCGCTACCGGGACGGCACGAAACTGCCACCGGAACCGGTTCCGCCGGCCATGGTCCCGGTCGACCGCCCGGTCTGGACCGACGATCCGTCGCTCGCCGCCCTGCTCCGGGAGGTGGGGGTGACGGTCGAACCGAGTGGGCGGCCGGGGGAGCGGTCCGTCGTCCTGATCGCGCCGGAGGGCGCGAGCACCCTCGAGGAGGCACGGCGTCGAGGACTGCCGTTGCGGCGTACCAGCGGCGTCGAGTCGTTCGGCGACACCGCGACCCGTCTTGTCCTCGCGGTCCACCCGGGACTCGACCCGGAGGTCGGCCGTGTCGCGCGGGCCGCGCTCGCCAGCACGGGTCGGGCGGTCTCCGTCGTCCGCGACGGTCCGGCGGGCGTCGCCCAACGCCTGCTCGCGTCCGTCGTCAACACCGCCGCCTCGATCGTGCAGGCCCGACTGGCCACGCCGGACGACCTCGACACCGCGGTACGCCTCGCGCTCGGGTATCCGACGGGACCGTTGGCCTGGGGTGACCGGGTGGGGGCGGACCGCATCCTGGCGGTGCTCAACGGCCTGTTGGCGCAGACCGGCGATCCCCGGTACCGGCCGAGCCGGTGGATCGTCGAACGTGTCGCGCTCGGGCTCGCCCTGGCCGATTCCGGCACGGCGCCCTCGGACATTCTCGGGACGGGTGGGGAGTAGCCATGGAAATCGACTGCGCACGCCTGGACGCCGGCGAGCGGTACCGGTTGCTGACCGGGCTTGTCGTACCGCGTCCGATCGCCTGGGTTACCTCGCGCTCACCCGAGGGTGTGCTGAATCTCGCCCCGTTCAGCCAGTTCACCATCATCTCCTACACCCCGCTGATGGTCGGTATCTCGATCGGATCCCGGTCTGGGGTGCCGAAGGACACCCGCCGCAACATCGAGCGGACCGGGCAGTTCGTGGTCAACGTGCCGACCTTCGCCATGCGGGATCTCGTACACCGGTCGTCCGTCGACTACGGTCCCGAGCAGAGTGAGGCCGAGCTGCTCGGAGTGGACCTGGTGCCGTCGGTTGCGGTCGAGGTGCCCGGCGTCGCCGGGGCGCCGATCCGGATGGAGTGTCGGTGGTCCTCCACCACGCCTTTCGGCACCGGCGGATCGGCATTTGTCGCCGGCGAGATCGTGTACGTACATGTCGACGACACCGCCGTCGACGGGCTCAAGGTCGACACCCGGGTGGTCGATCCGTTGATGCGAATAGCCGGACCGAGTTATGCGCGGATCACGGATGTCACGAGCATGCCGCTGGTGGGCCCGCCCGAGCGGTGACCCGGACACGTTTGGCCGGCTTGTTCCCGGTGTCCGGTTCGGGGTCATGATCAACCTCGGTCGGGGGAATGATCGGGGGTTGGGGGTCGTTACATTACGCGTACGACCGAGTAGGACGGCCGCTGGGCTGGGCTGATGGGCTCGGGTCTGGGAATGATCCGGGGCTGCCGGTCGTTACATATGGCGTTCGGCTGAGCACCGCCCCCTGGTGCCGGCTGTTTCTGGTCCCCGGAAGGTGTCCTCTTTCTCTTCTGGTGTGGGCCGTTGTTCTTCTCTCTGGCACTTCACACGCGCCCCCTCTGCGTGTGGGTGTTCATCCCCGATTGGAAGGAACGACGATCATGAACAGCACGCTGTTCGGTCGGTGGATTCCGGCCATCACTGAGACTTCTCTGGTTCGTAGGACGGCGCTGGGTCTGACTGGTCTGGCGTTTGTTGGTGGCGCTGTCGCGGGTCCGGCGGTTGCCGCGCAGGCCGCCCCTGAGCATCACGGGGTGAACCTGGTGGCGCAGTCCGTGGTCGTGGACAAGGGTGATCACAAGAAGGATGACGGTAAGCCGTCGCGGGACAAGCTGGTTCCGCATGGTGTGCAGGGTGCGCAGGCGTCGATTCCGATCTCGCCTGAGCAGGCGGACAACGTGAAGGCGATTGTGAAGGCGACGAAGAAGGCTGGTCTGGACGAGCGGGCCGCGGTGATC
>NZ_JBDPMH010000043.1:0-57344 GCF_039871735.1 Plantactinospora sp. B24E8
ACCTGCGAGGTGCCCTCTCGAACCGAGCGATAGAAGCCTGAAGCACTCCTATCCTTCCAGTTCAGAGGGCACTTTCTATCTCCGGGGTCCTGCCGGGCCGATCTTCATCGGTGGATCGAGGCTCAGCCGGGAACGTCGAGCAGCCGAAAGCGCGGATCTTCCCCTGGCGCACGAGGTCGGTGAGCACGGAGAGCGTCTCCTCGACGTCGGTCGAGTCGTCGGGGCGGTGGACCTGGTAGAGGTCGATCCAGTCGGTGTTCAGGCGCCTGAGGCTGTCCTCAACCGCCTTGAGGATCCAACGGCGCGAGTTGCCACTGCGATTGCGGCCCTCACCCATCTGAAAGTGCACCTTGGTGGCCAATACAACGTCATCACGACGCCCCCGCAGCGCCTTGCCCACGATCTCCTCGGACTCTCCCTGTCCGTACATGTCGGCGGTATCGACGAAGTTGATCCCCTGATCCAGGGCGGCATGGATGATACGGACACAATCGTCGTGGTCGGAGTTGCAGCCATCCTGGAACATCATGGTCCCGAGGCAGTAGGCACTGACTTGAATACCAGTTCCACCGAGGGTGCGATAGCGCATGGTGATACTACCCTTACTGATTCAGCCGTGATCACAGAGCGACAGAAGCGTCGACCGCACGGGAACCCTAGGATCTAGAGTCGGCTCTAGGTCAAGCCGCTACCCTGAACGGTATGGCTGAGGTCACCACAAATCTGAGCATCGGGCAGGTCGCCGAACGCACCGGCTTGAGCGTCCACGCGCTGCGCTTCTACGAGCACGAGGGCCTCTTCGTCAACCCTGTGCGACGCGGACCTGGCGGGCGCCGCGTCTACAGCCAGGATGACGTGGACTGGCTCACCGTCTGCATCATCTTGCGCGCCTCCGGCATGCCCCTGCCCGCGCTACGCCGATACGCCGACCTCGTCCGGCAAGGAGCCGGAAATGAGGAGGAACGACTTACGCTCATGCGCGAGCACCAAGCCCACGTCACCGCCCAGATCGGCAGACTCGCCGAGTGCCTGGACCTGATCAGGTTCAAGGTCGGGGTGTATGAGGACGTCCTCGACCCGGACAGCGCCGGCGACCGCCAATGCCACGCTGCATCTCCTTCGGCAAACGACGAAGATGCCAATAGCATCGGGCTCATAGATGGCCCGCGAGGACCAATGGCGCCGGATCCGGCGCTAAGCCTGTAGTGCGTGCTCGTCGGTGGGTTGCAGTGAACTGATCTCAACAAGGTCCGGGTAGATACTTGTATTCGAAATGGGTCAGGTGCAGGGCTGCGGCGACGATGTCGCCGATCCGGCGTGGGCTGATCGTGGTGTGATGCAGGGCTTTCCAATGGCCGACCAGGATCGCGAAGCCGCGTTCGCCCTGCCGGCGCAGACCGCGCAGGAGTCGGTTGTAGGCGCGGTTGTCGGGGACGAGTGGTTTGCCGTCGGCCGGCTGCTTGACCGGGGTCTTGATGCCTTGACCAGTGCCTTCGTAGCCGGAGTCGGCCAGGGCGGGCAGGTCGAGTTCGGCGGCGGACCAGTTCAGCGCGGCGGTGACGCCGAGTTCGCGGGCGCAGCTGGCGTCGTGGAGGTGCCCGGGCATCGCCGCCGATGTCCAGATCGGTAGCCCGTCCGGGCGCATGACTGCTTGAATGTTCGCGCCGAAGTGGCGGTGTTTTCCGGAGTACCAGGCGTCGGTGGCGGCCAGTCGGTCCCGCTGAGTAACGATCGGCCCGGACGCCAGCGGACGCGTACGGATCTTGAAGGCCGTTGTCGCAGCTTCCAGTGGCCTCCGGGATCAGCTCAGGGCCCATGATCGTTCGTTCGGAACGAAGACGCGAGCGGTCTCATCTGCTCACCTGACCGGCGCCCGGACCCCCGCCAAGCCTTCGTCGTCGCCCTCGGCTGACCGGCCGCCGGTTGACCCCGAGCTGGAATGTGCCACGCGACACCGGGCTGGCGAGCAGGCAGTGGTGCCGGGTGCCGTCGACCTTCACCGGGTACGGGCTCGCGCGTGATCGTCGGCGAGGGGCGGCCGGCGTTCCGCCGCCGGGTGTGGGTGATGTTGGCCCGTGAACCATTTTCCGACCGCATGCGGATAACAGGTGACGACTCCCGGCTCCGCGAAAGGTCGTGCATGAATCGTTCAAGACGGGTCAAGGCTGTCGACGTCAGCACACTGACGGACGCGGCGGTCATCGAGCGGTCGATCCGGGATCCCGAGAGCTTCGCAATGATCTTCGACCGGCACGCGCCGTACATCCATCGCTATCTGGCGCGGCGGGTCGGTGCCGGGATCGCGGACGACCTGCTCGCCGAGACGTTCCTGGCGGCGTTCCGACGCCGGGAGCGGTTCGACACCGCTCACCCGGACGCCCGGCCATGGCTGTACGGGATCGCCACCAACACCGTCAGCCAACACCGGCGCGAGGAGGAGCGTGAGTACCGGGGGCGGCAGGCGTACGTCCCCACGACGAGTGCACCGTCGCACGCCGACCGGGTCACCACCGTGGTCACCGCGCAGTCGCTGCGTCACATCCTGCTCAGCGCGCTGGCCAGGCTCTCCTCCGGCGATCGCGACGTACTGCTGCTGATCGCCTGGGAAGAACTGACCTACGACGAGGTGGCCGCCGCGTTGGAGATCCCGGTCGGCACCGTGCGGTCGCGACTCCACCGGGCCCGCAAGCTGCTCCGCGAGGAACTGGGCAGCGATCCCACCGAGATTATCGAGGAGATATCGAGCAATGGATGACCTTCGCCTACTCCGGGAACTCGGCCAGGAGATCCCACCGACGACCCCCGAACGGCTGGCCTCGGCCCGCAACCGGTTGGTGACCGAGATGACCAAGACGTCCCCCGGGCTTACCACCATCCGACGCTCCACCCGACGGAACTGGCGGCTGGTGTTCAGCGGGTTGGCGGCGGCGGGTGTCGCGGCGGCCGTCACCTCCGTACTCGTGCTCGCCCCCGATCAGGTGGGCGGTGAGGTACCGGCGGCCAGGGCCGACGCCACCCAGGTGTTGCACAACGCGGCGGCGGCGGCGCTCCGGCTGCCCGACGCCACCCCGCGGGCCGACCAGTTCATCTACCGTCGGATCCAGGACGGCCCGTCGACCTACGAGAGCTGGCTGTCGGTGGACGGAACCCGGGACGGCCTCGTGAAGGAGGTCACGGGCGGCGAGAGCACCCAGACCCTCGTCCCGGGCTGTCGGGACGGGCAGGCCGCCGTGGTGAAGGGCGGCCAGGCGCTGCCGGGTCGGACCGAACCGTGCACCCCGGAGCCCGCGTACCGCCCCGACCTGCCCACCGAGGCGGCCGCCATGGGGGCCTACCTGGCGAAGCACCGCAGCGGCGAGCCCGGCTCGGTCAACTCCGCCGGCAAGGACGTCTACTACCTCGCCGGAGGCTATCTGCGCCCGGAGTCGCGGGCGGCGCTGTACCAGGCCGCGGCGGCGGTGCCGGGTCTGCGTGCCGTCGAGAACGTGACGGACGGCGCCGGCCGGCCAGGTATCGGCATCGCCTGGCCGTCAACGACCGCAAACGGCCCGACGGAGCAGGTCCTCGTCTTCGACGCCGAGACGTACAGGCTCCTCGGCACCTCCGGATATTCGGCCGTACTGGCGCTCGCCGTCGTCGACGAGGTCGGCCGGACCAGCTGACCGGTCGTACCACCCGGGCGGGCCGCCCCGGCGCGGCCCGCCCGGCCGTTCTGCTTGGAGTCCCGGTGCCAGGCAGCGACCTGTCACGTCGCGATCGCCACCCGCTCCGAAACGTCACCGGACGGCTGACCGCCACCGCCGGGTCAGTCGCAGTATCTCCACGAGGTGGTCGTGGTGGCGTAGATCCCTCCGCCGTAGATCGCCCCGATGGAGCCCGTCCACCTGATGCACGTGCCGGCGGCGTAGCCGCTGGCCGCCGCGTAGTGGGCGTAGTTCCCCTCGTCCCGGATGGTGCTCATGCCCTGGCGCTCCAGGACCGCCTCGGTGTAGCTGGCGACGCCGTCGGCCCGGCCGACCCTGAGGGTGAGCACGCAGTTCTCCTGGTAGGTGCGGCTCCACAGCACGTAGACCTCGCCCAGGGGCATGTTGTTCCGGTCGTCCCAGAGATCCTCCCTGGTGAGCACCGTGTAGCCGCCGTTCGGCCAGCCGCAGCCCTGCGCCGACGCGACGGCTTCACCCAGGCTGTGGGCCGAGGCGGGTGAGGCCACGGATGTGATGGCGGCGAGGACGAGGCCCAGAGCCAGTCCGGTACGCGTGAGCAGACGCCGGTGTGCCTGAGACATGACAGGTTCCTCTCTGGTGTTGCTCGGTTGTCGGGTGGGCGGCAGACCTTCCGGAGAGTTCGGCTTGAACCCCGCCAGGCCCGTACCGGCGAGGATTCCCTTCAGGTGTCGTGTGTCGATGTCTCGATCGTAGGCCGGATTCACCATCGTTCCGGTCAGCCCGGCGGCGACCGCCGGGGGTTAACCCCACGTCTGCCCGGAGGGCTGTCCGGCGTACCCGTACGGGGGCGTATCGGATGGTTTCGCGCGGCGCCTCCCCCGAGGCTGGTGAACAGATCGGCATCGTCCGACGCCGGCTCGTCCATCCAGCCACGACCGGCTGATCCTCCGGTGGGAGTGTCCCTTGACCAACCTCAGCACAGCTCTTCGTGCGATCCGCGGCTGGCATCGGCCGTTGGTGGTGCACGCGATCCTCATGTTCACGCTGACGCTGGCCTCCGGCGTCGGCCTGGTCGTCGACGACCGTCTGCTGCTGGGCGAGTCGGTCTGGGTGAAGCCGATGAAGTTCGGCTTCGCCATGGGGGTGTACGGCCTGACGTTGGCGTGGCTGCTCAGCAAGTTGAACAGGGGCAGACGTACCGGTTGGTGGTTCGGCACGGTCTTCGCGGTCGCCGGCCTGCTGGACGTCGGCGCCGTCGCCTACGCCGCAACGAACGGCACCTTCAGCCATTTCAACAACAACAACGAACCGGTCGCGCAGACCGTACGGACGGTCTTCTCCGTCGGCGTCGGGCCGCTCCTGGTGGTCACACTGGTTATCGCGATCCTGGTCCTGATTGACCGCACCGGTGACCGCGCCGTGCGCCGCGCGCTGGGCGCCGGACTCGGACTTGCCGCCGCCGGCATGGTCGTGGCCCTCTGGCTCGCCGGCTCCGCCGGGTCGACACCCCGTACGGTGACCGACGCGAACGGCGACGCGGTGTTGATGACCGGCGGCCACGGCATCGGCGACCCCGACGGCAACGGAATGTTCCTCACCCACTGGAGTACCACCGGCGGTGACCTCCGGGTGCCGCACTTCGTCGGGCTGCACGCCATCCAGGTGCTGCTGCTCGTCACCGCGTTCCTGGGGGCGCTCGCGAGCCGGCACGGCTGGCTGCGCGACGAGCGGGTCCGGGCCCGGCTGGTCGGCGTCGCCGCCCTCGGCTACACCGGTGTGTTCGCGGTGGTGACCTGGCAGGCGAAGCGTGGCATACCGGTGATCCGGCTCGACCGGCAGACCCTGGTCGCCGCCACGGTGGTGGTGGGCTCCACCCTCGTGGCGGCCGTCGCGGTGGTTGTCGCGGCGCGTCGGCGGGCCGGGTCGCCGTCCGGCGGTGAACGGTGCGACGAGGTGTCGGGCGTGGGCGTCCCACGCCTGTGGTCGTAACCCACGGAGGGGGCCGGAGACGTCAGGCGCAGTCGAACCGGTAGTCGTACGGCCGGTCGGGGCATTTTGTGCAGACGAAGAGGTAGATGCCGCCGGCATCGCCGAGCATCAGGCCGGCCGGGCTCTGCAGCGCCCGCCACGGGTGGTCGTCGGGGCTGTCGAAGTCCCAACCGGCCATCGCCGGGCGGTCCTCCAGGGGGATCCACCGCTTCTCGTCGCCACGGCTGAACTCCCAGCTCGCCACGGTGAGCAGGTGCTGCATGGTCGAGCCGCACCGGCACACCGGCCACTGCGGCAGCTGGGTCCAACCGGGATAGCCACCGACCTTCGTCCCCGAGGCGACCGCCAGATCGGTCTCGTACTCCCAGCCGGTGTCCCGCTCCACCTGCGTGATCGTGTCCCGGATCTGCGGCCACACGGCTTCCGGCAGGTCGTAGCCGGGGTATTCGATCACCCGCTCCGGGTCGAGGACACACGGATCCGGGATGTGCTCGGGGTCCGCCTCGCCGTCGGGCTTCGGCATCTCCTGCCGGCGGGCACCGATGTCGGCGCGTCGGCGCCAGCGCAGCTCCGGGCGGGGCGCACTGAACGGGTCATGGTCGAACGGGCACCACAGCACCTGCAGGACGTCGGTGCCGGTCGGGAACGGCAACTCGGGAACGTCGTCGGCCAGCAGTTGCAGCACCGGCACCAGCGGCACCTCGGGTTCGGCCGGCCCATGGTCGAGGTGGTCGAAGTCGTCCGGTCCGTCGCAGGTCGGCCACGGCTCGTCCGCCGGCCACCACAGCAGGCCGCCCATCGAGCTCTGGTCGACGGTCGGCGTACCGCGGCGGGGGTGCAGCCGGACCGTCGTCCGGGCGAACCGTGCGACCGGCGGGAAGACCGTGGGTACGTCGATCGGGCCGGGCGGTGTGGTGTGCACGACGGGACCCTACGACGCCCCTCCGACAGTACTTCCGGGCGGTGCCGGATCCGGGGAATCCGGTCGGCCTCAGCCCGGAGGTGGAGCGTTTGCGGGGAGTCGGCTGATGCCCCAGCCGGTGGGGCGCGGGCAGGTCGGGTGGCGGAAGATGCCTACCGTCGATGGCATCGACCATGCGGTGGGCTGGGAGGTCCGGTGTCCGGCGACGGGGACGCGTTCATCCGACGTGACGTCTGGGGCGACTGGTTCGACAAGGTGTGGTGGCTGGGCGGCACCCTCTTCTACGGGTCCCCCTTCGTCGCCCTGTTGATCACCGGGCTGGTCAAGGGGATCACCGGCGCGGTGGTGGTCGGCGGTCCACTGGTGGTCGGGGTCGGCGTCCTCAACTGGGTCATCCGGGCCAGGAGCAGCGGCCGGCTGCTCGTCGAGATCACCACCGAGGGCATCCGGGTGGTCGATGGCGCTTCGATGCTGCCGTGGAGTGCGGTGTCCTGGGTGGGCTACGGGTGGGTCGGTGGTGGCGGCGCGGTCGCCCCGAGCCGGGCGCTCGTCCTGCACCTAGCCGAGGGTGGGCAGGTCGAGCACGTTTTTGCCGGCTTCCGGATCGAGGGAATCCACGACGATGTCCGGGACGCGATCCGGCGTCTCGCCCCGCAGGTTCCGCTGTCCGACGACGACCGGCCGCCGGCCGGCGTGGAGTGAGACTCGGGCGGGACGCCCTGTCGTAACAACTCATCGTGCGAGACGCGGTGATGCATGACTGGACAACAGTGTGTGTCACACACTATCGTGTGATGCATGGGCAGCGACGACATCCTTCGGACCCACCTCCAGGAGCTGAGGCGGGGCACCGTCGTGGTGGCGAGCCTGATCGCCCTGCGGCGGCCCGACTACGGCTACGCACTGCTGCAACGGCTCACCGGCCACGGCTTCCCGGTGGACGCCAACACGCTCTACCCGCTGCTGCGCCGCCTCGAGGAACAGGGGCTGCTGACCAGCGAGTGGAACACCGAGGAGAGCCGACCGCGCAAGTTCTACCGGACCAGCGACCAGGGCGAGTCGATGCTGCGCCGCCTCCTCGACGACCTCGCCGCCGTACAGACCTCCCTGACCGGCCTCATCGAAGGAGTGGACCGATGACCTCCCTGACCGACCGCTATCTCGCCGCGACCCTGCGGTCCGTCCCGGCACCCCGCCGCGCGGAGATCGCCACCGAGCTCCGCGCCTCGATCGAGGACATGATCGAGGACCGGACGGCAGGCGGGCAGGACACCACCACCGCCGAACGTGAGGTGCTCACCGAACTGGGCAACCCCGCACAGCTCGCCGCCCGCTACGCCGACCGCCGACTCCAGCTCATCGGGCCCACCTACTACCTGGCCTGGCAACGCCTGCTCATGCTGCTGCTCAGCTTCGTACCGGCCACCGTCGGGATCCTGGTCGGCCTGTTGGAGGCGACCGACGGCGACCAGGTCGGTGGGGCGGTCGGCGCCGGCATCACCACCGCCCTCCAGGTCGCGGTCCAGATCGCCTTCTGGGTCACCCTGGTCTTCGCGATCCTCGAACGGACCAACATCCCACTGAACCTGCCCGACTGGACCGTCGACCAGCTTCCCGAGAACCACTCCCACCGGCAGATCACCATCACCGACACGGCCGCCGCGATCGGCTTTCTGGCCCTGGTCATCGCGTACCTGCCGATCCAGCAGTTCCGGTCGTTCGTCACCGACGGCACCGGCGGCAACCTGCCGATCCTCGACCCGGCACTGTGGAGCTTCTGGCTGCCGTACCTGATCGCGGTCCTGGTCGCCACCATCGGCCTGGAGATCGCCAAGCACCGTGCCGGCCAGTGGACCTGGCCGTTGTTCGGGGCGAACGTGCTCCTCGACCTCGCGTTCGCGGTGCCGGTGATCTGGCTGCTGCTGACCGACCGGCTGCTCAACCCCGAGTTCGTCGCCCGGTTCGAGTGGCTCGGCCGGGGCGACAACCTGGACAGGGCCGCGACCGTCGCCGTGGTCGTCACGATCCTGATCACCGGCTGGGACGCCGTCGACAGTGCGATCAAGACGTACCGCAACCGGCACTGACCGCACCTGACCGTCGGCCCGGCCCGCCACCCGGCGTGCCGGGCCGTCGGCCGTCCCGCCCGCCCGCCGCGCTAGGCGGTCGCGTCGGCGGTGGGTGCCCCGACCGTCGGAGGTGCACCGGCCGGCTCCGGCCCACGCCGTCCGGCCGCCCCGGCGGTCTGGAAGGCCCGGCGGTACGCCGACGGTGAGGTCCGCATCAGCTGACCGAAGTGGTGGCGGTAGGTGACGGCGGTGTCGAACCCGACGGCCTCGGCGACCTGCTCGATCGGGGTGCCGGTGGTTTCGAGCAGGGCGAGACTGGCCTGTACCCGCTGGTTGATCAGCCAGCGGATCGGGGTGGTGCCGGTGGCCCTGGTGAAGTGACGCAGGTAGGTACGGGTGGACATGTGCGCCCGCCGGGCCAGCGTCTCCACGGTGATCCGTCCGGCCAGGTTCGCCGACGCCCAGGCCATGCTCCCGGCGACCCGGTCGTCGGTCGGGTCGGCGCTGACCGGAGCCTCGACGAACTGGGCCTGTCCACCGTCGCGGTGCGGCGGGATCACCAACCGGCGGGCGACCGCGTTGGCGATCGCCGCACCGTGGTCCCGCCGGACGACGTGCAGGCACAGGTCGAGCCCGGCCGCGCTGCCGGCACTGGTCAGCACCGCTCCGTCGTCGATGTAGAGCACGTCCGGGTCGAGGTCGACCAGGGGATGCCGCTGCCGGAACCGCTCGGCGTACCGCCAGTGGGTGGTCGCCGGTCGGCCGTCGAGCAGCCCGGCGGCGGCCAGCGCGAACGCGCCGGAGCAGATCGACATGATCCGCGCCCCGCGGGCGTACGCCAGCCGTAGCGCGGCGACCAGTTCCGGTGACGGGTCGGCGCCGACGTCGGGTACGCCGGGCACGATCACCGTTTCGGCGGCGGCGAAGGCGTCCAGCCCGTACGGCGTGTGCAGGGTCGCGCCGCCGACGACGCGTACCGGTCCGGGGGTCTCAGCGCAGACGGTCAGCTCGTACCACGGGACGGGGAACTCGGGACGCGGGAGGCCGAAGACCTCGGTGACGATGCCGATCTCGAAGACCGACATGCCGTCGTAGGCGAGCACCGAGACGGTCGGCCTGCGGCCGGTGACCTGTGACATGGCGGAATGTTAGCGGAGGGCGTCGCTGGCGCCACTGGTCGGCGCCGGTGAGCTGGACGACGCTCTTCCCATGTCTTCCGTACTGTCCACGCCGCCCGCGCCGGCGGAGCACGCCATCGCCCACTTCGCCGCCCGACTGACCTTCGAAACCGACGTCAGTGACGTCCACGCGGATCTGGAGGCCGGCGTCCCCGGACTTGTCGTCGTCGACACCCGCAGCCTCGACGGCTGGGAGCAGGGGCATCTGCCCGGCGCCGTCCACCTGCCGACCCGGGAGGTCGCGACCGGGGCCGGGCGGCTCGTCCCCGCCGGTGCGACGGTGGTGACGTACTGCTGGGGGCCCGGCTGCAACGGCGCCACCCGGGCCGCACTCGAGTTCGCCAAGCTCGGTTACCAGGTCAAGGAGATGCTCGGCGGCTACGAGTACTGGGTCCGGGAGGGCTTCCCGGTGCAGACCGGCGGCGGCACGCGACGCGGCCCGGTGGACGCGCTGACCGCTGTCGGAGTCTCCTGCGGCTGCTGACCCGGCCCGGGGCGGCGAGCAATCCGGTTGCGGCCGTACGACGGTCCGGTTAGCGTCGTCGGGCCGTACGAGGGTCGTGACCGGATTGCGGAGCACCTCCCGCCCTCCCCGCTGGAGCTGACTTGTCCGAGCGCGTCACCGCACTGGTCGACCCGGAAAACTATCCGTCGAGTCGCCGTCTGGCCTGGCTGGCCTCCGGGCCGGACGGTGTTCCGGTCGGCTCGGCCTTCCTCCGGCTCTTCACCCGGCCCGGTCAGGACCACCTGGCCGAACTCGAGCTGCACGTCCATCCGGCGTCGCGGCGGCGGGGCACCGGGTCACGGCTGCTGGCCACCACCGTGCAGGCCGCCCGGGCCGAGCACCGCCGAGCGGTCGTCGCCCAGGTCGAGGCAGGTTCGCCCGGCGACGCGTTCCTGGCCGCCGCCGGCTTCCGGCCGGTCCTGGCGTTGACGTACGCCCGGCTCGCCCTGGCCGACGCGGACCTGGCCACCATCGCCGACCTCGCCGGCCGACCACATCCCGGTTACCGGCTGATCTCCTGGGACGGTGTCGTGCCGGACGAGCTGGCCGGGACGTTCGCCGCGTCCCGTCGGGCGATGGACGACATGCCGATGGGGGAGGTCGACCACGGCACCGCCGTCTGGGACGTGGCACGGGTCCGGGCCGCCGCCCGGGCCATCGCCGACCGTGGCGACCTGCTGCACACGGTGGCCGCCGTCGACACCGCACACGACGTGATCGTCGGCTTCACCGAACTGGTCGTCCCGGGTGACGGCCGGGGCGACGGCCAGCACTACGGCACCGGGGTGCTGCCCGAACACCGGGGTCACGGGCTCGGCCGGTGGATGAAGGCCGAGGCGGTCCGGCAGGCCCGGACCCGGTATCCGGAGCTCGGTGGGCTGCTCACCGACACCGCCGACGAGAACCGGCACATGCGGTCGATCAACGACACACTGGGCTACGTACCGACCCACCGGGCGATCGAGTACCAACTCCAGCTGTGAAGGCCGGCGGCCCGTCGATCAGGCCCGGACAGTTCAGTGGTCGTCGCGCGGGATCGGGTCGTCGTACTGGCCGGGACGCCCGGCGTACGGCTTGCCGTCGCGCAGCGGCCAGGAGTTCGGCTTGCAGCCGTGCATGCCGAGCGTCTGCTGCTGCATCACCGGGGCCACCTTGCCGCGTCCCGGGCACAGTTCGTGGCCGTGGCCGAGCCGGTGCCCGACCTCGTGGTTGATCACGTACTGCCGGTACGCCGCCAGCGGGGCACCGTAGTTCGGGACGCCGTGCGCCCAGCGGGCCACGTTGATCACCACACTGGCGCCGTTGCGGCAGGAGGTGTAGCGGTCGTACCCGTCGGCGCAGAGCTTGTCGCGGGTCGCCGGGGTGGCGAGATAGAGGGTGAAGTCGGCGGTGTCCTTCGGCCCGACCCGCTGCAGGCGCCAGTCGCCGCTCCCGGTCCAGCTGCGCGGGTCGCCGAGGGTGGCCACCGCCGCGTCCGCGAAGTCCTCCGGGGTGATGCCGGTGATGCCCTTCTCGACCGCGACCCGGAACCGCATCAACTGCCCCTCCTCGCCGAGGACCGGGCTGCGTCCGGCGACGGTCCGCCAGGACTGCGGCCCGGACTCCGGGTACCTGATCGGAGGCGGTTCGGGGGACCGGGTCGGGCTCGGCGGGACCCGCCCGGGAGCCGGCTCGCCGGGGTGCGGGGCGGGCGGCAGGGCCGCGACCTGGCCGCCACCGGTGTCCGGGTGAGGATTGCCGATCGCCTCGACGACCCCGACGACCCCGACCACCAGGCCGACCACCACCACCGCCAGCGCGGGCAGGAAGAGTCGTCGGGTGGCGGACGGCCGCGGCGTGCCGGCGTGGCGGGCGGGCATGGGCGTCTCCTCACGTACGGCCGAAGCCGTACCTTCGCGGGGCGCACGGCGGCTGTCCCACTCACCGTAGTCAGTGACCAGATCCGCTCTGACCAGCGGGTGCGCATCAATGGATCTTGATGTGCGTCGCTGGTGTCCTGTCCTCAGTAAGGACGCTAGTGGGCCCGGCACCCGTTGCATCCCGGATGTCGGCGCTGTACCCCGTACGGGCGGTCGGCGGCCTTCGTGAGTTGTCGTCCCGGTGGTGCACGTCGTCTGTCGGACCGGTCGGGGGCGGCGGTCCACCCCGAGCAGGAAGTGCAGGTAAAAGCCGCAATTATCGTTGCCCCTGGCTAAACGATCGTGGCGTCATCCCGCGTTGATCCTTCCAGGGGCTTGGGGGGATCGTTGATTTCACCCCTCCTCACCAGTAGCCAGCAGAGGCCCTACGGGCGAGGGAAACCATGACCTCACTGTGCAAGGAGTTTCGATGCATGCTGCGCGGGAGATGGTGTCCGAGCTGTTCGACGGCATTCGCGGGCCGGGCGTCTCCACCGATCAAACCAAGGCCGACGGGGTAACCCGGCTCCTGCTGAACTGCGGTGTCACTGCCGGCCCGCTATTCCTTGCGGTAGGCGTGGTCCAGGGTCTGACCCGCGAAGGCTTCGATTTCACCCGCAACGCCATCAGCCAACTCAGCCTCGGCGACCTGGGCTGGATACAGGTAATCAACTTCGTCATTGCCGGAACACTGATCATCGCCGGCGCGATCGGCCTGCGGCGAGCACTGCACGGCGGGCCAGGCGCCACCTGGGTACCCCGGCTGGTCACCGCGTTCGGCATCTCATTCCTGGTCAGCGCGGTGTTCGCGGCCGATCCCGGTGCCGGTTTCCCTGTCGACACCCCCGAAGACCCGACCACCCCCACTCTCAGCACCCACGGCGCCGTCCACATGTTCGGGGGCATGATCGGCTACCTGGCGCTGTGCGCGGCATTCATCGTGTTCGCGCGGCGCTTTTCCGCCCAGGGTCGGCGTCGCTGGGCGCTGGCCTCCCGGATCGTCCCGGTGGTCGTCATCGCCGGCTTCGTCGGCTCTTCGGCGAGCGTCCTGGTCTTCTTCATGGGAGCGGCCCTGGGCCTGGTATGGCTCACCGCGACGACCGCCCGGCTCGCCATAACGACGCCGACCAGATGGTGACCTGCCGGAGCCTCGACTGTGGGGTGGGCGAGCCCCACCTGATGCCCAATCAGCAGTCCATACCGGGATAAAACGCCAGGTGTGCTGGGCGAGAGCAGACGTGGCCGGTGGCCGTCGGGGAGACGACCACCGGCCACGCCGGGTCAACTTGTGGTTACGGCGTCCAGAGTCCCAGGTCGATCGTCCTGGTCAAGGTCGCCTGGTCGTCGTCGCCGTCCAGCGACCAGACCATCGCCCCGCCGAGTCGCTCGGTCCGGATGAAGAACATCTTCTGCAGGATCACCGCCGGGTCGTCGTACGTCCAGAAGGTGGTGCCGTCGTAGAGCCAGGCGGTGCCGGCCCGGACGTCCCGGTAGAGCCGGAAGCCGTCCCGGCCGACCTTGTCCTTGAGGATCTTGTAGTCCTCGTAACCGGGTTCGTACGTCGCCGGGGCCGGGCCGGTGGCGGCGCCGAACAGCCCGTTGCGTCCGCCGGTCACCCCGGTCCAGCCTCGGCCGTAGTACGGGATGCCGATCACCAGTTTGCGGCGTTCGGCGCCCCGGTCGATCCAGGCGTCGACCACGCGGTCGAGCGCGTAGTCCGGCTCGGTGGCCCCGGCCGGCACCCGCAGCGCGGACTGCTGGTTGGCGACCGGGTCCCAGCCGCCGTGGAAGTCGTATCCCTGGACGGTGGCGAAGTCGAGGTTCCGGAAGACCTTCTTCACCTCGAAGCCGGCGTCGATCGCACCGGTGTTCGCCGGTACGAACGCGGTCAGCGCGTAGTGCTTGCGGGTCGGCCGGCCGAGCGCGTCGAGCTGGCGGCGGAACTCGGCGACCAGGGCGGTGAAGTTCTGCTTGTCCTCCGGGCGGTAGACGGTGTCGACGTCGCCGACCGAGCCTGGCCACTCCCAGTCGAGGTCGATGCCGTCGAAGACCCCGGCGAGCGAGCCGGGGCCGCCGGCGCTGCCGTCCGGGTTCGGCAGGTTGCCCCGGAGGTAGAGGTCGATGCAGGAGGTGACGAACTTCCGGCGCGACTCGGGGGTCAGCGCGGCGTCGGAGAAGTGCGTCGACCAGCTCCAGCCGCCGAGCGAGATCAGCACCTTCAGGTCGGGGTGCAGTTTCTTGAGCTTCTGCAGCTGCCCGAAGTTGCCGTTCAGCGGTTCGCCCCAGGTGTCGGCGACGCCGTCGACGCTCTCCTCGGCCGGCACCGGCCGCTGGTAGTCGGCCCAGGCATCGCCCTCGCCCGGGCCGCCGTCGACGTAGCAGCGGCCGTCCGGGCTGACGTTGCCGAACGCGTAGTTGAGGTGGGTGAGCCGGCCGGCGGCACCCGAGTCGTGCAGCTTCTTGACGGTGAAGGCCCGACCGTAGATGCCCCACTGGGTGAAGTAGCCGACCTTGACGTAGCCGTCCCGGTGGCCGCCGGTCTTTCCGGTGGTCTGGGACGGTCCGCCGGGGGCGGCCGATGCCGGGGGTACGGCCACCGCGGCGAGCAGGACGGTGGTGGTGGCCAGGGCGGTGACGGTGCCGAGCCGGCGAAGGACGGATCCGCGCATGTGCACTCCTGACTGGAGGATGGAGCGACGGCACAACAGTTAGGAAACTTTCCGATGTAAGCCTGAAAGGTAGGGCCGTCGATGCGCACGGTCAAGAGCCGACGCTCCGGCGTGCCCCGTGCCTGATCGACGCGGCCCTACGCCGGTGGTGCGCCCGATGTCCTGTCTGTGCACGGATGGATGGCGAGCGGTCGCTTACCGCGTGTGGATCGGAGTGGTGACCGCCCGCTCCCATTCGCGGGGGGCGCTGACCTTTGCCCAGCTGTTGCCGAACGTGACGCGGCGAAGCGGCGCCGCCAGGTTGCAGAAACGGAACCACGTACGACTGAAGAACATGTCGACCGGGTTGCTTGTCAGCCCCTGTCGCAGGGTTTCCATGGCTACGTCGACGGCCTGGAAGCCGTATTCGCGCATTTCGGCCTCGTAGTCGCCGATCGCGTCGAGTAGGGGTAGCTGGCCCCGGGCGACCTGCGAGAGTTGGCGAGTGAGGAGGGCGGCGTCGCGCAGGGCGGTGTTGGCGCCGTTGCCGCCGGTTGGCGGCATGCCGTGCAGGGCGTCGCCGAGAACAGTGACCCGAGAGGGTGTCCAGGGTGCTGGGCGGTCGGACGCCCGGAACGGAAACGCGCTCACGTTGTCCGGTGGGCACCGGTCGATGAGCTGACGTAGCGCCGGATGCCAGTCGGTGGTCAGGCTCGCGATGTGGGCCTTGAGTCGGGTGCCGTCGAGGCGTTCCGGATGTGTGGGGAGCTGGTCGTCGCGGGCGACAAAGGCGCACAGGAGGTAGTCGTCCCCGGCTGGCTGTTGACGTTCGAACGCCGAGGTGAACAGGAAGTACGGTGCGGCCGCCATGATGAGGTTCATGCCCTGACCGAGCCGTGTGGGCAGCCAGGTTCGGGTGTCGGTGTCGAGCGGCAGCTTGAGTCCGACCCCGATCGCGTGGGTGTCGCGGAGGGTCGCGGCGGGCAGGTACTGCGCGCGCAGCCGGGAGTTGATCCCGTCGGCGCCGACGAGGATGTCGCCCGTTGCCGAGGTGCCGTCGGCGAAGTGGGCGGTGGGGCGGCCGTCGGCGGCAAGTTCGTAGCGGTCGAAGGTCTTGCCGTAGCGGACGGCGTCGCCGAGCCCGTCGAGGAGGATGCCGCGCAACGTGTGGCGGTCGACGGGGTACGACCGCTCGGCGGGGTCGGTGACCTGCGGGTACATGATCGGGTCCTCGACGACCACCAGTTCGCGAAGATCGCTGTCGAGGAAGCCGAAGCCGCCACCAGGGCGGCCCGCGGTGTCCAGGAACATCTGCCACTGCTGGTCGGGCAGGCAGGCGCGCAACGACCGGCTGCCGGCCGGGTTGATCGCGAGCCGGTAGCGGTCCAGGCGGTCGTCCCGATGCGCGTCGCGCTCGTACACCACGACCTCGATGCCGTGTCCGCGCAGGCCCTGAGCGAGCGCGAGACCGCCGATGCCGGCACCGATGATGACAACGTTGATCATTCTGAGGCTCCCCGTGAGTAGAGGTCGCACAGCTGCCTGACGACGACCTCGGCCGTGTCGGGACGTAGGCGAAGGCCCTTGAGGGTGGCGATGACCAGCTCCACACTGGCGTCGACGTCGAGGTCGAGCGACCAGGTCCCTTGTTCGATGCCTGCTTCGAAGAGCGCCGCGAGCGCGGCCCGCCAGCCCTTCTCGTCATGTCTGATGTTGGCGGCCATCGCCGCGTCGCGGCGGGCGCGCAGGTCAAGCTCGTCGAGCACGATGAAGAGCTCGGGCCGTTCCACGATCGCCGTGGCGACCGCACCCAGGTGGCGACGCAGTCGCTCGGGGGGCGCCAGGTCGGGTTGCATGGTCCCCTCGAGTTGGCTGGTGACGTGCTCAAGCACCGCCGCGATCAGGTCCTCCTTGGTCCGGAAGTAGTGGTGCAGCGTGGAGTGGTCGATGCCGGCGGCCGCGGCTATCGGCCGCAACCGGAAACCCTCGAAACCCTGGTCTGCGATCGCCGCGAACGCCGCACGGATCAGTGCCTGTCGACGGTCGGTCTGGTCAGCCATTCCACGCACCTCAAACCTCAACCAACTGGTTGGTGGACGGTAGCACCTCGGAGGCGATCGATCAACCAAGTGGTTGGTGGGGCGCTTCTCGGCGTACCCGGCGCTGGATTCGGCGGTCCGCTTAGCAGGTGCCGAAGCCCTCGTCGAAGACGCGGCGCGCGTAGTCGGCGTACCCGGCGATCGTCTTGCGGACCGTCCGACCGTCGTGCAGGAAGAGGTACGCCCGGTCGCCCTGCTCCGCCAGCAGTCCGTCGTACCGGTGGGTGCCGGGTGGGGCGGTCAACGCGGTCGCCTCCGGGTGCGCATGCCGTACCTGCTCGACGGGGGTGCCGGCGGTGATCCCCTCCGGGGTGCGGACCGGTGGACTGGCCCAGAGCAGGACGAGCCGGTGGTCGGCGAAGATCGGGCTGACCGTGCCCGGGCTGGTCAACCCCGGGCCGCAGCCCAGGTCCTGGGCCGGATCGAGGACGCCCCGGCTGATCAGCTCCTGCTCACTGTCGCCGAACTCCACATTGTGGACACCCTGCAGGTGGAGGACGTCCGGCCCGTACCCCGGGGTGGTCGCCGGGTTGTCGTCCGAGAACGTGCGGTACGCATGACAGACGGCGACGGTGCCCGCCACGAGCACCGCCACGATCCGTACGACGTTTCGTGCCTCCATGTCACCCTCCGGCAACAAAGAGTAGGTTATGCCCGATTGACGCGGATGGTCGGGCCCCCCATCCGGATCCACAGCCTGTGGATAGAACATGTGTACGACGACGGTCGGCCCGCTCCGGACCGGGGGCCACGGCTATTCCGGCATCGGGCGCGCCGACGGTTCGGAGTCGGGCAGGACGTCCTTCGCCACCAGCCGGCCGTCCGCCGTACAGAGCCGGTAGACGTCCACCCGGGGCTGCAGCACGTCCCCGTGCGCGCGGTAGTACCGGCACCCGGCCCCGGGCGGCGTGGGCAGCGGATCGGGATCGGGACGGTCGAGCGTCTCCCGGCGGGGCAGCAGCGGCTCCACCGACGCCCACTCCTGCCCCACCACCAGGACGGCGTACCGCTGTGGGCTGAGCACCGAACCACCGGTCACGTAGAGGTAGTAGCCGAGCGCCGGGCCGCCGAGGCTCACCGCGAGGGTGGTCAGCACCAGGGATGCGACGACCAGACCGCGTCGCGCCTCCCGGTGTGCCAGCCGCCGCCGGTCCGCCGCCGGGGTGGTCGGGCCGTCGGACCGGGCCGGATCCGGAGACCAGGTCGGCGCGAGGGGCAGCCGCGCGACAACCGCGAAACCGCCGTCCCGCTCGTCCGTGTGCAGGGTGCCGCCGATCAGACGTACCCGCTCGCGAAGCCCGACCAGGCCGCGCCCGCCACCGGGGCGGTGCCCGACGGACCCCGGCGACGGCCGCTCGTTCACCACGCTGACCAGCAACATCCCGGTGTTGTCGGCCCGGTCGAGCCGGACCTCCACCGGCGCCCCCGGCGCGTGCTTGTTGGCGTTGGTCAGTGCCTCCCGCACGATCCGGTACGCGGTCCGGCGTACCAACCCCGGCAACGGTGCCGGCCCCGCCGGAGCGCGCAGCCGGACCGGCGTACCCGCGGCGCCGGCCCGGCGGACGAGCGCCTCGATGCTCTCCCCGTCGGCCCGGCCGGCGGCATCCTGCGTCGGGCCGTTGTCCGTCGGGCCGTCCTGCGTCGTGCCGTCGTCGGTCCGGCCGGAAGTGTCGTCGTCCCGCAGAACGGTGATGATGTCGCGGAGCTGGGCGGTCGCGGCGGCCGCGCCGAGCCGGAGCTGTCCGGCCGACGCCCGGCTCCGCTCGTCCAGCCCGGCGTCCAGCTCCAACGCGCCGGCCCGGAGCGCGAGCAGACTCAGCTCGTGACCGAGCGAGTCGTGCATCTCCTCGGCGATCCGCGCCCGCTCGCGCAGTCGTACCTCGGCGACGAGGCTGCGCTGCGCCCGCTCCAGCTGCTCCGCCTGCTCCCACCCGGCGGCGGTCAGCTCAGCCTGCTGACGCCGGTACCGTCCCAGCAGCCACGGGAACAGCCCGGCGTAGATCAGCGCCCCGGCCTGGATCGCCCAGGTGACGAAGTCGTACCGGGACAGCACGACCACGGTGCCGAGCGCGGCCAGCACCGGGTAGCCGACGGCCGCCGGCCAGATCGGCGCCATCCGACGGCCGAGCAGGTAGCTCACCACCGGCAGCGCGAACGAGTAGTTCCCGTCCAGCGCGCAGAGCCCGACCACGACGAAGAGCGAGACCAGCGGCAGGCGGCGGCTGAGCCACACCGCGCCGCCCCAGAGCGTCAGGCCCGCGACAAGCAACCCCACCGGGTACGCCCGGTGCCCGCTCCATCCGGAGACCACCAGTAGCGCGAACGGCAACCAGAGCAGGACGTCCCAGGAACTGCCGAGATGTCGCCTCACCCGGCTCAGGTTAGGGCGACGGGCGGCGGCGGGGCTCCGGGAAACCCGGCCGTCGTACCCGGACAACGGGTCGCCGCCGACCCTGAGAAAGCTCAGGGTCGGTGGTTGACGATCGGGCGCAGCCGCACGGCCGGCCGGATTCGTAGCGTCGGCGCATGCTGACAGCACAAGCCGGACTGACCACGGCCGACGTCGCGGAAAGGATCGCCGCAGGCCAGGTCAACGACGTACCGGTGCGGTCCGGCCGGACCGTCCCGGAGATCGTCCGGGCCAACCTCTTCACCCGGATCAACGCCATCATGGGCGTGCTGTTCGGGGTGATCCTCGCGGTCGGCCCGATCCAGGACGCGCTCTTCGGCGGCGTGATCATCGCCAACACGGTGATCGGCGTCGTCCAGGAACTCCGGGCCAAACGTACGCTCGACCGGCTGGCGATCGTCGGCGCCGCCCGGCCGGTCGTCCGCCGGGACGGTCGCGCGGTCGAGATGGCCGCCGCCGACATCGTGCGGGACGACCTCATCGAACTGGGCCCGGGCGACCAGATCGTGGTCGACGGGGTGGTGGCCACGGCCGACCAGTTGGAGGTCGACGAGTCGCTGCTTACCGGTGAGGCGGACCCGGTGCTGAAGCGGGCCGGCGACCCGTTGCTCTCCGGCAGCTTCGTCACCGCCGGCACCGGCGTGTTCACCGCGACCCGGGTCGGCCGTCAGGCGTACGCGGCCCGGCTGGCCGAGGAGGCGAGCCGGTTCACCCTGGTGAACTCGCAGCTGCGGACCGGGTTGAACACCATCCTGCGGTTCGTGACCTGGCTGATCATTCCCACCGGAATCGGCCTGATCGTCGGGCAGTACCTGGTCAACTCGGACGACCTGCCGGAGGCGCTGCGCCGAATGGTCGCCGGGCTGGTCCCGATGGTGCCGGAGGGGCTGGTCCTGCTCACCTCGGTCGCGTTCGCGGTCGGGGTGATCCGGCTCGGCCGGCGACGCTGCCTGGTGCAGGAACTGCCGGCGATCGAGGGGCTGGCCCGGGTCGACGTGGTCTGCCTGGACAAGACCGGCACCCTCACCGACGCCGAGATGCGGGTCGCCGAGATGCGTCACCTCGGCCCGGCCGCCGCCGAAGCCGGCCCGGACACCGTCGAGGCCACCGGAGCCGGCGCCGCCGACGCACCGGTCGCGGCGGTCCTCGGGCTGCTCGGTGCCGCCGACGAGCGGCCGAACGCCAGTCTACGGGCGGTCGTCGAGGCGTACCCGGCACCGGAGGGCTGGACGATCGGGGCGCGGACAGCCTTCTCCTCGGCCCGGAAGTGGGGCGGCGCGGTGCTGACCGACCCGGACGGGCGGCGCGCCGAGTGGCGGCTCGGCGCCCCGGACGTCCTGCTGCCGGCCGGACACCCGGTGCTCGCCGAGGCCGACACGTACGGCGAACGCGGACTCCGGGTGCTGCTGCTGGCCCGGATGGCGCCCGCCGCCTCCCATGGTGGGGTGGCAGGCGTCGAGCCGGTCGGGTTGGTGGTGCTGGCCCAGCGGGTCCGGCCGGAGGCGGCGGCGACGCTGCGCTACTTCGCCGAGCAGGGGGTGGCGGTCAAGGTGCTCTCCGGGGACAGCGCGGTCTCGGTCGGGGCGGTGGCCGGTGGGCTGGGACTTCCCGGTGCCGAGCAGCCGGTCGACGCCCGGGAGCTGCCGTCCGAGCCGGCCGCGCTCGGCGACCTGGTCGAGCGGCACACCGTGTTCGGGCGGGTCGGGCCGCAGCAGAAGCGGGACATGGTGGCGGCGTTGCGGGCCCGGGGGCACACGGTGGCGATGACCGGGGACGGGGTCAACGACGTACTCGCGTTGAAGGACGCCGACATCGGGGTGGCGATGGGTTCCGGCAGCCCGGCGAGCCGGGCGGTGGCGCAGATCGTCCTGCTGGACAACAGCTTCGCCGCCCTGCCTGCCGTGGTCGCCGAGGGGCGGCGGGTGATCGGCAACATCGAACGGGTCGCGAACCTGTTCCTCACCAAGACCGTCTACTCGGTGCTGCTCGCCATGGCGGTGGTGCTGAGCGGGCTGCCGTACCCGTTCCTGCCCCGGCACCTGACCATCATCTCGTCGCTGACCATCGGCATCCCGGCGTTCTTCCTGGCACTCGCCCCGAACACCGAGCAGGCCCGGACGGGTTTCGTGGGCCGGGTGCTGCGGTTCGCCGTACCGGCCGGGGTGGTGGCGATGGCGGCGACGGTGGCGTCGTACCTGTTCGCCCGGGGGGTCTACGCCGGCGACCTGGCCGCCGAGACGTCGGCCGCCACGCTGACCCTGTTCCTGGTCGGGCTCTGGGCGGTGGCGATCATCGCCCGGCCGTACACCTGGTGGCGGCTGCTGCTGGTGCTGGCCCTGGCGGCGGCGTTCGCCGTGGTCCTGGTGGTGCCGTTCCTCCAGGACTTCTTCCAGGTGAGCCTGGTGGGTACGACCGCACCGACGGTCGCGGTCGGCCTCGCCCTGGCCGCCGGGCTGCTGCTGGAACTGGTACGTCGATTCTCGCCGGCTCGCCCGGATTCGCCGAGCCGTTGATCCGGTGCCTTGTCCCGAGCGTGGCACGATCTGGTGAGTCGACTGTGGACGTCTTTCCGTAGTGTCTTTCTCGACCGGGAAAACCCCAGGTCAGAGGTTGAGTCAAACCCCGAAACCACCACCTCGGGGAACTGTCGCCGAATTGACAGTACGACTGACCCGAATGCGACACGACACACATGAGGAGAGGTCCCCCGATGAACGCACGAGTCACTGGCGCCGCCCGGACCCGCCGGATCGCCGCGACGCTCGGCCTGGCGTCCGCCGCCCTGATGGCGACCCAGTTGACCCTGGTCGCGCCGGCCGGTGCGGCACTGCCCGGGCTGACCCGGGTGGTCAGCACCGGCCAGCCGGACAGCAACTGGAAGACCTGGCAGGCGGCCTGCCCGTCGGACACCATGCTGATCGGCGGCGGCGGTCGGGTGAACCGGTCCGACGGCCAGGTCACCATGGACACCATGACGCCGGTCTTCGGCGCGACCGACGTGTACTCGGTGACCGGGCGGGAGGACGACAACGCGTACTCCGGCGACTGGTCGATCACCGCGACCGCGCTCTGCGCCCGACCGCCGGTCGGCTGGGAGCAGACCGAGTCGGCCGGGCCCTGGAACTCGAACAGCAAGGGCCACACCGTCTTCTGCCCGCCCGGCAAGCAGATCCTCGGCTTCGGGGTGGAGATGAACGGCGGCATGGGACAGGTGGTCGTCGACGAGCTGCGGCCAGCCGCCGACCTGAGCAGTGTCACCATCACCGGCATCGAGGACGGCAACGGGTACGCCGACGACTGGCAGATCCGGGGCGAGGCGATCTGCGTGTCGCCGATCGCCGGTCTGGCCCGGGTCAGCAGCCCGCTCGGCATCCTCGACTCGGAGCGTACGAAGAGCGCCACCGCGACCTGCCCGGACGGCAAGCGGGTGCACGGTGTCGGCGGTGAGATCGACCAGGGTGCCGGCCAGGTCCGGATGACCGCGATCGAGCCGATCTCGGACACCCAGGTCCGGGTCAGCGCGAGCGAGGACGAGGACGGCTACGGCAACCTCTGGGCGGTCCGGCACAGATCGCGTACGCGATCTGTGCCTGACCGCCACCGCACCCCCCGATCCCCGGCGTCGACGGCGCCGGGGATCAACCCGTCGCCGGGTCGCCGGGGCCGGGGATCCAGCCGCGCCGGATCGCCTCCATCCCGGCCTGGAACCGGGTCTGCGCGCCGAGCAGGTCGAGCAGCCGCCGTACCCGCCGGCGCATGGTACGTACCGAGAGGCCGAGCTGCCGGCTGATCGTCTCGTCCTTCACCCCGGCCGCGAGCAGGGCGAGCAGTTGCCGGTCCTCGTCGGAGAGTTCGTCGACACCGACGCCGGAGTCCAGTGGCACGGCCCGTTCCCAGCAGATGTCGAAGACGAAGGTCAGCGCGTCGAGCAGCACCGACGCGTACACCAGCAGGCTGCGGGCGCCGTCCGGGCCGGGCTCCGTCGGCACCAGCGCGGCCCGGTCGTCGACCAGGTGCATCTTGAACGGTACGTCGACCGCGACCCGGGCCTGCTCGCCGAGGGTGCCCAGGTGCCGGATCTCGGCGAGGGCACCGGGCTGCTCCAGCGACTCCGGATGGTAGATCGCCCGCCACCGGACGCCCCGGGCGAGCACCGCCGGCTCGACCGGGTTACCGGCCGCGTGCACGTACGGCGGCCGGTCGAAGGCGCGTACCTCCCGGACCGCGCTCTGCTGCAGCCGCAGGAAGGTACGGCTGATCTCCTCGCCGACGACCACCTCGACCGGGCCGGCGGCGTGCTCGCCGGAGCGGACGCTCTCGAAGATCGCGGCGAGTTCGGTGGCGGCGTCCCGGGCTCGGCGCAGTGCCTGCTCGGCCGGGTGCAGCAGGGCGTCGAGCGCGACCCGGGGCTCGGCGGCGGCGTACCGGTCCGGTTGACTGGCGAGCCGGGCCACCAGGCCCTGCCGGCGCAGTTGGTCGAGCCCGGCCGCGACCCGGGCGGCGGGTTGGCCGGTGCTGGCCGCCAGTTCCTCCACACTCGCCCGGCCCCGGCTGAGCAGGACCCGCAGCACCTGTTCGTCGGCGGCCGGGATACCGGCCCCGGCGAGGGCGTTCCGTTCGGAGGACACGGCCGATTGTGGCCGGCAGGTGCCATCGGCACCAACATGACGTTGCCAACCATTGCCGCTGGCCCCGGTCCCGGGCTCCCCTATCAGCCATGATCACGACTTCCTTCCCACCCTGGCGGGGCATGGCGGCGACCACTGCCGTCCTGCTCGCCGCCGGGGTCCTCACGCCGGGGTCGGCCACCGCCGCCCCGGCCACCGGCCCGGACCGTACGGTGATCGTCGAGTTCGACGCCGCGCCGACGATCAGCGCCGCACCGCCGACCGGCACCGTCGACGCCCAGGCCGACGACCGGCTGCGTCAGGCGCGGGCGGCGGTCGCCGCCGTCGAGCAGGAGGTGACCGAGGCGGCCCGACGGTCCCGGATCAGCCTCGACCGCCGCCGCTCGTTCCAGGTCCTGTTGCCCGGCATGGCGGTACGGGTGCCCGAGGGACAGCTCGACGTGCTGCGCCGGCTGCCCGGTGTGCGGGCGGTGCACGAGGTGGCCCGGTTCCAGATCCGGGGCACCGGGGTCGCCGAAGCCGCCGCCCTGGCCGGCGCGCCCGACACCGCCGCTGTGGCTGGCGGTGCGGGCGGCTCGTCCGGCAGCGTCGAGCCGAACCTGTCGCTGATCGGGGCACCCGAGGCGTGGCAGCGCGAGGACTCCACCGGACGGCCGCTGCGGGGCGCCGGAGTCAACGTCGCCGTCATCGACACCGGCATCGACTACACCCACCCCAGCCTCGGTGGCGGCTTCGGCCCCGGACACAAGGTCGTCGGCGGGCACGACTTCGTCAACGACGACGACGATCCGATGGACGACCACAGCCACGGCACCCACGTGGCCGGCATCATCGCCGGGACCGGCGTGGGCGGGGCGATGGGCGTGACCGGGGTGGCCCCGGACGCCACACTGACCGCGTACAAGGTGCTCGACGCGAGCGGCTGGGGCGAGACCGACGACATCGTCGCCGCGCTGGAGGCCGCCGTCGACCCGGCCAACCCGTACCGGGCCGACCTGGTCAATCTCAGCCTCGGTGCCGGCGGTGACGGCACCGACCCGGTCGGCCGGGCCGCCAGCGCGGCGGTCCGGGCCGGGGTGACGGTGGTCGCCGCCGCCGGCAACGAGGGACCGGGCGAGTTCACCATCGGCACCCCGGCCGCCGCCGACGGCGTCCTCGCGGTCGGCGCCACGACCAGCGGCATCCGGCTGCCGGTCGCCAACCTGCGCAGCCCGCGCCGGGAACGGCTGATCACGTACCGGGCCGGGGTCTCGGCCAACCCGCCGAGCCGGCGGACCACCGGCGACCTGGTGGACGTCGGCGCCGGCACCCCGGCCGACTGGGCCCGGGTCGGCGACGTACGCGGAAAGGTCGTGCTGGTCAGCGGTCCGCCGGGCAGCGACGCCAACCCGGAGGACGTGGACCGGTTCGCCGAGGCGGAATCGCGCGGCGCGCTGGCCGCGATCGGCTACCTCGGCAGCGCCATCGGTGACGGCTCCGGCATCGGGGTGTCGGCCGGCTCCGCCGTCGGCGCGTCGGCCACCTCCGGCGGGCCGGCCAGCACCGGCGCCGGGCCGCCCGCCACCGGCGAGTTCACCGCGACCGTGACCAAGAGTCCGGACCCGCGCGCCGAACTGCGCTTCACCCGCCTCGTGGTGCTCGGCATCATCGACCCCGGCCAGTACGCCCAGTTGCGGCACCTGCTCGACGCCGGCCGGGTCCGGGTCGACATCTCCGGTGAGGACGTCACCGACCAGGTCGCCAGCTTCTCCTCCCGGGGACCGAACCTGCGCTGGCAGCTGAAGCCGGAGATCGCCGCCCCCGGCGTGGAGATCCGTTCGTCGATCCCGGCCGCGCTCTGGCCGGCCGGGGTGCTCCGGTACAGCGGCACCAGCATGGCCTCCCCGCACGTCGCCGGAGCCGCCGCGCTGCTGCGGCAACTCCACCCGGAGGCCTCACCGGCCCGGTTGACCTCGACCCTGGCCGGCTCGGCGGCACCGATCGACGCCGGACCGGCATCGGCCGGCGCCGGACGGCTGGACGTGACGGCAGCGCTCGACGCCGACCTGTCCACCGACCCACCCGCGATGTCACTCGGACTCGCCGACCACACCGGCGACCGGGCCCGGGCCACCGGCACGGTGACCCTGCGCAACACCGGCCGGCGGGCCACCACGGTGAAGCTCGGGGCCACCCCGGCGGCCGGCAGCCCCGGCACGGTACGGGTCAGCCCGGACCGGGTCACCGTGCCGGCCGGCGGTCAGGCCACCGTCACGGTACGGGTCGACGTACCGGTCCCGGACCAGGGCACCGCCGACGTCTCCGGCTGGCTGACCGTGGACGCACCGAAGGACGGCACCGACCTGCGGGTGCCGTACCTGCTGGCGACCCGTACCCCGTGGCTGTACGTCACGCCGGACCCGAGTGCCGGAGACAGCACCGTCTACGTCGACACGCTGCTGCCGGTGTCGACGCCACCGACGGTGGAGGTGACCGGTCCCGACGGACGGCGCAGCCGACCCGTGGCGGTCGCCGACGGCGGTGTCTGGTGGCACGCGCCGGTCCGCGGTGACCGGCCCGGTGTCTACACCGTCACCGCCACCGTCCGCAACGACGCCGGCACGACGATGCTCGGCCGCTCCCACTTCGAGGTCGCCGAGGACCCGGCGAGCACACCGTGGAGCCTGATCGGGCCGTACGGGACCGGCGGGTTCCTCGCCACCACCCCGGCCGACCCGAACCGGCTGGTGGTCACCTCGGAGAACAGCGCCGGACTCTGGATCACCACCGACCGGGCCCGGACCTGGCGGTACGAGGGGCTCGCCGCCGTACCGGCGGGCCGGCCGACGGTCCAGCTCGACCCGACGCGGGCCGACCGGATGTGGGTCGCGGTCGCCTCGACGGGGGATCCGACCTTCCAGGGCCGGATGCTGCGCACCGACGACGCCGGCCGCAGTTGGCGTACCCTGCCGTTCCCGGACGCCGAGATCCTCGGCTTCGCGGCCGGTACGGACGGCCGGACGCTGGCGGTGGCGACCACCTCGACGGTCGAGGTCAGCCGGGACGGCGGGGACAGTTGGACGTCGACCCCGGCGTTCTGGACCGGTCGGGCGGTCGGGCTGGAGCTGCTCGGCGACGACCTCTTCCTGGCCGGCGACGACGGCGTCTGGCGATGGTCGGGACTGACCGGCACCCCGACCCTGGTCCGGGCGGCGGACGACTTCTTCACCCAGCCGTACGACCTGGCGGTCGCCGGTGGGACGGTCGCGGTCGCGCTCTGGAACGGCACCGTCTGGGGAAGCAGCGACCGGGGTGGCAGCTGGCGACAGCTGCTCGCCACCGAGGACATCCTCAGCCTAACCGCCGCCGGCCGGACCCTGCTCGTCGACGCGCACGGGCAGAACCAGGTCAGCACCGACGAGGGTCGGACCTGGCGGCCGGCGGCCAAGGTGGGGACGGCGGTGGTCAACAGTCTGGCGCAGTGGCCGGGCGACGACCGTACCCTGCTGGTCGGGATGGAGAGCGCGGGCGTCTTCAGCACCACCGACGCGGTGCACCACACCCGGATCGGCACCCCGGGCCCATCCGCCGACGAACTGCTGGTGACCGGCGGGGAGCTGCTGGTCGGCACCCCGGTCGACGTGTACCGCACCCCGCTGCCCGGTGACCCGGGTCGGCTGGACTGGGGAGCGTCGGCGGGCGAGGGCATGATCGGTTTCACGGTACGGGGACTGGCGGTCCAACCGGGCCAGCCGCGTACCGTGTGGAAGCTGCTGATGACCGGCTTCTTCAGCACCCGGCTGCAGCGCAGCGTGGACGGCGGGGTCACCTTCACCGACGTCTACACCGATCCGGTCACCCCGCTCGGGCTGCTGCTGCATCCGGCGGATCCGCGCTGGATCTACCTGCCGTACAAGGACCTCTCCGGGGCCGGGCTGCTGGTCAGCCGGGACGGCGGGACCTCCTGGCGCAGGATCGACCACCGCACCGAGTACGCGGCGGTCGCCGGAGACCCCCGGGATCCGCAGCGGATCTGGCTCGCCGCCGAGGGTGGCCTCTGGCGGTCCGACGACGGCGGCGCCACCCGGGTCAAGGTGCTGGACGGTCCGGTGTCCGCCCTGCACGTCGACGGTCGACGGATCGTCGCCGCCGGGGCCACGATCCGGGTCAGCACGGACGGTGGACGTACCTTCACCGAGGCCCGGAGCACCGGAAGCGGGCCGTACACGCTGCGGATGCGGGTCAGTCAGATCGTCGAGTCCGACGGTGTCCTGTACGCCGGCACCGGCAACTTCCGGACGGCGGGTCTGACCATCAACGGGCGTGGGGTGCTGCGCAGCACCGACGGCGGCCGTACCTGGAGCAACATCGCCGCCGGGCTGCCGGATCCCTCGGTACGCTCGCTGGCGGTCAGCCCCGACGGCCGCTGGCTCTACGCCGGCACGGCCGCCGGTGGCGTCTACCGGTTGCCGATTCGTCGCTGAATCCACGGGTTGACGCCGGCGTCCGCTGAGCGTCGACACCGGAACTCGGGCCGGGCCACCCACGGGTGGCCCGGCCGGAGTCGTCCGCGACGGGTGCCGACCGGCTCGCCGCGGCGGCGAACTGGGGCTGACCGGTGTCGGTTCAGTCGCCGGTCAGATCCCGGCGGACGGCGACGACCGCGCCGACGACCGCCAGCCCTGTCCAGCAGGCCAGGACCAGCAGGCTCTGCCGGTCGCCCGCGCCGGCGGCGAGGAACGCGGAGAACGGCAGCGGCGCGGTCAGCCGGCCGAGCAGACCCTCGACGAAGAGGAACCAACCGGTCCAGCCCAGAAAAACCCAGGTCGGACGCCGGAGGACGGCCGCGTTCGCGGCCCCGAACACGGCCATCAGCGGTACGACGGTGAGCGTGTCCCGGAACTGGGTCACCTCACCCCGGCCGAGGACGCTGACACCACTCAGTACGGCGAACCCGACGGCCACGAGCACGGTGGTGACGAGTTGACCGGCCAGTACGGTCAGTCGCCTGGGCCGGGCGAGGTGGAGCAGGACCGCCGTACGGTGCTGGTGGTGCTGGGCGACCTGCATGACACCGAGGCCGAACGCGCCGATCCCGGCGAGCAGTTCCCAGGCGTCCATGTTGAACCAGCCGATCAGCAGGCCGAGCCCGCCGAGGACGACGAGGGAGAACAGGCTCGACCGGATCGTCACCACCCGGTAGAGCTCGCTGCGGACCAGGGCGATCATGAGGCGCCTGCCAGGTCGAGGAAGATCTGTTCGAGGTTCGGGGTGTCGACCGTCAGCTCGTAGACCGGCACCTGGACACCGAAAGCGATCTCACCGGCGTCCTCGGGGGAGAGGCCGACCACCGCCAGGGCCTGCCCGTCGGCGCTGACCCGCGCCCCGGCCCGTTCGAACGCCGACCAGAGCCGGCGCGGGTCACGCCCCCGGACCCGCAGCCGCCGGGCGGTGGTGCCGTACAGCTCGGCGAGCGGGGACACCCAGCGCACCCGGCCGTCGGCGATGACGACCACGTCGTCGATGAGCTGCGCCAACTCGGCGAGCAGGTGACTGGAGATGAGTACCGTCCCGCCCTTGCGGGCGTGCTCGCGCAGCAGTTCCCGCAGCCAGGCCATGCCCTCCGGGTCGAGGCCGTTCGCCGGCTCGTCGAGGATCAGCACGGCCGGGTCGCCCAGCAGCGCGGTCGCCACCGCGAGGCGTTGCCGCATGCCGAGCGAGTAGCCGCCGGTGCGCTGGTCGGCGGCGTGCCCGAGGCCGACGTACCGGAGCAGGTGGTCGACCCGGGCGCGGCCCGCGCCGGCCAGGATCGCCTGGGCGGCCAGGTGGGCCCGGCCGGTCTGGCCCGGGTGGCTGATGCCCTGTTCGAGTACGGCGCCGACCTGCCGGAGCGGGTCGGGCAGGTCGGCGAAGGGTCGGCGGTTGACCAGGGCCCGGCCGGAGGTGGGGCGGGTCAGGCCGAGCAGCATCCGCAGGGTGGTCGTCTTGCCGGAGCCGTTGAGGCCGAGGAACCCGGTCACCCGGCCCGGTGCGGCGGTGAAGGTGACGTCGTCCACGGCGCGGACCCGACCGTACGTCTTGCTGAGCGCAATCGCCTCGATCATCCCGGCCATTATCGCCGGTCCGGTGGTGCCGGTGGGGTTCGCGATCAGCCCGGCAGGACCCGGACCTCGACTCCCGGCAGACCCTTGTCCCACCAGTGGCCGTACCGGCGGTAGGCGGCGGGGTCGCGGCCGGCCAGGAAGCCGACCATCGCGCGGGCCTCGGCGGCCAGCCCCTCCCAGGTCGCCTCGTCCAGCCGGTGGAAGGCGGTCGCCTCGACGCCGGCCGGGGTCGGCCGCCACACGCCCGCCACCCGGCCGTCGACCAGCAGCGTCGGCAGGACGTCGCCGTTACGGCGGGTGATCACCGTGCGGTACTCCGGCGGAACGACGCGGCTGCGGTCGGCGTACCCGAGCAGCACGCTGTCCCACATCGGCAGCAGCCGGGGCGGCGCCGGCGTCTCCTCCGGCGGCAGCGGCGCCCCGGGTACGTCGAACAGGGGTGCCCCGTCCGGGCCCGTCAGCCGGACGACCCGGTCACCGAGGGCGTCGACGGCCTGCCGCAGCACCGGGGTCCGGAGCAGACTGAACTGCGCGATGTCGCGTGCCGAGGCGGGCCCGAACCCCGCCAGGTAGCGCAGCACCAGCGACCGCACCGAGTCGGCGTGCGCCGGCGCGTCCAGGGGGTCCGGGGCGGCGACGAACGACGCCGGAATCCGGTACGACCACGGGCCGCCGGTCGGGACGTGGTGCATCGGCGCGTACGTCCGCAGCGCCCACCACAGCCATTTGTGCCGGTCTCCAGGGACCGGCCGGCCCCCGGGCTGCGACTGGTCTCCAGGCGGCGACTCGCCTCCGGGCTGCGACTGGTCGGTCGGGTCCGACCGGTCGGCGAGCCGGGACGCCAGCATCTCCTGGATCTCGACACCCGTTCGCGGACGGGCCAGGAACGTCGCCAGGTGCGGGAGCAGCGCGTCGGCGTCCGCCACGGTGAGCCCGGCGGCGGCGAACCGGAGGTCGTCCAACCGGGCGGACCGCAGGAAAGGGGCCATCGCGGTGTGGAACGCCGGCCAGTCCCCGGCGTGCACCGCGTGCAGGGTGCCGCGCAGCAGCGTCGACCGGACCACCACCCGGTCCGCGAACGCGGTGTCGAGATCGGCCGGATCGAAGCCGACGAGCCGGTTCCACAGGGCGAGGTACGGCGACGCCGGCTCCTGCGCCTGCACCGCCACGATCCGGCGTACCGCGTCGGGCACGGTCATCGGCTCGCGCCGCAGCAGCAGTTGACGGGCCAGGGTGGCCCGGTTGAGCCGACGCGGGGTGAGGGTCGGCCGGTGATCCGCTGCACCACCGCTGGCGGTCTTCTGCACGCCGTGACGGTACGCCCCCGCGTCGACAGCGGAATCTTTTCCGGGCAGCTGTCCGGAACCGGGGCGGCCGTTCGTCACTACGGTGGAAGTCAGCTCAAGGAGGCCCTGACCATGAAGTACATGATGTTCGTCTGCAGCGACCCGGAGCCGGACCCGGACACCGCGAACTATCCCGACGTCGAGAAGTGGGTGGCGGAGAACGACGCCGCCGGCCGGCGGCTGGACGGTTCGGTGCTGGGCCCGACCTCGAGCGCGACCACGGTCCGGGTCCGTAACGGTGAACTGCTGGTCTCGGACGGACCGTTCGCCGAGACCAAGGAGGTCATCGTCGGCTTCGACCTGCTGGAGTGCGCGGACCTGGACGAGGCGATCGAGGTGGCGCGTACCCACCCGATGGCGTGGGCCGGGCGGATCGAGCTCCGGCCGCTCGCCGACCTGGAGCCGTGACGGGTTCCGAGCCTGCCCCGGCGGTGCGGACGGTTCCGGTGGCACCGCCGGCCCGGGCGACAGTGGCTGCCCAGGCGGTTCCGGCCCAGGCCCAGGTGGCCCGGGCGGTCGCGGAGGCGGCGGTCGAGGCGTACCCGCGGATCGTCGCCGCGCTGATCCGGATCACCGGTGACTGGACGCTCGCCGAGGACTGCGCCCAGGAGGCGCTGGCCCAGGCGCTGGCCCGGTGGCCCGACGACGGCGTACCGGACAGTCCGGGCGGTTGGCTGATGACGGTGGCCCGGAACCGGATGCTCGACGTCGTGCGCCGGGCCACCGTCGAGCGGCGCAAGCTGCGTGAACTGGCGGTGCTGGCGCTGACCGCCGCGACCGGGACCGGGGACGACAGACGGGAGGAGGTCGTGGACGACCGGCTACGGCTGATCTTCACCTGCTGCCATCCGGCTCTCGCCCTCCAGGCCCGGGTCGCGCTGACCCTGCGGACGATCTGCGCGGTCCCGACCGCGGACATCGCCCGGGTCTTCCTGGTCAGCGAGTCGACGATGACCCGCCGGCTGACCCGGGCCAAGACGAGGATCGCCGAGGCAGGGATCCCGTACCGGGTGCCCGACGGCAGGGCGCTCACCGAACGGCTGCCCGGCGTACTCGCCGTGCTCTACCTGCTCTTCACCCAGGGCTACAACCCCGACGGAGAACCCGCGTTCGCCGACGAGGCGATCCGGCTGGCCCGGCTGCTGGCCGAACTCATGCCGGAGCAGCCCGAGGTGTCGGCGCTGCTCGCACTCTTCCTGCTGCAGCACTCCCGGCGGGCCGCACGGCGGGACGCCGACGGCCGGCTGGTGCCGCTCGACCGGCAGGACCGGTCGCGCTGGGACCACGCCGCGATCGACGAGGGCGTACGCCTGCTCGCCGGGTCGCGCCAGCCCGGGCCGTACGGGTGGCAGGCCCGGATCGCCGCCTGCCACGCCACCGCCGCGTCGGCGGAGGAGACGGACTGGCGGCGGATCGCCGACTGCTACGACCAGCTGCTGCGCCTGGCGCCGGCCCCGGTCACCGCGCTGAACCGTGCCGTGGCGCACAGCTACGCGTACGGGCCGGCGGCCGGGC
The DNA here is from genome assembly GCF_039871735.1 of Plantactinospora sp. B24E8. NCBI lineage: Bacteria > Bacillati > Actinomycetota > Actinomycetes > Micromonosporales > Micromonosporaceae > Plantactinospora > Plantactinospora sp. B24E8. Next base: position 32,956 of record NZ_JBDPMH010000043.1, read on the forward strand.
TCACCCTGCTCGCCGAGGCCCGGGCCGGAGGACGGCTCGACGACTATCCACTGGCGGTCGCCGTCGAGGCGGACCTCGTCGCCCGGTCCGGCCACCGCGAACGGGCGGCGACGCTGTTCCGGACGGCGGCGTCGCGTACCCCCGGCGCGGCCGAGCGGCGCGCGCTGCTCGACCGCGCCGACGAACTCCAGGAGGGACCTCTGTGCTGAAACAACTGCGCGCCGCGCTCGACGACCAGCGCCGTCACGTGCTGGGTATCGTCGACGGCCTGACCGGGGAGGAACTGCGCCGACCGGTGCTGCCCTCGGGCTGGTCCTGTCTCGGCCTGGTCAACCACCTGGCGTTGGACGTGGAGCGGGGCTGGTTCCGGGCGGTGGTCGGCGGCCAGCGGGTCGTGATCGACGAGTTGGCGGGCGCCCCGGACGCCTGGGTCGTCGACCCGGACGTGCCCGCCGAGCTGGTGGTCGATCGCTACCGTCAGCAGATCGGACTGGCGGACGCTGTCATCGCCGCCACCCCGCTGGACGCCGCGCCGGCGTGGTGGCCCGAAGGCATGTTCGGCGGCTGGCGGCTGGACACCCATCAGGAGGTGCTGCTGCACGTGATCACCGAGACCGCCTGCCACGCGGGTCACCTTGACGCGGCCCGGGAACTCATCGACGGCCGACAGTGGCTCGTGCTGACCTGACCGGACGAGCACAGCCCGCGCCCGTAGCCTGGAGCGGTGCGATTCGGGGTGCTGGGGCCGCTGACCGTCTGGACCGACCATGGCGAGGCGGTCACCGTCCCCGGTCGCAAGGTCCGGGCGCTCCTGGCCGACCTGCTGGTCCACCAGGGACGGACGGTGTCGGCGGACCGGCTGGTCGCGGACCTGTGGGGTGAGGCGGCGCCCGCCGACCCCACCGCCGCGCTGCACGTACGGGTCTCGCAGCTCCGTCGTGCCCTGGCCGGTGCCGAGCCCGACGGCCGGGACCTGGTGGTGTCCCAGGCCCCCGGGTACGTGCTGCGGGCCGGCTCCGACGCGGTCGACGCGACCCGGTTCTCCAGCCTGGTCGAGCGGTCCCAGGCGGCCGGGGACCCGCGGCTGCGGGCCGGGCTGCTGGCCGAGGCGCTGGACCTGTGGCGTGGACCGGCGTTGGCCGACTTCGCCGACGAGGAGTTCGCCCGCGCCGCCGTGGCCCGCTGGGAGGAGCAGCGGCTGACCGCCGTGGAGGCGTACGCGGAAGCGCGGCTGGAGCTGGGCGAGCACCGGGAACTCGTCGGGGAGCTGGGTGAACTGGTGACCCGGCATCCGTACCGGGAGCGGCTGCGGGCGGCCCTGATGCGGGCTCTGCACCGGGCTGGTCGTACCGGCGAGGCACTCGACAGCTTCCAGGAACTGCGGCATCAGCTCGCCGACGAACTGGGCCTGGATCCGGGGCCGGAGTTGGCCGCCCTGCACCGGGCGATCCTCGCCGGTGACCCGGTCGAGGAACCGCCGACGCCGACCCCGCGTCCGGTTCGGCCGACCAGCAACCTGCCGGCGCCGGTGACCGACCTGATCGGCCGGGAACACGCACTACGACGGGTACGCGAACTCCTGTCGACCAGCCGGCTCGTCACGTTGACCGGCCCGGGCGGGGTGGGCAAGACCAGTGTGGCGCTGGCGGTGGCCCGGGGCGTGGTCGAGGCGTACCCGGACGGGGTGTGGCTGGTCGACCTGACCGCCTGGGACGGCTCGGGCGAGCTGGCCGAGTTGATACTCGCCACCCTCGGCATCGCCGACGTACCGGGTGACGGCGGGCCGGCGGGTGGGCGGCTGACGGCCGCACTGCGCGGGACGCGGACGCTGCTCGTGCTGGACAACTGCGAGCACGTGATCGAGTCGGCGGCGGAGCTGGTCGGGGCGTTGCTGCCGGCCGCGCCCGAGCTGCGGGTGCTGGCGACCAGTCGGGAACCACTGCGGCTGCGGGCCGAGGCCCGTTGGGACCTGCCGCCGTTGGAGGTCCCGGACACCGACGACCCGGCCCGGCTGGCCCGGTCCTCCGCCGTGCGGCTGTTCCTCGCCCGCGCCGGACTGCCGTCGGAGAGCGGGCCGACGGCCGAACCGGCGGTGCCCGCCGGGGCGGCCCCGGTGGTGGAGGTCGCCGAGGTGTGCCGGCGGCTGGACGGCATCCCGCTGGCGCTGGAACTGGCGGCGACCCGGGTCCCGGCGCTCGGGGTCTCCGAACTGGCGGCCCGGCTGGAGGTACCGCAGGACCGGTTCGGGCTGCTCGGCAGTGGGCCGCGGGACGCGCCGGCCCGGCAACGCACCCTGGCCGCGGTGATCGACTGGAGTTGGCGGCTGCTGACCGGACCCGAACGGATGGTGCTGCGCCGGTTGGCGGTGCATTCCGGCGGATGCACCCTCGACGCGGCCGAGACGGTCTGCGCCGGGGACGGGGTCGCCGCCGGTGAGGTGCTGGACCTGCTGGCCGGCCTGGTCGACCGGTCACTTGTGGTACGCGGTGACGGGGCGCGGTTCCGGCTGTTGGAGTCGGTGTCCGCGTACTGCCTGGACCAGTTGCGGCGGGCCGGGGAGGAAACGGTGCTGCGGCGTCGGCACGCCGACCACTACCTGGCGTTCGCCGCGCGGGCCGATCCGCTGCTGCGTGGTCCGGGGCAGCGGGAGTGGCTGGGCCGGCTGGACGCCGAGGCGGCGAACCTCCGGGCGGCCCTGGAGACGTACCGGCGGGAGGGCGCGGCCGGGCCGGCGTTGCGGCTGGCCCGGGCGCTGACCTGGTACCGCTTCCTGCGTGGCCGGCTTACCGAGGCGCGCCGCGCCCTGGCCATGGCGTTGGCCGTACCCGGCGAGGCACCCGCCGAGCTGCGGGTCGAGGCCGAGGCCTGGTACGTCGGTCTGGCGATCCGGCAGGGCGACCACTCGGGGACGGAACCCGGCATCGGCGGGAGAACCCCGGAACGGGCGGACGCCGGTCTGTCCGACGCCGGCTTGTCCGACGGCGGTCCATCCAACGCGGGTCCGGCCAGGGTCGGGCGGGTGACAGAGGTGCTGCGGGCCTACGAGAAGGTCGGTGACCTGGTCGGACTGGCCCGGCTCGAATGGTGGCTGGGCGGCGCGATCATCAACTCCGGGGACGAGGCCGCCACCGGAGAGCTGCTGGACCGGGCGTTGGAGACGTTCCGGGCGGCCGGTGACCGGTGGGGTGAGGCGGCGGTACTCAGCACCCGGGCCATGCTCGCGCACGTGCGGCACGATCCTGCCGCCCTGGAGCGGGACGCCCGACGCGGCGCCGCGATCTTCGGCGAACTGGGCGACGACTGGGGGGTACTGCAGGCCACCGACTGGCTGATCGGCCTGGCGGACCTGACCGGCGACCAGACGGAGGCGCTCCGACTGAGCCGGGTCGGCCTGCGGATCGCCGAGGAACTCGGGCTCTGGTCCGATGTGGCGGGTCGGCTGGGCTGGCTGGCCTGGATCTTCGTGCAGACCGGGGACTATCCGCAGGCCCGGGAGCACGCGGAGCGGGCCCGGAGGTTGGCCGCCGAGCAGGGGCTGGAGGCGCTGGCCGTCTTCGCCACCCTCAGCCTGGCGATCGCCGTCCGCCGGGGCGGCCGTCCCGATCTCGCGGAGGAGCACCTGCGGTGGCTGCTGGTCTCGGCCCGCAACCAGCGAATCGGGGAGGGACATCCGCCGTACCTGGGAATGGTGCTGGTCGAGCTGGGGCTGTCCGCCGCCGACCGGGGTGACCCGGTCGCCGCGCTGGGCTGGCACCGGGAGGGCTTCGAGATCGCCCACGAGCAGGATTCGCTGCCGGAGCTGGCGTGGGCGCTGACCGGAATGGCCGACGCGCTGGTCCGGCGGGCGGGCGCGGATGCCGTCGTCGAACCGGCCGAACCGGCCGGGCTGGCCGCGCGACTGCTCGGCGCGGCCGACGCCGCCTGGCGGCGCCACGGCCAGCCGCGCTCCGTCGCCGACCGGGCCGAGCTGGACCGGATCCGGGCGGCGGTCGAGGCCGCCGATCCCGAATTCGCGGTCTGGTACGCGCGCGGTGCCGGGCTGACCCCGACCCAGGCCCGGTCACTGCTGGACGGCGACCGGGCCTGAGCGGACGTCACTTCGGCACGTAGATGTGTACGACGATGCCGGAACCGAACCGGTTGACGTCGGCCAGCTTCAGGTGGGTGGTGTCGAACCCGGCCCCCTCGAACAGGTGCTTGCCGGCACCGACGATGACCGGGAAGTACCAGAAGTGGAACTCGTCGACCAGGCCGTGTTCGACGAGGGTACGGTCCAGCTCGCCGGTACCCCACTTGACGATGTTCCCGCCCGGCTGTTCCTTGAGCTTGGCGACCTCCTCGGCGACGTCCCCGGTGAGCAGGGTGGCGTTCCAGGTCGTCTCGGTCAGGGTCCGGGAGGCGACGTACTTCGGCATCGCGTTCATCTGGTCGGCGGCCGGGTCACCGGCCCGCCCGGACCAGGCCGCCGCGAAACCCTCGTAGGTCACCCGGCCGAGCAGCATCGCGTCCGCCTCCGTCGACAGCTTGGTGGCGTAGTTGGCGTGGTCCTCGTCCCAGTACGGCTGCCCCCAGTGCTGCGGCTCGGCCCGGGATGCGGTGGACGGGCGGGTGTCGTCGATGACGCCGTCCAGCGAGACGAACGTCGACTCGATGAGCTTGCGCATGGCTCTGCTCCCTCTGATCTGCGGTCTGTTGCCGTCTTCGGCGATGACCACAGCCTGCCGGGATCCCCTTACGGTTTCCTTCAGCTCTCCTTCCGCTGCCCTGCGGTCGACGGGCGCCGGGTCGGGCGCCCGGCCCGGCCGTGTCCGGTCCGCCTAGAACTCGATGACGAGTCGACCCCGGATCCCACCCGCTTCGAGGAGCCGGTGCGCCCGGTACGCCTGCTCCGGGGGGAACGTCTCGGCGACCCGCAGGCTGAGCCGTCCTTCGGTGGCGAGCTGGCGGAGCAGTTCGAGCTTGTCGCGCCGGTTCTCGTACTGGTAGACGTACGCGTGGACGGGGGTGACGCCGTGGCGCTCCGCCGCCTGCTCGAACTCCGCCTGGTCCGGCATGCCGCGGACGTACGCCAGTCGGCCGCCGTGGCGGATCGCCGGCAGCAGCGGGGCGCCGATGATCGCGGCGTCGACGACCGCGTCGACGCCGTCCGGGGCGTGTTCGCGGAACCGGTCGGCGACATCCGCCCCCCGGGCGACGACGACATCGGCACCGAGGGCGGTGACCAGGTCGACGTCGCGCGGTGCGGCGTCGGCCAGCACCCGGTGACCGGCGGCCCTGGCCAGCTGCACGGCGTAACCGCCGACCGCCCCGGCCGCACCGGTGACCGCGACTGTGCCGCGTGGGGCGAGGTTCAGGTTATCGAGGGCGTGCAGGGCGGTCAGTCCGTTCATCGGCAGGGTGGCCGCCTCGGCGAGGCTCGCCCCGGTGGGTACCGGCACCACCGCGGGTTCGGGGAGTACAACCCAACCGGCGTAGCTTCCCCCGGCGGGGCGCATGGGGTTGACCATGGCCATCACCTGGTCGCCGATCGAGAGTTCGGTGGCGGCGCCGGGACCGATCTCGTCGATGGTGCCGGCGATCTCGTGACCGGGGATGACGGGGTCGGCACCCTGTTGCCGGATCGGTGTCAGGCCGGCCCGGATCAGGGTGTCGCCCGGGTTGACGACTGTGGCGCGTACCCGGATCCGCACCTCGCCCGGGCCGGCGTGCGGGGTGGGCCGGTCGAGGACCTCAAGCACCTCCGGCCCGCCGTGCCGGCGCAGACCTACCACCTTCATGGTGTCGTCGTTCTTCATGGTGTCGCTCCGCTCGTCCGGTGAGTTGTTCACCGCAGGGACTGGGTGGTGCCGGTGGCCGACGAGCGCTCGACGGCGTCGACGAACCGGTGCCGGGTCAGGGCGTGTGCGAAGTCGGGTACGGTCCGGGTGCCCTCGGCCAGGTCCCGGGCCAGCTGCGCGTAGAGCTTCGCGATGCTGCCGGTCGGCATGCCGGTCAGTCCGGCGGGCACACCCTCGGTGTACGAGGCCGGCACCTCGATCGGCGCGACGGTGCTGTCGGTGCCCCGGCCGCCGGCCAGGGTGAGCTGGGCGACCTGCACGTTTCCCCAGTCAGCGGTCAGGACGAGGTCACCCTCGGTGCCGTTGATCTTCCAACGGAAGTTGTCGCCCCGGGACGTGCCGCCCCGGTAGAAGACCGAGGCGGCCGCGCCGGAGGTCAGGGTGCCGATGATGGCGACCTGGTCGGGTGCGGTGACGGGGATGCGGCTGCCGTCCTCGAGAACGGTCGCCTCGGTACGGCCGACGACGAGGTTCGCCGCCACCGAGTCGAACTCGCCGAGTACGAAGTGGAACGGGTCGAGGGCGTGCAGCGCGGCGGAGGTGAGCGCGGTGGCGCCCTGGCTCTTGTCGAACCAGTACGCCTGACCGTGGCTGGCCACCTCGCCACCCCAGACCATGCCGGAGCCGACCATGGTGGTGCCGAGGACCCTGCCGAGATATCCGCCCTGGATCAGGTCCCGGGCGTGCTGGACCTCGGGGGCGTACCGGCCCTGGAGTCCGACCATGGTACGGACGCCGGTCGTCCGGGCCAGCTCGGCGAGCTGGTCGGCCTCGGCCAGTCCGTTGGCGAGTGGCCACTCGCTGTAGACCATCTTGCCGGCCCGGAGCGCTGCGGAGATCAGCTCGAAGTGCTGGGCGACCCGCGTGGTGACGACCACCAGGTCGACACCGGGGTGGTTGATCAGCTCCTGGTGGTTGTCGTAGCCGGGTACGCCGTGCTTGGCCGCGGCGGCCTCGGCCGAGCTGCGTCGGGAGGTGCTGACCGCACGCAGTTCGAACGACGGCGACGCCGCGATCACCGGGATGTGTGAGTTCGAGGCCCACGCACCGGGGCCGATGATGCCTACGCCTACCGGGGTCATGCTGCTCCTCTGCCGATCATGGATCAATGGTTGCGTGATCTGTCGTGGAATGAGGCTCGTATCCGAAATGTCGCCCTGGATGGGGATTGGCTTACAGGGCGGCGCAGGCAACCGTACGGTATCTGGAGCGATCGACCAATAATCGTGAGTCGGGTCACCGGCGATGGTTTGGCTCAGCCTGGGGCGCCAGCGCGCCGGCAGAGCCTGGACTCCGCGTCTCCGACGCTGCAGGGCGGCGACAGCCTGCGGGTTGTCGGCAGCCCGGCGAGGAGGGCACAGGGGGAGGGTGACAGGGACGATCGCGGCCCCCGAACGCAGACCGGGGGAGCCGGCCGAGCCGAGCGGCACGATAGTTTGTTGGTCGTTCCAGATCGACGTACCCTGGGATGATGGCACGGACCCGAGAATTCGACCTTGACGTCGCGGTCGGCGCCGCCCTGGAGGTCTTCTGCCGCAAGGGCTACGAGGGTACGTCGATGCGCGACCTGACCGAGGCGACCGGCCTCGGCAGCGGCTCCCTCTACGCGGCCTTCGGCAGCAAGGAGGGCATCTACCTGGCCGTCCTCGACCTCTACCGGCGGCAGTACGCGGCACCCCTGGCCGAACTGCTCCGCTCCGGCACCAACGCCCGCGACGTGATCCGGGAGATGTTCGTCGGCACCGTCGACGAGATCGTCCAGGACGGCCGTCGCCAGGCCTGCCTGATCGTCGGCGCGGCCATGGAACGGGCGCACCTCGACCTCCAGGTCGCCCAACGGCTCCGGTCGACCACCCAGGCACTGGCACTCGCACTGTTCGACGTCATCGCCGAGGCGCAGCTACGGGGCCAGATCCCGGTCGACCGGAACGCCAACGACCTGGCCCACTTCCTGGTCGCGAGCCTGCAGGGGCTCCGGGTGATGGCAGCGATCAACCCGGACCGGGAGACCCTGACGCGGTCCGCCGAGGTCGCCCTCCGCTGCCTCGACTGAACCCGTCGCGGGGGTTCAGTAGTACGCGCCCTCGCCCTGCGGACCGGCGAGCCGGAGACCGTACCGGTGCGGCCAGAGCCGGTCGGTCCGCAGATCCATCCCGTTCGTCGAGGTGGGCTGGGGCACCAGACCGCCAGCCGAGCCGTGGAAGACGTACGTGGAGCCGGACGGCCAGTCGAAACCACTGACCACCTCCCCGCTCGCCGCGACCACCGCGTCCAGCCCGCCGGTGCCGTCGAGGTTCAGCAGGGCGATGGAGGCACCGAACCTGTCGTCGCGTTCCGCGCCACCCGGGATCACCGGGTCGTTCTGGTCGAACGACTGGGCACCCGTCCCGGTGAGACCAGCGGCCGAGCCCTTCAGCAGGGTGACCACCCCGGCTCCGGTGTTCGAACCGAGCGCCTCGCCCGGTGCGCTGACCAGCACATCCGCCCGGCCGTCGCCGGTGACGTCACCGGTTGCGACCCTCGCACCGAACCGGTCGTCCTGCTCGGGCTCGCCCGGGATTCCCGCCGTGCGCTGGCTGATGACCCGTACCGCCTTGTCGGAGAGGCCGGCGGTCCGACCGGTGAAGACCGCGAGGACACCGCCGTAGATGCCCGGGGTCTGCGCGTCGGGCACCCCGACGACCACCTCGCCGAGCCCGTCACCGTTCACGTCGCCGATCGCCAAGGGTGAGCCCAGGTACCAGGCCACGGTGTTCGCGTCGCCGGTTGCCGGATAGATGCCCCAGCCGGTGGCCGAGGTGGCCCCGCTGGTCGACACCCCGCCCGCCGAACCCCACAGCAGGGCGACCGAGCCACTGCCCTCCGGGCTCACCATGTCGTTCTCGAGCGGAGCGCCGATCACCAGGTCGGCGTAGCGGTCGTTGTTGACCCGGCCGATCGCCAGGCCGGAGCCGAACCGGTCGTTCCGCTCGGAGGCGCCCGGCACGGCGGTCTGATCCTGGTAGAGGTCCTGGGCCCCGGTCGTGGTGATACCGCTCGCGCTGCCGAAGACGACGGTCACCGAGCCGGCCTCGACCTTGCTGCCGATCGCCTCCCCCTCCGCGCCGATCGCGAGGTCGTCGTACCCGTCGCCGTTGATGTCGCCGGCCGCGAGCGCCACGCCGAACCGGTCGAGGTTCTCCGGCTCGCCAGGTATGCCGGGGGAACGCTGGTTGATGTGCCCGGCGGCATCGACCACCAGCCCGGTGCTGCTACCCGGGAGGATCCAGACCCCGCCGGCCCGGGTCTGGTTACCCGGATCGACCTCGTCCGAGTCGCCGATCACCAGGTCGTCGTAGCCGTCGGCGTTGAAGTCCCCGGTCGCGACCGCGCGGCCGAAGCAACCGCAGCCGCCGCCCTCGGTGGTACCGGTCAGGTAGTCGACCCGCGGCGTGGACGAGTAGCGCACCACGACCAGACCGGTGGAGTTGTACGGCAGGCTGTTCCAGGTGGGCAGCGACAGGTCGGAGGTGGCCGCGATGTCGTCGACGCCGTCACCGTCGAAGTCGGACCGGGTGGCACCTGACCCGGTGACCGGGGTGGTCGCCTTCGGCACCCAGTGGTACTGGAGGCCGACACCGTCCCGGGTGACGAGCCGGACGTCGTCCGCCGCCTGCACCGGGGTGCTGATCCCCAGGCTGGCCACCAGGGCCAGCGCGGAGACGCCGGCAAGCCTTGCTCGCATCAGAACCTCCGGTTTCCGTTGACGGTCGACCGTCGCGTCGGCAAGTGGCTGCACAGTGGAGCTTCGCGGTCAGGGCAGCGGGACGCCGCTCTGCGGTCCCGCGATCTTGAGGCCGTACCGCTGCGGCCAGATCCGGTCGGTACGCAGGTCCAGGCCGTTCGTCGAGCTGGCCTGCGGTACGAGCCCGGTGCCCGACCCGTGGAACGGATACAGGGCGCCGGACGGGTAGCCGGCCGGGTCGCCGCCGACCTCCTCGCCGGCCGCCGACACGACGGCGTCCAGCCCGCCGGTGCCGTCCAGGTTCAGCAGGGCAACGGAGCCACCGAAGACGTCGTTGCGTTCGGATCCACCGGGGATGACCGGGTCGTTCTGGTCGAACGACTGGGCGCCGGTGCCGGTGAGTCCGGAGGCGGAACCCTTGAGCAGGGTGATCACGCCGGCCCGGACCGCCGAACCGATCGCCTCGCCATGCGTGCCGACCAGGACGTCCGCCCGGCCGTCGCCGGTCACGTCACCGACCGCCAGCGCGCCCGCGAAGTTGTCCCCGTCCTCGGGGTCACCCGGCACACCCGAGGTGCGCTGGGTGATCACCCGTACCGCGCTGTTGGAGATTCCGGCGGTGCGGCCGGTGAAGACCGCGAGCAGGCCACCACGGAGGTGCGGGGTCTGGGCCCCGGGGGCTCCGACCACCACCTCGCCGAGCCCGTCGCCGTTCACGTCGCCGATCGCGAGGGTCTCACCCAGATACCAGGCGATGGTCTCCTGACTACCGGTCGACGGGTAGATCCCCCAGCCGGTCACCGACGTGACGCCGCTGGTCGACACCCCACCGGCCGAGCCCCACATCAGGACGACGGTGCCGCTGCCGTCGTCGCCCGATCCGTCGTTCTCGTGCGGGGAGCCGATGGCCAGGTCGGCGTACCCGTCGGTGTTGACCTTGCCGATCGCGAGCGTGAAGCCGAAGTGGTCGTTGCGCTCGGCGCCGCCGGGCACCGCCGCCTGGTCCTGGTGGATGTCCTGTACGCCGGTGGTGGTGATGCCGGTCGACCCGCCGAACAGCACGGTCACCGAACCCGCCTCGGACGCGCTGCCGATCGACTCCCGGTACGCGCCGACGGCCAGGTCGTCGTAACCGTCGCCGTTGAGGTCTCCGGCGGCGAGCGCGGCACCGAACCAGTCGTAGTTCTCCGGGTCGCCGGGGACACCGGGCGAGCTCTGGTTGACGTGCCGGGCCAGGTCGACGACCAGGCCGGTGCTGCTGCCCGGGATGATCCAGACCCCGCCGGCGTGGGCCTGGTTGCCCGGATCCACCTCGTCGGCGTCACCGATCGCCAGGTCGTCGTAGCCGTCGTGGTTGAAGTCGCCGGCCACCTGGGAGATGCCGAAGCAGCCACAGCCGCTCTCGTTCAGTACCCCCATGAAGTAGTCGACCTGTGGGGCGGACGAGTAACGCACCACGACCACCCCGGTCGGGTGGTGCGGCAGATTCGGGTCGCCCGGGTCGCTGCTCGCCGCGATGTCGTCGATGCCGTCGCCGTCGAAGTCGGAACGGGTGGGTCCGCTGCCGGTGCCCGGACTGGTCGCCTTCGCCACCCGCTGGTACTGCAGGATGACCCCGTCCCGGGTGATCGTCCGGAACTCGTCCGCAGCCCTCGCCGGGGTGGTCAACCCCAGGCTGGCCGCGACGGCCAGAGCCGAGAAGCCGGCGATTCGTCGACGCATGACATCCCCTGTTCGCTGCCGGTGACCGACAGGCTGGATAAGTGGATCAACAACTGCCCGGTCGCCTATCGAGCTGATCGGCACGTCGACTCAGTACGGGGTGTGCCCGCCCTGCGCGCCGACCAGGTGCAGGCCATACTGCTGCGGCCAGATCCGGTCGGTACGCAGACCGGCGCCGTTGGTCGAGGTCGGCTGCGGGACGAGCCCGCCACCGGAGCCGTGGAACCGGTACGTGGAGCCGGAACCCCAGCCGGCGTCGTCGCCGTTCACCTCTTCGCCGGGGGCCGCGACCAGGGCGTCCAGCCCGCCAACACCGTCCAGGTTGAGCAGGGCGACCGAACCGCCGAACCTGTCACCGGCCTCGGCCCCGCCGGGGACGATCGGGTCGTTCTGGTCGAAGGACTGGGCGCCGGTGCCGGTGAGGCCGGCGGCGGAACCCTTGAGCAGGGTGACCACACCCGCGCCGGTGGCCGAACCGAGGGCCTCGCCGGGGGTGCCGACCAGGACGTCCGCCCGACCGTCGCCGGTCACGTCGCCGACCGCGAGCCGGGCGCCGAACCAGTCACCGCCCTCGGGCTCGCCCGGTACACCGGACGTGCGCTGGGTGACGACCCGGACCGCGTCCCTGGACAGGCCGCCGGACCGGCCGGTGAAGGCCACGACCAGACCGCCGGTGACGTTCGGGGTCGTGGAGCTGGGTGCCCCGGCGATCACCTCGCCGAGCCCGTCGCCGTTCACGTCACCGATGGCCAGTGCCTCGCCCAGGCGACGGACGGTGGTGCCGGCTTCCGGCATCCCCTGGTACAGGTCCACGCCGGTGACCGAGGTGGCGCCGGTGGTCGACATCCCGCCCGCCGAACCCCAGATCAGGGCGACCGCGCCGCTGCCGTTCGGCTCGTCGTTCTCGTTGGGCGAGGCGATGGCCAGGTCGGCGTACCGGTCGTTGTTGACCCTGCCGATCGCGAGCCCGAAACCGAACATGTCGTTGCGCTCGGAGCCGCCGGGGACGGCGGCCTGGTCCTGGTGGATGTCCTGGGCGCCGGTGGTGGTGATGCCGGTCGGGCTGCCGAACAGCACGGTGACCGCGCCGGCCTCCGTCTTGCTGCCGATCGCCTCTCCGTACGCGCCGATCGCCAGGTCGTCGCGGCCGTCGCCGTTGAGGTCGCCGGCGGCGAGCGCTCCGCCGAACCAGTCCTTGGTCTCCGACTCGCCGGGTACGCCGGGCGAGCTCTGGTTGACGTGGCTCGCCGAATCGAGCACAAGGCCGGACGGGCTGCCCGGGATGATCCAAACCCCGCCGCCCTCGGCCCGGTTGCCGCGATCCACCTCGTCCGGGTCACCGATCGCCAGGTCGTCGTAGCCGTCCCCGTCGAAGTCGCCGGCCACCACCGGGGTACCGAAGCAGCAGCCGCTGCCGGAGAGGGCGGAACCGGTGAGGTAGTCGACCTGCGGCGCCGACGAGTAGTGCACGACCACGATCCCGGCCGAACTCTCGGGCAGATCGATCCGGTAGTGCGGGACTGCGGCGGCCGCGATGTCGTCGACGCCGTCACCGTCGAAGTCGGATCGGGTGGCGCCGGCCCCGGTCATCGGGCTGGCCGTCACCGGCACCCGGTAGAGCTGGAGGACAAAACCGTCCCGGGTGACGCTGCGGATCTCCTCCGCCGCCCGCGCGCCCTCCACCGCCCGTGCCGGGGCACTGGTTGTCAGCCCGACCAGCACGGCCAGCACCGACATGCCCGCAATCCTTCGACGCACCGGAGATCCCCCGCTCGTTGTAAACGCTCCGACATGTTAGGGGAGTGGACCGACGGTGGCGACCAGGTAAACGGGGGATGCCGACCGGCGATTTCAACGCCCCAGGCAGGCCGACACGGCGAGGGCCGAGAAGCGGGCGATCTTTCCTCGCCGGGGAACCCCCGTTTGGTGTCGGTCAACGACAGGCCGGATGGGTGGGTCGGCAGTTGCCACACCCGGTTGTTCAGTAACCCGCGAAGCCGCCCTGCGGTCCGCCGATCTCGAGGCCGTAGCGGAGTGGCCAGACGCGGTCGGTGCGCAGGTCCAGGCCGTTCGTCGAGGTCGGCTGCGGTACGAGTCCGTTGGTGGAGCCGTAGAAGGGGTACAGGGCTCCGGATGGTTGGTCCGCGACGTCACCACCCACCTCCTCGGACGGTGCCGCCACCAGGGCGTCGAGGCCGCCGCGGCCGTCGAGGTTCAGCAACGCGACAGAGGAGCCGAAGAAGTCGCTCTTCTCGGCTCCGCCGGGGATGTCCGGGTGGTTCTGGTCGAAGGATTGGGCGCCGGTGCCGGTGAGGCCGGAGGCGGAGCCCTTGAGCAGGGTGACGACGCCGGCGGAGGTGGCCGAGCCGAGGCCCTCGCCGGGAGTGCCGACCAGTACGTCGGCCCGGCCGTCGCCGGTCACGTCACCGGCCGCGACCGTCTCTCCGAAGCGGTCGAACTCCTCGGGCTCGCCCGGTACGCCGCTGGTGCGCTGGTTGATGACCCGTACCGCGCCGTTGGAGATGCCGGAGGTGCGGCCGGTGAAGACCGCGACGAGGCCGCCAGCGATGTGCGGGGTCTGGGCGCGGGGCGCGCCGGCGATCACCTCGCCGAGCCCGTCACCGTTCACGTCGCCGACCGCGAGGTCGTTGCCGAGGGACCAGGCGTAGTTGTCGGTGCGGTCCAGCGCCCCGTGGATGCCCCAGCCGTCGACCGAGGTGACACCGGTGGTGGACACCCCGGCGGCCGAGCCCCACATCAGAACGACGGTGCCACTGCCGTCGGCGCGGGTGTTCTCGTTCTCGTGCGGACCGGCGATCACCAGGTCGGCGTACCGGTCGTTGTTGACCCTGCCGATCGCGAGCGCGTAGCCGAAACTGTCCCTGGGCTCGCTCGCCCCGGGTACCGCCGCCTGGTCCTGGTAGATGTCCTGGACGCCGGTGGTGGTGAGGCCGGTCGCGCTGCCGAGGAGGACGGCCACCGAACCGGCCCCCGCCGCGCTTCCGATCCCCTCGCCGTACGAGCCGATCGCCAGGTCGTCGCGGTTGTCGCCGTTGAGGTCACCGGTCGCGAGGGCCGCACCGAAGTAGTCGTACTCCTCGGGCTCGCCGGGGATGCCCGGCGAGCTTTGGCTGAAGTGGCTGGCGGAGTCGGGAACCAGCCCGGTGCTGCTCCCCGGGATGACCCAGACACCGCCGCTGGCGTGGGTCTGCTTGTCGGGGTGCCGCTCGCCGGAGTCTCCGATCGCCAGATCGTCGTAGCCGTCGCCGTCGAAGTCCCCGGCAGCGAGCGCGATCCCGAAGTAGTTGCCACCGATTCCGGTCAGAACGTCCGCGAGGTAGTCGACCTGCGGCGCGGACGAGTAGCGGACCACGGTCACCCCGGTCGGGAAGTGCGGAAGTCCGTGGTGGTATTCGGGAACGCCACTGGCCGCGATGTCGTCCACGCCGTCGCCGTCGAAGTCCGACCGGGTGACACCGGTCCCGGTCACCGGAGTGCTGGCCTTCGGCACCCGGTGGAACTGGAGAGTCACACCCTCGCGGGTGATGGTCAGCACCTCGTCCGCCGCGCGGGCGGGGGCACTGATGGTCAGTCCGGCCAGCACGGCCAGCACGGACATGCCTGCGATTGTCCGACGCACCAGAACCCCCGCTCGCTGTGGACGACCCGAGATGTTAGGGAAGTGGACCGACGGTGGCGACCGGGTGATCGGTGGATGCACCCGGTCGCCACCACCCGGCGTCAGCCCCTCGGTACGCCGCCCTGCGGGCCGGCGATCTCGAAGCCGTAGTCCAGCGGCCAGACGAAGTCGGCCTGCAGGTCCTGGCCGTTGACCGAGATGGCCTGCGGTACGAGCCCGCTGCTGGAGTCCTGGAACACGGAGATGGAGCCGGACGCCCGGCCGGAGGGGTCGCCGCCGACCGCCTCGCCGGCCGCCGCGACGACCGCGTCCAGCCCGCCGAGGCCGTCCCAGTTCAGCAGTGCGAGGGAACCACCGAACCGGTCACCTGCCTCCGAGCCACCCGGGACGACCTCGTGGTTCTGGTCGAACGACTGCGAGCCGTCGCCGGTGAGTCCGCCGCTGGTGCCCTTGAGCAGGGTGATCACGCCGGCGCCGGTCGCCGAGCCGATCGCCTCACCCGGAGCGCCGACCAGTACGTCGGCCAGGCCGTCACCGGTCACGTCACCGGTCGAGAGGGTGGCGCCGAACCGGTCCCCGGTCTCGGGCTCTCCCGACACCCCGGCGGTACGCTGGCCGATCACCACTACGGCGCTGCTGGCGATGCCGTTGGTGCGGCCGGTGAAGGCCGCGATCAGCCCGCCGTTGGTGTGCGGGGTCTGCGAACCGGGGGCACCGGTGATGACGTCGCCGAGCCCGTCGCCGTTCACGTCGCCGATCGCCAGAGCGGTACCCAACGTCCGGGCGGTGGTGTCCGCGGTGCCGGTCGCCGACTTGATCGCCCAACCGTCGGCCGAGGTGGCGCCGGTGGTGGAGATCCCGCTCGCCGAGCCCCGCATCAGGTTGACCGTGCCGCTGCCGGGGTCGCCCGTGTTCTCGTTCTCCCGCGGTGCGCCGACGGCCAGGTCGGCGTACCCGTCGCCGGTCACGTCGCCGATCGCCAGGCTGTAGCCGAAGCTGTCGTTGGTCTCGCTGCCGCCGGGAACGTGGCCCTGGTCCTGGTAGAGGTCCTGGGCACCGCTGTCGGTGAGGCCGCTGGCGCTGCCGTAGAGGAGGGTGACCGAGCCGGCCGACGTCTTGCTGCCGATCGCCTCTCCGTACGCGCCGATCGCCAGGTCGTCATTGCCGTCGCCGTTGAGGTCGCCGGTCGCGAGCGCGGACCCGAACCAGTCGCGGTTCTCCGATCCGCCCGGAACGCCGGGCGAGCTCTGGTCGAAGTAGGTGGACAGCTCGAACGCGAGGCCGTTGCTGCTGCCGGGGACGACCCAGACCGCGCCGGCCTGGGTCCCGTTCAGCCAGTCCAACTCGTTCGGGGCGCCGACCGCCAGGTCGTCGTAGCCGTCGCCGTTGAAGTCGCCGGTGGCCAACGCGTCGCCGAAGTTGCCGCCGTCACCGTCGGGCGGATCGACCCCGTACACGTAGTCGACCTGCGGTGCGGTCGAGTACTGGATGACGACCATGCCGTCGAGCTGCTCGGGCCCGGTGTACTGGTAGGCGTTCGAGCTGGCCGCGAGGTCGTCGTACCCGTCACCGTCGAAGTCGGACCGGGTGAGACCGGCAGCAGCCTTTGCCGACTTCTTCTTGGCTGCCTTTTCCTGCGGTACCCGCTGGTGGAGCAGGCTGTGACCGTCCCGCTTGATGGTTCGGGGCTCGTCCGCCGCCCTGGCTGGAGCACTGAGCCCCAGGCTGGCCAAAAACGCCAGAGCCGAAACCCCCGCAATGCTTCGCCGCACCAGACCTCCTGATTGGTTGGGAGGTCGACAGCGTATGGGAGTGGATCAATCGTGGCGACCCGGTAAACGGCGAATGGCGAACGTCGAACGAGTTCGGGTGGGGCTGCGTTATGTCCTCTATCTCGACAGTGCTGTTCCGTGACCAGCGTCGTTTCGCCTGTACGGTGGGCGAAAAGCGGCCGTTCGGCTCGGGTGCGCCGCCCGGATGGCGCGGCTATGTCGGTCTTTGCTGCCAGGTTGGCTGTCGGCACTCGTCGGGCTGCCTTCGCCCCACTGCCGCGATGCAGGTCCCGGCGGGCCGCCCGGTGCGTGCTGCCGTCGTCCGCTGCCGGTTTCCTCCGACAAGATCCGAGATCTTGGAATTTGAGCGTTGTACGCGCGACGACCAGGCGCCAAGATTCCAACTCGGCATCTGGGGCGCATTCTGACGCCGACTCCAGTTGCGGGGTGAGCCGATTCCGGGACTGGCGCCACTCGGCCATTACCTGACGGGCGTGTCGGGCTCCGCCGTACCGGAGGCGACTGTTCTACCCTCGGCGAGATGACTACCGCAGTCGCCACGACCAAGCCGTGGTACGCCGCCCTGCTGAGCCCGTTCCCGATCGTGCTGCTGGGTACCGTCGTGGTCGCGATGATGCTGTTGCTGCCGATCCGCGTACCCGCGCCCGGCGACCATGAGGACAGGTCCTGCGGCAACAGTTTCGCCCTCGACATCGGACGACCACAGGATTACGCCGACGACTACTGGGCGCGTACGTACGAACGCTGTACCAGCCAGCGCATCGGTCGCCTTGCCCAGTCGGTCGGCGTGCTGGCGGTAACCCTTCTGGCCACAACCCTGTCGGTGGCGGTACGACGGCGGCCGGAGGAGTCGCGAGGACCTGCACACTCGAATCAATCGCCTGGGTCGCCGTCGCTGGGTGGACCGGCGACCCGGTAGCCGATTCCGGGCGTCGTCGCGATGACCGGCGGCTCGCCGAGTTTGCGGCGCAGTCGGCCCACCGTCACGGTGACGGTGTTGGTGAACGGGTCAGCGTTCTCGTCCCAGACCTGTTCGAGCAGGCTTTCGCTGCTCAGGAAACCCGGGCTCGCCCGCAGCAGCGCCTCCAGCACGGCGAACTCCTTGACCGAGAGGTTGAGCTGACGCCCATCGCGGACGGCGGTGCGGCGTACCGGATCCAGCTCGATTCCGGCCGCGCGCAGTGTCCGGGGTCGCGCGTCCGGCTTGCGCCGGGCCAGTGCCCGGATGCGCAGAATCAGTTCGGGGAAGTGGAAGGGCTTGCCGAGATAGTCGTCCGCGCCCAGGGTCAGCCCGCTGACCCGGTCGCCGGGCGTGCTGGCCGCGGTCAGCATCAGCACCATCGGCCGGTCCGCCCGCTCGGTGATCATCCGGCACAGTGTGTCGCCGTGGAGTCCGGGCAGGTCCCGGTCCAGGACCACCACGTCGTGCGCGGTGAGGTCGAGCTTGGCGGCGGCGGTCAGCCCGTCGTGGGCGAGGTCGACGGCCATTCCCTGGTCGCGTAGCCCCTCCGCGACCACCTCGGCGAGGGCGTGGTCGTCTTCGACGACGAGGATCCTCATGCCGGCACCGACGCCCGCGCTGCCGGCAGCGTGATCGACACGCGTAGCCCACCCGTCGGGCGGGCGAGCAGGGCGAGCCGGCCGCCGTGGGCAGCGGCGACAGCGGCCACGATGGACAGCCCGAGTCCCGAGGACCCGGTCCGCTCGGCGCCCAGCCGCTCGAACGGCCGCCCGAGCCGGTCGACCTCCCGCTGGTCGAGGACGGGTCCGGCGGTCTCGACGACCAGCACGATCCGCCGCTCGTCCGCGTCCCCGGCGATCCGGATCCAGCCGCCGCTCTGGTTGTGGGTCACGGCGTTGTCGACGACGTTGGCCACCAGCCGCGCCAGCAGCGCCGGACTGCCCCGGGTCACCGCTCCCGGCGGCACCTCGACGGTCAGGTGGAGCCCCTTCGTCTCCACCTCGCCGGACCGGGCGCCCAGGGCCACGGCGACGAGGTCACCGACGTCGACCGGGGCGGCGTCGGGCAGCGCGCCGTGCTGTGCCCGGGCCAGCACCAGGAGTCCGTCGAGCAGGTGGTCGACCCGGTCCAGCTGTGGCCGTACCCGGTTCGCGAGCGCCACCGTCGAAGGGCTCGGCTGGGGCTTGGCGACCGCGACGTCCAGTGACGCCCGCACCGTCGCCAACGGCGTACGCAGCTCGTGGGAGGCGTTGGCGACAAATCGGCGCTGCGCGACGAACGACGCCTCGAGCCGTTCGAGCAGCTCGTCGATGGTGTCCGCGAGATCCTTCACCTCGTCGGCCGGGCCGTCGACCGCCAGCCGCCGCCCCAGGCTGTCGGCGGAGATGGACCGCGTGGCGTCGGTGATGAGCCGCAGCGGGCGCAGTACGCGCCTGGCCAGCACCCGGCCGAGCAGCAGCGACAAGACCGCCATCACGACCAGCGCCACCAACGAGCCGGCCAACAGTTGGCGAGCCTGCTGGGTGTGTACGGCGGCCAGCTGGTCCTCCAACTGCCGGATGCGCAGTTGCGCCCCGCCAGGGCTGCCCTGGATGGGGGGATTTTCGGCGGGGACCACGTTGCTGACGCTGCCGTTGGTGAGCAGGAAGGTCAGGCCGAGCAGCCCGGCATTGGAGACGAGGAACACCACGGCGTAGAGGATCGTGAACCTCACCCGCACGGTGCCGCTGGGCAGCCTGATCATGCCCCCAGCATGACCCGGAGGACCTAACAACAGCATGACAACGCCGGTTCGGGCCGGGTTACCTGCCGACCCGTAGAACCGACGGCATGTCGCGCACCGAACTCCTCCGGCGGGAATGGACCGCGTTCCGCAGCCCTGGCCGCCTGGCCGCCCTGGCCGCCGTGGTCCTCGCGATCATCGCGCTGGGCCTGTTGTACGCCTCCGGCAACCGGTCGTCCTGCCCGGGGCCGTGCCCGGTCACTCCGGTCGCCAGCGACGGTGCCGTTGTCGGCGACAGATTCTGGTTCCTGCATCGCGACCTGGGCCGCGAGGGCAGCATCACGGTCCGGCTGACCGCGATGACCGGGACGATCACCTACCCGCCGCCGAACCACGACCAGATCGTGTCCGGGCTGGTCCCCTGGGCGAAGGCCGGGATCATCGTCAAGGACGGCGTACGACCGGGGTCGCGATACGCGGCGCTCATGATGACCGGCAGCCACGGCGTGCGCTTCCAGCACGACTACACACACGACGTCGCCGGAAGCGCGGGCGGCGTCTCGGCGGAGTCCCCGCGCTGGCTGCGCCTGACCCGGTCGGGCGACACCATCACCGGCGCGGAGTCGACCGACGGCGTGCGGTGGCGCACCGTCGGGGCGGCGAAACTCGACGGGCTGCCGGACATCGTGCAGGTCGGCCTCTTCGCGACCTCCCCCGGCGACCTCACGCTCCGCAGGGTCGGCCTCGGCGGCGCGACCGAGGAGGTCCGGTTCACCCAGGCCGTCGGCGTTTTCGACAACGTCGTCGTCGAGGGCGGTGCCACCGGCGCGTGGAACAGCGAGCCGGTCGGCGAGATGAACCAGACCGACTGGGAGAAGCACCACAACCGGTCGGGAGCGGTCGAGGGCAACGGCGTCATCACGGTCAGCGGCACCGGCGACATCGGGCCGCTCGGCGAGGAGGGCGCACGGAGCGTCGAGAAGCTCCTGTTCGGCCTGGTGATCGGGCTGATCGTCCTGCTCGTCGTCGCGGCCCGCTACGGTGCCCGCACAGCTCGCGAGCCGCTCGCCCGGCCGGTGATCGCCGCCCGGGCGACCGTCGTCGGGGCAGCCACCTTGGTTACCGGTCTGGTCGCCGTCGGTCTTGTCATCCCGGTCGGCGCCGTGATCCTGAGCGGCAACGGCGTCGCGGTGCAACCGGTGTCGATCCTGACCGGCGCCCGGGTGATCGTCGGCGTCGCGGCGGCACTCGCGCTCTGTGCCGTGCTCGCGTACGGGCTCGGGGTGTGGCTGCGCCGGGGCTGGGCGGCGATCCTCGCCGGGCTGTCGCTGGTCGCCTTCCCCTACGCCGTCACGGCGTTCCCGCTCCTGCCCGACGCGGTCTCCGACTGGCTGCTGCGACTCACCCCGGCCGCCGGCTTTGCCGTCCAGCAGACAGTGGAGGAGTTCCCGCAGGTCACCGCCCATTACGCACCGTCGGCCGGATACTTCCCGCTGCCCTGGTGGGCCGGGCTCGCGATGCTCTGCGCGTACAC
Source organism: Plantactinospora sp. B24E8 (assembly GCF_039871735.1). Lineage (NCBI taxonomy): Bacteria > Bacillati > Actinomycetota > Actinomycetes > Micromonosporales > Micromonosporaceae > Plantactinospora > Plantactinospora sp. B24E8. The sequence goes on from NZ_JBDPMH010000043.1 coordinate 53,890, forward strand.
CCTGGTCGTGCTGCGGGTGGCCTTCCAGCACCGCACGAGGAACGTCGGGTAGGTTCGGGTGGCCCGCGCCTCGACCACCGGCCCCGCCAGCCACGGTGTGCGGGCTGGCGGGGCCGGTCGCGTCCTGTCGGGTCACCGGTTGCCGCCGGCACCCTGGGGGCGCTTCCTGCGATCGGGCCACCCGGCAGGTGGGGCACTCGCAGGAGTTCTCACTGGTTCGCCGCCTCGGTCAGCACGTCGAAGCGGACCATCAGTTGCAGGCAGGGCGGGTGTGCTTCGACGTGTGGCCAGGTGCAGGCCGGGTGCTCGTGGCCGACGACCCAGACCCAGAGACCCTGCTCGTCCTGGCGGGTCACGTTGCGGTGGATCCGGGTCAGGCTGAGATTCAGGTACGTCCCGACGGGCAGCGTCGCCCCGTGTGACCAGTCGCCGGGGCCGAGTCGGAGCAGGGCCCCCTCGGGGACGTCCGGCATTTCGACCGCCGGTGTGACGATCGGGGGCCGGTCGTCGTCGCTCATCGCCACTGCCCGTAGCGGTCCCAGCGTCGACTGTTCCAGCGTCGTGCGGGTGGCTGCGCTGCTGCGGTGCGGCGGCTGCACCAGCGACGGAGCCGGGTCAACATGGTCCGACCCGGTAGAGCCGCCGTTGCCCGTACGTCAGCAATGGCAGGTCGAGGATCAGGGTCGGGCCGTTCCAGCTCCAGGTGCGATGGCCGGAGTCGTTGTCGCGGTCGTACCGCTGGCGGCGGGCCAGGTCCAGCACCCGCTGCCGCGCGGCCTCGGCCTCGGCGGCGTCGTGTTCGCGGGCGGCGCGTTCGGCTTCGGCGGCGACCCGATCCCGGCGGCGGGTACGCCACCGTGTCCACAGCTTCATCCCCAGGACCTCCAGTGCTGGTGGGGGTGCGGCGGCCGGGCCTCGGGCAGCACCGACCGCCGCACCCGGCTGGTGGGTGGCCGGGACCGGTGTACGGGGGGAAGTACACCGGTCCCGACCGGAGGCGGACGCGGCAGGCGCGGCCGGAGGCTGGATAGTTCGCGTCCGCCGCGTCCAGTTCAGGAGCGGGATTGATCCCGTAGGTACGTCGTCACCCGCTGGGAGGCCTGTTCTGCCTGCTCCAGCAGGGTGCGCAGAGGTGAGTGGGCGACGCGCCCGGAAAGCAGTCGGGCTCCGTCGGCCTGGTCGAGGCCAGCGATGTGGACCCGGGCCACCTCAAGCGCTCGGTTGATGCGTTCCATCTCCCGCGCCATCTCGCCAGCCTGCGTCATGTCAACCCCAGGTGATCAAATTCGAACGCTAGGTAAGGTTGGATTGGTACCAACCATTGCAGGGGTGTCGATGGACGTCAAGGCCAATCGCTAGATTGGTTGGTACCAAATTTGGGAGGGTGGAGCCGTGCAGCCGCTGTACCGGAAGATCGCCGACGAGCTACGCGCGAAGGTCCTCTCTGGCGAGCTGCGTCCCGGCGATCGCCTGCCGTCCGAAACCCAGCTTCAGGACCAGTACGCCGTCAGTCGGAACACCATCCGCCTGGCCACCGGACTGCTCGTCAACGAGGGTCTGGTGGCGAGTGTGCCCGGTCGAGCCGGCGGCATGGTCGTCCGCGAGCGGGTGACGCTGGACTTCCATGCGAGCCGTGCGGAGATGCCCGGCCCGTACAGCGAGTCGGACGCCTGGTTCAGCGAGGTCCGGGCGCAGGGCTACGAGCCGACGCAGACGTTCGAGCTGCGGATCGAGGCGTTGCCGCCGGACCATGCCCGGCGCCTCGGCGTCGAGAACGGATCGCACGCCGCAGTCCGACGCTGCGTCCGGTCCGTAAACGGCAATATCTCGTCCGTCCAGGACACCTACTATCCGATGGATCTCTGCCAGGAGATTCCGGAATTGCTCTCCCCGCATGACGTCCCGCAAGGCACGACCAGGCTGCTCGCCGAGCGTGGGTACGTCCAGACGGCGTACGAGGACGAGATCGTCGCGGCCATGCCTCGTCCGGCCGAGGCTTCGCTGCTCGCCCTGCCGACGGGAACGCCGGTGCTCACGTACGTACGGACCGGCTTCACGACCGAGCGCGCGGTGCGGGTGTCGGTATCGACGTTCGCCGCCGACCGGAACCGCATTGTGTACACGCTCGGAGATGCCGACGTGATCGCGAGGTTCAGGGCGGGTGGCGACCGTTGATCATCACGCCGGCGCGGATGGTCGATGTCGACATCATCATGGCTTGGCGGCGAGAACGGGTCGACTGGCTCGCTGGGCGTGGCGAGGACCAGTGGTCGATTCCGCTGCCTCGCTCTGCCGTCGCCGCCACGGTCTCGGCTGGGCAGACCTGGATGGTGTGGGACGGTTCAACGCCGTTGGCGACCATCACGCTGACCGCCTACGTCGACGTGGACTCACTCTGGAAGCCCGACCGCGACCCTGATGCGCTCTGGTACCCGGAGGACGATCCCGCCGACGCCCTGTATGCCGCCAAGATGATGATCCCGTTAAAGAACGCCGGCAGCGGACTCGGTGGCGAGATGCTCGACTGGGCTGGTGGGCGTGCGTACGACGCGGGATTGACCTGGCTCAGGCTCGACGCCTGGACCACCAACCCCCGCCTACACGCCTACTACGTACGACAGGGCTTCCGACATGTCCGGACCGTCGAGTCACGGGTCTCAGGGGCCTGCTTCGAACGGCCGGCGCAGCCGTATGCCGGCCTACTCAAGATCGAAACTGGAGTTTAGTCCCGGTCGAAGCCTCGGCAGGCTTTGGCCGCCGCCTTCATATCGGCGGCGCAGGAACGCAAGCATCAATCTTCTGTGGTCGACTGGCAGGTGCAGACCGGAGAGAGGGGCAGGTTCACCATGCCCGAAAATCCTGCGTACCTGCGCATCGTTGCGGAGCTACGCGACCAGATCAGAGCCGGCGACCTGGCGCCTGGCGACAAACTCCCGACCGAGGCGAAGCTCCGAGAGCGCTACGGCGTCTCCACCACCGTTGTGAAATGGGCACTGTCCATTTTGAAAAGCGAGGGCCTTGTCGAGGGTCGGCGCGGATCCGGCAACTACGTACGACAGAGCCGACGCATCACCCGCAACGCCGCCGGTCGCGATCTACGTTCAGCCGCCGGTTCGACGTCACCGTTCGTGCGGGACGCTACCGCCGCCGGACAGCGGCCCACCTGGGAGCACGAGTCCCGGCACGACGTGGCGGAGGAACGGATCGCCGCCAGGCTCGAGATCGAACCGGATGCGCCGGTGATGCGGACGGACTACCGATATCTGGCCGATGACTCGCCGATCCAGATTTCCACGTCGTGGGAGCCGTTGTCCCTGACCGCAGGCACTGAGGTGATCTCAGCAAGGATCCGGGGGCGGTTCGGGATGACACGGGCGTACCGTCCATAGCGGACAGCTTTTGATAAGGACGTGGAGCCATCGGTAGACAGGTTCTTGCGACGGAATCGGTCTCCG
>NZ_JBDPMH010000044.1:0-53703 GCF_039871735.1 Plantactinospora sp. B24E8
GCTTGTGGCCGCTCGGCTCAGTGGATGAGCACCGGGGCCGGCGTCGACTCGCCGCCCTCGCCGGACGGGTCGTCCAGCAGGCGCGACACCTCCCGCTTGCGCGGCAGGAAGGCGATCGGGATGAAGGTCAGCAGGACCAGCACGAAGCCGACCCAGAAGGTGCTGGCGAACGAGTCCGCCACGAAACGCAGGCCCCGTTCCAGCAGCGACGGGTCCAGCGGCATCTGCGCGCCGTGCTGGTGGGCGATCGCGGCGCCGGCCTCGGTGACCGGCTCGCCGGTGTGCGGGTCGGTCATGCCGGGGATCACGGCCGAGCCGTTCAGCTTGCTGGTCAGGATCACCGACATGATCGCGGCGCCGATGGAGCTGCCGATCTGCTGGAGGATGTTCACCAGCGTGGAACCGCGGGCCGTCTCGTGGGCGGTCAGCGTGCGCAGCGCCGAGGTCATGATCGGCATCATCGTGCCGCCCATGCCGAGCCCCATCACGAACAGCGAACCGCAGAGCAGCAGGTACGAGGTGTCCGTGCCGACCTGGGTGAAGGTGAAGAAGCCGGCGGCGATCAGCGCCATCGCGAACGGTACGGTCCGGCCGACCGGGATCCGGTCGGCCAGGGTGCCGGCGATCGGCATGGTCAGCATCGCCCCGATGCCCTGCGGCGCCATCAGCAGACCGGCGTGCAGCGTCGACTCACCCCGGACCTGCAGGAAGTAGCTCGGGAAGAGCAGGCCGGCGCCCATGAACGCGATGATGAAGACGAAGAGCGAGATCGACGCGACCGTCAGGTTGCGGTTGCGGAACAGCCGCAGGTCGAGCAGCGGGTGGCGCGGCCGGAACGAGTACAGCACGAAGCTGACCAGCAGAATGGCGCCGACCAGCATCGTCGCCCAGACCCGGGTGGCGGTGATCGTGCCGGTCTCCGGCAGCGACGAGACGCCGAAGAGGAAGAGTGCCAGACCCGGCGACAGCATCAGCATGCCGACGAAGTCGAACGACTCGGAGGGCTCGGGAGCGTCCTTCGGCAGCGCCCGGAGGGCGTAGACGAGTGCGACCGCGCCGATCGGCACGTTGATCAGGAAGATCCAGTGCCAGCTCCTCGCGTCGATCAGCCAACCGCCGAGGATCGGACCGCCGATCGGGCCGAGCAGCATCGGGATGCCCAGGACCGCCATCAGCCGGCCGATCCGCGCCGGGCCGGCGGCCCGGGTCATGATCGTCATGCCGAGCGGCATCAGCATGCCGCCACCCAGGCCCTGCACCACCCGGTAGGTGATCAGCTGGCCGATCGAGTCGGCGCTGGCGCAGAGCGCCGAACCGAGCGTGAACAGCAGCAGCGCGAGCATGTACAGCCGCTTGGTGCCGAACCGGTCGGCGGCCCAGCCGCTCAGCGGGATCACCGTGGCCAGCGCCAGCGTGTAGCCGGTCATGGTCCAGGCGACCTGGGCGTACGTCGCGTCGAACTCGCTCTGGAAGGTCGGCAGCGCGACGCTGACGACCGTGACGTCGAGGATGGACATGATCGCGCCGAGCACGACCACGCCGGCGATCTTCAGAACGGCGCCGTCCAGCTTGTTCGGCGCCACGGCGGCTTGATTGGTCACGAATCTCCAAGTCCTCGGGGCCGGTGGCACTGTCGACCGGTGCGGGTGAGAAGGTACGTGGGCCGCGCGATTGTGGCGGCCACTTTTCCGGTCGCCGGCTCCGCGTCCAGGATCGCAGGACCCGGCCGTCGTACGGCCGGCCCTCGGTGAAGCGTGTGCTTGCTCACCCTGCGGGGCGTACCGTGGGGCTTTTCCTCGTCCGTGTGGTCTTCGTCGCCGCCACTACCGGCGACCCGGGGATCGACGGAACGGCCCGGCGGGGTCGACCGTTCGTCCCGACCCGGCTATGACCATGCCCACAGCGAAATACCCGCAGGTGTACGGCGGCCCGGCGTCCCGGAGCGCGGTCAGCGGCCCCGGGCGGCGAGATAAGCCGCGACGGCGTCGGCGGCCAGGGCGGCGGCCCGCTCGGCGGTCTGCCGGGTGGCGCCGGCCAGATGCGGGGTGAACACCACCCGGGGCGCGGTACGCAGCCGCGAGCCGGCCGGCAACGGCTCGGCGTCGAAGACGTCGAACGCGGCGGCGCCGAGCTGCCCCGACTCCAACGCGTCCACCACCGCGTCGTAGTCGAGCAGACCGCCCCGCGCGGTGTTCACCAGCACCGCGCCCCGGCGCAGCCGGGACAGTTCGGTGGCCCCGACCATGCCGGCGGTCTCCGGGGTCAGCCGGGCGTGCAGACTCAGCACCGTGCACCGGTCCAGCAGCTCGGGGAGCCCGACCGGGCTCGCCCCGTCCAGGGTGGCCGGGTCGGCGTACGGGTCGTGGACCAGCACCTCGGCGTCGAACGCGCGCAGGATCCGACCGACCCGCCGACCGATCGCGCCGTAGCCGACCAGGCCGACCGTGCTGCCGCCGAGCTCGGTACCCACCTCGTCCAGGGCGTAGAGATCACTGCGCCAGGCGCCGTCCCGGAGCCCCTCGTGCCGCTGCGGGATCTGCCGCAGCGCGGCGAGCAACAGCGCCACCGTGTGCTCGGCGGCGGCGACCGCGTTGCGGCCCGGTGTGCTGCACACCTCGATCCCGGCCTCGGCCGCCGCCGCCAGGTTGACATTGACCGGACCGCCCCGACACACCACGAGCAGCCGCAGCGCGTCCGCCGCCGCCAGCACCCGGGCGGTGAACGGTCCCATCTGGGTCACCGCCACCTCGACCCCGGGCAGGGCCGCGATCAACTCGTCCTCGGCGCCGGACGCCTCGTCCACCTCCGCCACCCGCCCGAACGGGGTGTGCGGCCAGGGCAGTGTCACGACCCGGGCGGTGAAGGACGGGCCGATCCGGGACCGCAGGGCGTCGGCGACCAGGTCGGGTGTCACGAAGTGGTCGCCGGCGATCAGCACGGACAGCGGGGTGGGGCTCACGGGTCACCTTTCGTTCCAGCTCGGGCGGGCCTGTGCGAGGTGGTCCAGGTAGCGGGCGTACCCGGTCTCGTACCGGTCCCGGACGGACGGGTCGGGCGCGTACCACCGCCCCGGCGGGCACCAGCCGTCCGGGGCCGCATCGACCACCGGCGGGGCAAGGTCGGCCGGGTCCGCGTCGCGTACCGGCGGTGCCGGTTCGGCCGGGTTGCCGTCGAGCACCGACAACGCGGCCAGGGCGGCACCCCGGGCGCCGATCTCCTCACCGGCCAGCACCCGTACCGGCCGGCCGAGCGCGTCCGCGAAGATCTGCGCCCACCGGGTCGAACCGACGCCGCCGCCACAGGCGGTGAGGTCCCCGGCCAGGCCGGCCGAGGTCAGACAGTGCCGGGCGCTGTAGGCGACCGCCTCACAGGTGGCCCGGACCAGGTCCGCCGGCTCGGTACCCAGGTGCAGGCCGTCGACCCGGGCCCGGGCCCGGGGGGCGACGAACGGGGCGCGCTCGCCGGACTCGGCCAGGAACGGCAGCACGGTCAGGCCGTCGGCCCGGCCCCGCTCCAGCATCCCCGGCAGGTCGGCGAGGGTGGCGCCGACCAGCCGCAGCACCCAGTCCAGGGCGGCGGTGCCGACCATCGCCGGCAGCGCCCGCAGCCAGCGGTCGGGCCGCCAGGTGCTCAACGTCAGGCCGGCCGGCTCACCGGTCGTGTCGACCCGGTCCCGCAGCACCTGACAGGCGAGCGTGGTGCCGACGATCAGCAGGCCGGCGCCGACCGTCCGGACCCCGGCGCCCCAGGCGGAGGCCGGCAGGTCGTACGGCGCGCCGACCACCGGCAGCCCGACGGGCAGCCCGGTCGCCCCGGCGGCCGTGGCGCTCAGGGTGTCGTGCGGAGCGGGCAGGACCGGGGCGAGCAGGTGACGGCGGTGGGCCAGGCCGCAGGCGGCGATCAGCTCCTCGTCGTACCGGCGGGAGTGCGGGTCGAGGAACGGTGCGGAGGCGTCCGACGGGTCGGTGGCCCGCAACCCGGTCAGCCGCTGCACCACCATGTCCTTGCAGTACGCGGCGGTGGTCGCCCGGTCCAGCACGTCCGGCTCGTACGCGTCGAGCCAGGCGAGCAGCGGCCCCGAGGCGCCCGGGAACGGATGGTTCCCGGTCCGCCGGTACGCCGTCTCCAGCAGACCGTCCGCCGCCCACCGGTCGACCACCGGCGTCGACCGGGCGTCCAGCCAGGACAGCGCCGGTCGGACCGGGCACCCCTGCGCGTCCAGCAGCCACAGCCCGTCGCCCTGGCCGGTGACCCCGAGCGCGGTCACCGGGTTCGGCACCCGTTCCCGCAGCTCGCGCAGGACCGCCAGCACCGAGTCGAAGACCTGGTCCGGGTCCTGCTCGTACCGGCCGGGTCCGGGCCGGTCCAGGACGGTCGGGCGGGCCGCCCGGGCCAGCGCCGTACCGGTCACGTCGAAGGCGACCGCCTTGGTGACGGTGGTGCCGACGTCGACGCCGTACACCACCGGGTCAGGCGATCTCGTACCGGACACCGTGCTCCCGCATCTCCGCCAACGTCTCCTTCGGCGCCCGCGCGTCGGTCAGCACCAGGTTGAAGTCCCGCAGCGGCGCCAGCCGGTGCAGGGCGGCCCGGCCGAGTTTGGTGTGGTCGACCATCAGCACGCTGCGCTGCGCCGAACGGATCATCGCCCGTTTCACCAGCACAATCTCCTGCTCTTGGTGGTACGCGTAACCGCCGGAGACCGCCGAGGTGGAGGCGAAGAGCAGGTCCACCCGGAGCGCCTCGATCGCCTCCACGCAGGGGACGCCGAGGAACGAGTCGTGCGTCGGGTAGTACTCGCCGCCGAGTGCCAGCAACCGGATGCCGGGTACCCCGGAGAGCAGCTTGATCGTCTCCAGGAAGTTGGTGATCACGGTGAGTGGTCCGGGGTCGTCCTCCAGCAGCCGGGCCACCTCCAGCGTCGTGGTGGAGTCGTCGAGCATCACCGCCATGCCCGGCTCGATCAGCGTCCGCGCCCGCCGGGCCAGCGCCAGCTTCTCCTCCCGGGCGGCACGCAGCCGGAACGACACGTTGGACTCGAAGACGCTGGACGGCTGGGCGCTCACCCCGCCCCGGAACTTGCGGACCACACCCTGCCGGGCCAGTTCGTCCAGGTCGCGGTGGATGGTCATCAGGCTGACGTGGAACATCTCCGCCAGTTCGGTGGCGGAGACCGAGCCGTGCTGCAGCACGTGTTCGGCGATCTCCGCCTGGCGCTGCGCCGGCCGGGCGCGCTCCGGAACGTCAGGCGCGTTCATACCGGCACTCCGCTTCGTTCGCTCATGGTGTCCTCTGGTCGGCGTCGTGGTGATCGGGATCGCTCCATCCTCGACACAACGGCACGTTGAAGGCCAGCAACGCCACCGGCCCGGCGTCGGCCGGTACCGGAAGGCGCAGCGTGGTCGTGGCGACCGGGTCCAGCACCGGCAGCCGGCGCCGGTACTCGGCCAGTGGCACGCCCAGCACCGCGCAGGTGACCAGCCGGATCAGGGTGTTGTGCGCGACCACCAGCACCCGGCCGCCGGGGTCGGCGGCGGCGAGGTCGGCGAGCGCGTCGAGCGCCCGCGCGACCGCCGCGGCCGGCGGCTCCCCGTCGGGGAAGTGTCCGGCCACCGGATCGGCCTCGAACCTGGCCACCAGCTCGGGGTCGGCGGCGCGCAGTTCGGCCAGCGTACGACCCTCCGCGACGCCGAAGTCGAGTTCCCGCAGCCGGGGCTCCACCGCCGGCGCCAGCCCGGTCGCCGACACCGTCGGCGCGACCGTGTCCCGGGCCCGACGCAGCGGAGAGCAGACCAGACTGGTGAACGCCTCCCCGGCCGCCCACCGGGCCAGGTCCCGGGCCTGCTGTTCACCGACCGGGTCCAGCGGTACGTCGCTGCGGCCCGCGTACCGGTTCGGGTGGTGCCAGACGGTCCGGCCGTGTCGGGCGAGGACGATCGTCGTACGGGTCACGACAGCTCCCTGGCGTAGTCGGCGAACGCCGGCTCGAGGTGCCCCCGGTCCGCGAGCGCGTCGACGAACCGGGCGAACGGTTCGGCGAACCGTTCCCGGGCGCCCGGTCGGGGCGGCAGTACGTCGGCCACCCGGACCATCCGCCGGGCGGTGCTGGCGAGGTGCCCGTCGCCGGCGGCGGCCAGGACCGCCATCCCGAACGCGGGTTCGGCGGTCCGGGGCAGGGTCACCTCCCGGCCGAGCACGTCGGCGCGCAGCTGGGACCAGTAGCGGCTGCGGGTCGCCCCGCCGGTCAGCGACAGCGGGCCGGTGACGTCGGCGCCGAGGCGGCGCAGGTGTGCGTAGCAGAGTCGTTCGACGTACGCGACTCCCTGGAGGACGGCGGCGTACCGGTCCGTGTCGTCGACGAAGACACCCAGCTCGAACGGCTCGGCGTCGGGCCGGACGAACGGGAACCGCTCGCCCCGGGAACGCAGCGGGTAGACCAGGCCACCGGCCGGCTCGTACCGGGCGGCGGCCCGGTCCATCGCGGACCGGTCGGTGCCGGGGAACCGGGTGTCCAGGACGGCGGCGCCGACGTTCGACGCCCCGCCCGGCAGCCAGCCGCCGTCCGGGTGCTGGTGGCTGTAGACGGCACCCGCCGGGTCGGTCAACCGGTCCCTGGTGACGCCCTTGAGGACCAGGGTGGTGCCGAGTACCGAGTTCCAGCTGCCGGTGTCGAGCGCGCCCGCGGCGATCTGGGCGGCGCAGCCGTCGGTCATGCCGGCGCGTACCGGCACCCCGACCGGCAGCCCGGTGTGCGCGGCGCCGTCCGGGCCGACCGTGCCGAGCCGGGTACCGGGCCGGACCACGTCGGGCAGGACGCCGACCGGCAGGTCGAGTGCGGCCAGCAGGTCGGTGGGCCAGGCGCCGGCGTCCGGGTCGTAGCCGGTCTTGAGCGCGCTGCTCCGGTCGGTGGCGACGGGGGCCGCGGTCAACCGGGCGGCGAGATGGTCGCCGCAGTGTCGGAGCGTGGTGCGACCGGCGCGCAGGTCCGCCCGCAGCGCCGCCGACCCGTGCCGGAGCAGCCAGAGCAGTTTGGGCAGTGCCCAGGAGGGCTGGGCGGCGTACCCGAGGCGGGCCCACAGGTCGGCGCCGGTCGCCGCGATCTCCTCGGCCTCGGGTCGCGCGCGTGCGTCGTCGTACATCAGCGCCGGGGTCCGCGGCGTTCCGTCCCGGTCGGCCAGCAGGAAGGTGCCGGAGGTGCCGCAGATCGCCACGGCGCCGACCCGGGCCGGGTCGACATCCCGCAGGGCCCGCCGGAACGCCACGCCGAGCGCGGCCCACCAGCCGGTCGGGTCCTGTTCGTGTCGGACGCCGGCCCGGTGGCTGGTCAGGGCCTGCGTGCCCTGGCCGGCGACGGTGCCTTCGCCGTCGACGAGCAGCACCCGCAGGCTCTGCGTGCCGACGTCGACGCCCGCCCACAGTCGGCCGGCGCCCGGCTGGTGTTTTCGCATCGGGGGTTACCGCCTCCACGGCGAGAGCAAGTGAACAGGCGTAGACGTTAACTTAACATCACGCATCCCGAGCGCGGTTGCCCGGGCATCCCCGATGCGAAAGTCGTTGAGCACGGATTCCCGGGGCATGTTGAGGTCTGCCTCGGTCGGCCGCGCGGCGACTGGTTCTGAGAAGTTAACGAGTTGAGTGTTAACTAACACGGATCCGTGGGTGGCGGTGCTCCGACGGTCAGCCCGTCGCCACGCCCTCCGGCGGTACGTCGAACGCGGCCACGGCCGTCCCGTGCAGGCTGCCGAGCCAGACCCGGCCCCGGTGTTCCCGTACCCCGGTCACCATCGAGAACCCGGGCACCCTCGCCTGCAGGTCGTGGACGAGTCGTCCGTCCACGTCGACCGCCTGGACCCAGACGGTGTCCGCCGGCTTCGGCTGGAAGCGCTCTGGCAACGCCCAGACCATCCGGCGCAGCGCCGGATGTCGCGGCGACAGCAGGTCCAGCAGGACGTTGCGGGGCGAGCCGAGCGCGATCCAGAGCAGGCCGTCGGTACCCCGGGACAGGTTGTCCGGGAAGCCGGGCAGATTCTCCGCCAGTCGGTCCACACCGCCGGCCCGTGGACCGGACAACCGGATCCGGACCAGCCGGTACGCCCCGGTCTCCGCCACCACGACCGACGACTCGTCGGCGGCCAGCGCCACGCCGTTGGCGAAGTGCAGCCCGTCGCACACCACCCCGGTGCGCCCGTCGGGATCACGGCGCAACAGCCGCCCGGTGCCGGAGTGCTCCAGCAGGTCGGCCTTCCAGTGCGCCAGGTCGAACCGCTGGGAGGAGTCACTGAAGAAGATGGTCCCGTCGGCGGCCACCGCGGCGTTGTTGCACAGCCGCAACGGCGCACCGTCGATCGGCGTACCGGCCGCGACCAGGGTCTCCACCCGTCCGTCGACGGGGTCGACCCGGAGCAGCCCGCGCAGCGCGTCGCAGACCACCAGGCGTCCGTCCGGCTGCACCTCGACGCCGAGCGGCCGACCACCGGTCTGCGCCACCGTCTCGGCCCGGTCCGTCGTGACCAGGACGATCCGGCCGTCGGCCAGTCCGGTGTAGACCTGTCCCCGGGAGTCGACGGCGACGTCTTCCGGGCCCTGGCCGGGAAGGGTCCGCAGCCGTACCGGTGGCATAGGTCGCCCACCGCTGCCCTGTCGGGCCCGGGTGGGTGCCCGGTCCGGTCGCCACACGACGGGATCGATCCGCGGTCTGGCCATGGGCCATGTTACGACGGGCCGCGTTCCTTGACAGCCGCCACGGGCACGGTTATAAACCATCCGGTTATAAAACCGATCGGTAGTGGAGCCGGAAGGGACGGTGCGATGACGCCCGAACAGCTGGACACGACCTTCGCCGCCCTGGCCGATCCGACCCGGCGGGCGATCCTGGCCCGACTCGCGGCCGGAGAGGCCACCGTGACCGAGCTGGCCGCGCCGTTCCGGATGAGTCAGCCGGCCGTGTCGAAACACCTCAGGGTGCTGGAACGCGCCGGCCTGGTCTCCCGGGGCCGGGACGCGCAGCGGCGACCGTGTCGCCTCGAGGCCCGGCCACTCAAGGCCGCCGTCGACTGGTTGGCGAACTACCGGGCCTACTGGGAGGAGAGCTACCAGCGCCTCGACGACCTGCTCGGCACGCTACAGGCCGAGGCACGGGACAGCCCCGACCGACTGGTCGGCGGCCCGTCGTGAGCGGCGCCGCGAGACCGGTCCGGGTCAGCACGCCGGCCGACCGGGACATCGTGCTGACCCGGGACTTCGACGCACCCCGTCGGCTGGTCTTCGACGCGCTCACCCGGCCCGACCTGCTCCGTCGCTGGTTCGGCGCGCAGGGCTGGCAGCTGGTCGTCTGCGAGGTCGACCTGCGGGTCGGCGGGACCTGGCGGTTCGTCTCCCAGGGCCCGGACGGAGCGCGGATGGGACACGGCGGGGTCTACCAACTGATCCGGCCGGTCGAGCGGCTGAGCTACACCGAGCAGTACGACGACCAGTCGTATCCGGGCGTCACCGTGATCAGCCACCGCCTTGTCGAGAATCACGGCAGGACGACGCTGACCACCACCATCCGGTACGCCACACCGGAAGGGCGGGACCGGGTGCTGCGGTATCCCATGGCCCGCGGCGTCAGCGAGAGCTACGCCCGGCTCGACCGGGTGCTCGTGGCACCACAGCCCGTCAGGGACCAGCCAGGAGAGGGATCAGCACCATGAACTGGACTCTGGAAGTTGTCGTCGTACCCGTCTCCGACGTGGACCGCGCCAAGGCCTTCTACGCCGACCAGCTCGGCTTCCACGTCGACCACGACACCCGGGTCAACGACGAGGTCCGTTTCGTCCAACTCACCCCGCCCGGATCGGGCTGCTCGATCGTCATCGGCCAGGGCATGGGCCCGGCCATGACCCCCGGATCACTGCGCGGCCTGCAACTGGTCGTTCCGGACATCCAGCAGGCGCGCGCCCAGCTCGTCGAACGGGGCGTGCAGGTCAGCGAGATCCAGGTGCTGGGAGAGAACCCGAGGCCGGTCCCGGAGCCGCTGGACAACGTGGGGTTCGTCTTCTTCGACGACCCGGACGGCAACGGCTGGGCCGTCCAGCAGATCTCGTCACGGGGGTGACCGGCGACGGCGGCGGTTGTCGGAGCCCGCGGATAGCATCCGCGACCGTGACCGCCGTCGCCACCTACCGGTACCTCGCCCCCTCCACGCTGCGCCCCGACGGGCTGGCGCTGCAGACCAGCGGCGGGCCGGTGGCCAACCCCCGGTTCTTCTCCGGGTTCCTCACCACGCCCCGGGCCGCCGCCGGCCTGCTCGCCGTCGCCGAGGTCGCCCGCACCCGCTACCACCGGCCGGTCGACCCGGCCAGCCTCGACCCGGTCGTCACCGGTAGCCGGGACCGACTCCGCTTCGAGTCCTTCTCCGGCTGCTGCGGCGTCTACGCCCGGCTCGACGCCCTGCCGGCCGGGATCGACGGTGAGATCCTCGCGCACGGCACCACCAACGTCGACGTGAACCCGCCGTTGCGGGAGGCGTTGGCCAGGATCAGCGGGATCGACCCGCTACACCTCGCCGTCGGCCCCGACGACCTCACGGTTTTCACCCTGGACGGTGCGGTGGTGGAGAAGAAGGTCCCGCTGCCCGACCGCTGGCTGCGTGGCTTCGCCGAGGTCCACATGCTGGCCTCGACCTTCGCACCACGGGCCGAGACACCCGCCGCCGAGGCGGCCGGATTCCTGCGCCGGCTCCCCACCAGGCGACCAGCGTGCCGAGCTCACCCTGCTCTCGACGCCGACCTCGACGAACGGCTCCCTCGACGCCACGGTGCTGGTCGACCGGATCACCGCACTCGGTGACCGGAAACCCGGGCGCTGGGACCTGCTCCAGGCGCTGCTGCGACTGCCGCCGGTCGTCGACGAGGGACTGGCCAGGCGGGCCGCGGCGCTGTGTACCCCGACCGGTGACCGGGTCGCCGACTGGCTGCGTACCGGCGGCGTCCCGGAACCGGTCCACCGTACGACCATCGTGCGGCTGAACCGGTGGGAGGGCGGGCCGACGCAGCGGCGGGCGGTGGAACTCCAGCCACCGTCCAGCCCCGCAGCGGACCGGTTCGAGGAGCCGTTGCGGCTGCTCAGCGGCCGTCGGGCCCGGTTCGACGGGCACTGTGCCACCTGGTCCCTGCTCTGGCCCTCGGTACTCCCCGGATACCGGGGACTGGTCGCCGCGTACGTCCTGCCGGACGTCGCCGGCGCCGCCGACCTGGACATCCAGGGCGGGGCGGCGGTGCTTCCGTTGCTCGCCGAGAGCACCGGCCGGGGCGGACCCGCGCTGGACCTCGCCCTGGTCTACGGGCTCGCCGCCCGGCACGCCGTGGACCGGGTCGCCGCCCTCGACGCGCTGCTGCTCCTCGCCGCCGCCGGTGACCTGGATGCCGAGGCCGTCGGCCGGCAGCTGGGGAAGTTGGGTGTGACCGGGGCGCTCACCGTGACCCGGACGGTCGAACCACTGCGGGACGCGGCGGCGGCCGGCGCACCGCTGACCGTGTGGCGGCTGCTCGCCGCCGCGCTGCCGGCGCTGCTCGCCGCGCCGACCCCGCCCCGGGGCACGCCCGACCTGCTCTCGCTGGCCGCCGAGGCGGCGACCCTGACCGGCGTGCGGGTCGAGGTTCCGGGGCTGGTCGAGGTGGTCGCGCGGCGCAGGTCGAGCCGGCTGGTCACCGAGGCGCGCCGGCTGGTCGCCGCGCTCGACGGGGCCGGGGTCAGCGCGGCGGGGGCGTGATCGCATCGGCAGCTCCTCGACCCCGGCGTCCGGCTGGGCGTCGGCCACCACCAGGGTGCTGAACTCCGTCAGTGCTCGTCGTCCTCGAGAACCTCCACCAGGGCCATCCGCGGACCGTAACAACCACCCACGACATCGCCGAGGGTTGATCCGTCAGGCCGGTACCACCGGCAGACCGGCGACCGAGGCGCCGAGCTGCTCCGCCGAGAACTCATGGTCGACCAGCTCACCGGCGAGGTAGGCGCCGTACGCGGCGAGGTCGAGGTGGCCGTGTCCACAGAGCGCGGTCAGGATGACCTTTTCCTCACCGGTCTCCCGACACCGCAGCGCCTCCTCGACACAGGCCACCAGGGCGTGGGTGGGCTCGGGGGCCGGCACGATGCCCTCGGTACGGGCGAACCGGATCCCGGCCTCGAAACACTCCCGCTGGGTCTTCGCCACCGCCTCGATCAGGCCCAGTTCGTAGATGTGCGAGAGCAGCGGGGACATGCCGTGGTACCGCAGCCCGCCGGCGTGGATCGGATCCGGGATGAAGTCGTGGCCCAGGGTGTGCATCTTCATCAGCGGGGTCAGTCCTGCGGTGTCGCCGTAGTCGTACGCGTAGACGCCCCTGGTCAGGGACGGGCAGCTCGCCGGTTCGACGGCCCGGATCGTCACGTCCAGCCGCCCGGCCAGCTTCTCCCGCAGGAACGGGAACGCCAGCCCGCCGAAGTTGGAGCCGCCGCCGGTGCACCCGATCACCAGATCCGGGGTCAGTCCGACCTTGCCGAGCTGGGCGAGCGCCTCCTCGCCGATCACCGTCTGGTGCAGGAGCACGTGGTTGAGCACGCTGCCCAGTGCGTAGTTGGTGTCGGCCCGGCCGGCGGCCACCTCCACCGCCTCGGAGATGGCGATGCCCAGCGAACCCGGGGAGTCGGGGTGTTCGGCGAGCACGGCACGACCGGCTGCGGTGAGTTCGGAGGGGGACGGGTGGATGACACCACCGAACGTTTCGATCATGATGCGGCGGTACGGCTTCTGGTCGTACGAGGCACGCACCTGCCACACCTCGCAGTCCAGTCCGTACTGTGAACAGGCGAAGGCGAGCGCGGTGCCCCACTGGCCGGCCCCGGTCTCGGTGGTCAGCCGCCGGATCCCCGCTGCCCGGTTGTAGTACGCCTGCGGCACGGCGGTGTTCGGTTTGTGTGACCCGGCGGGTGAGCCGCCCTCGTACTTGTAGAAGATCTTGGCCGGGGTGCCGAGGGCCTTCTCCAGGCGGTGGGCCCGGTGCAGCGGGGACGGCCGCCAGAGCCGGTAGACGTCGAGAACCTCGTCCGGGATGTCGACCCACCGTTCGTCGGTGACCTCCTGGGCGATGAGGGCGGCGGGGAACAGCGGGGCCAGGTCGTCCGGTCCGACCGGGCGCAGGGTGCCCGGATGCAGCACCGGCGGCGGCGCGCTGGGCAGGTCGGCGACGATGTTGTACCAGCGACGGGGCAGCTCCGACTCGTCCAACAGGATCCTGCTCGGTTCGGTCATGAGCTGGATTAGACCTGGTACCCGGCTGGCATGTCCATGAATGCCAGCCGGTCAGGGTGTCGACCGTCCGCCGGGCGGGCCCGCCGACCGCCGTCCGCCCCGGTGGACCCGCCCGGTGTCGGTCAGTCCTTCGGGTGTCCGGTGGGGGCGGTGTCCCACTCCGGGTTGCCGAGGGTGCCGACCCAGCCGCGCACCTTGGCCACGTCGTCCGGGGCGAAGGCGAGGCCGAGCAGGAGCAGTAGTCGGGCTTTCTGCGGCAGCAGGTCATCGCCGGCGATGATCGGCGTGGTCGTGCTACCACCGTAGACCGAGCCGGAGCCGGTACGGGTGGTGCTGACGAACACGACGCCCTTCGCCGCGGCGGCGGTCCGGGCGGCGCTCTGCGCGGACGAGAGTCCGCCGGCACCGGTGCCGGCGGTGACGATCCCCTTCACCCCGGCGTCCGCGAACGCGGTGATCGCCTCGCCGCCGGCCTGCTGGTAGCCGTAGACGACCTCGACCCGGGGCAGTGCGGTCGGTGCGATCCTCGACAGGTCGAACGGTGTCATCCACCGGTGTTTCGAGTCGCAGTCGTCGACCCGGGCCGGTGCCCGGCCGACCTTGATGTTCGGCCCGTCGATCCAGCCCAGTACGCCGAACTCCCGGGTCTGGAAGGTGTCCATCCGGTAGGCGCTGGTCTTGGTGACGTCCCGGGCGGCGTGGAACTCGTCGCCGAGCAGCAGCACCGTGCCGTAGCAGTACGTCGACTGGCTCGCCGCGAGCACGATCGAGTTGTAGAGGTTGGCGGGCCCGTCGGCGCCGATGACCTGCGGCCCGTCCGGGGTGACCGCCGCCCAGGGGCGCATCGCGCCGGTCAGGACCACCGGTTTGCGGTTCTGCACGGTCAGGTCCAGCCAGTACGCGAACTCCTCCATGGTGTCGGTGCCGCTGGTCACCACCACCCCGTCCGAGTCCCGGAGCGCCTTCTCCACGGCGAGCGTGAGGGCGTGGAACTCGCCGATGGTGTAGCCGCCCGAGCCCTTGTTGCCGAACTGGACGGTGGTGACGTCGGCGACCTGGCCGATCTCCGGCTGGAGCTGCCCGACCAGGCTGGCGATCGGGATCTGGCCGGAGCGGTAGTCGGTGAAGCTGCTCCGGGAGGTCGCCACCCCGGAGATGGTGCCGCCGGTGCCGATCACCGTCACCCGGGGTTTGCGGGTCTTGGCCCGGTTGACCGCCTCGGTGTAGGCGACGCTGCGGATGCCGGACGGCCCGGTCACCGCGCCGACGGAGGTGGCCGGCAGGGCGAGCGCCTCCGGTGCGGGGGTGTCGTCGAGGACGGAGACCACGGTCGCGGTCAGCGCCGCGGCGAGCAGTGGGACGAGTACGGCGACGCCACGCCGTGGGTTCGTCCGGAGTCGATCCTTCAGGCTGGACAACGGGACCTCCAGGTGAGGATGTCGGGGGTTCCGGGCATCATCCGGGCCGACCCTTACCGAGTCGTTACAAGATCATTACCGGTGGTTGCCGGCCGGAACCGGCCAGAACCATCGCCGTGCCGGCGCCCGGTGGGTCGAGTGTCGTCACCCGGCTGGCTGGCCGGTCGGTTCGTCGCCGGCCTGCCCGGCCTGTCCGCCATTCGAGCCCTTTCTGCTGTGATCAGCCACACAACCGGCCCCGGAGCGTGAACCTCGGCGGCCCTCCGGGCTACCCAGGAGCGGGATGGATGACAGGGACCGGCCCTTGCTGCACCGGGTGGCCACCGGCGACCAGCGGGCCTTCACGGAGTTGTACGCCCGGCACGGCCGGGCGCTGCTGGCGTACGCCGAGGGGCTGCTCGCCGACCGGGGCCGTGCCGAGGAGGCGGTCCAGGACACCCTCCTCGCCCTGTGGCGGGGCGCCGGCTCGTTCGAGGGACGGTCGACGGTGCGTACCTGGCTCTTCGGCATCTGCCGGCGGCAGGCGCTGAACCGGCTGCCCGGCCGGCAGCCGGTGTGTGTACCGGTGGAGGCCGCCGCCGAGGTGGCGGCCGCCGAGCCGGGACCGGAGGCGGTGGTGGTGGCCCGGGCCGACGCCCGGGCGGTGGCCGCCGCCCTGGCCGGGTTGCCGGCCGGACACCGGGAGGTGCTCGACCTCGCGTTCGGGGCCGGACTGGCGCAGGCCGAGATCGCCGAGGTGCTCGGCATCCCGGTCGGCACCGTGAAGAGCCGTCTCTTCCACGCCCGGGCCAGCCTCGCCCGGGCGCTGCCCGGCCACGCCGCCGGCAGCCCGACCGCCGCCAGTCCGACGGCCGGCGACCGATCGACCGGGGCGGCAGCAGCGGGCCCGAGGGCGCCGTCCGCCGGGACGACCCCGTCGTCGGCCGCGCCGACCGGCACCCCGCCGGCGGTCAGGTGGCCACCACCGGTCGGATCCTCGGGAAGGGGGAGCGGACGATGACACACCCGACCGCACTGCTGGCGTCCTACGCGGCCGGAACACTGCCGGACGGACAGGCCCGGCAGGTCGCCGGACACCTCACCGGATGCGCCGGCTGTGCCACCGAGGCCGCCGCCTGGCACCGCGTCGCGGACGCGGTCGCGGACCGGGTCGCGGCGGTCGCCGTACCCCCGGCCGGGCTGCTCGACGCGGTGCTCGCCCGGCTGTCGGCGGACGGCGAGCCGGTCGCCCGGCCGGAACCGGTCGGCTCTGCTGCGAGCGGGCCACGGGGCGTGCCCCGGTACGCGGCGACGCCGGGTGGCGCTGCCGGGTCCCGCGCGCTGCGGCTCCTGGCCCGGCAGTGGCGGCTCGTCGACTGGCGGGTCTGGCCGGTGGCCGGGGTGGTGCTCGCGTTCGGTACCGGCGTCGCCGCGTGGGCGCCACCCGCCCTCTCCGGCGGGGTGCTCGCCATGGTGGTGCCGCTGGTCGCGGCACTGGCGGTGGCCGCCGCCTGCGGCAGCGGCGCCGATCCGGCCGCCGAGCTTGTGGCGGCCAGTCCGACCGGGGTACGCACCGTGCTGCTCGCCCGGCTCAGCCTGGTCCTCGGCGTGATCGTCGGCGCCGCCTCGGTGGCCTCCCTCGGCCTGGGCTGGTTCGACGTGGGCAGCAGTCCGGCACGGCTGTTCGTGGCCTGGCTCGGCCCGGTGGCGCTGCTCTCCGCGGTGAGTTTCACGCTGTCGGTGCTGTGGCGGCCGGCGATCGGGATCGGGGCCGCGATTTCGCTCTGGGGTCTGCGGGCGCTGGCCGGCACCGGCACCCTCGACAACACGGTCCTGGACGTGGTGGAACCACTGTGGCGGACCAGCGGTCCGGTCCTGGCGGGTGCGGCGCTGCTGGTGGCCGGAGCGGTGGCGCTCTCCCCGCACCGGCCGGGCCGCTCCGTCGGGGCGTACGGCTGGTGATGGTTGTGGTGTGGGTCACCGGTGTACGGATGAACCATCCGGACGGAACAGGCCACTCATAACTGTGAAATCCGAATTGATCCGGCCAATCCAGAACAGACGCCTACCGCTCTGGCGGTACGAGGCCCGGCGGGCCGGTTGGACACTGCTCGCCGCACCGCTGACCGCCCTGCTGGTCGGGGTGGCGCTGGCCCTGCTTGCGGCCAACGGCGGGTCGTCCAGAGACCAGGTCGGCCGGATGCTCCTCGCCGGCCCGGAGGTCCTGCTGCCGCTGACCACCGGCATGGCCGCGGTCAGCATGGTGGCCCGGGACGGCTGCCGGGAACTGCAGCTCTCCCTGCCCACCCGGTACGCCGTCACCCTCGGCCGCAGGCTCGGCACCCTGGCCCTGGCCGGGGCGGTCTGCACGCTGCTTTTCTCCGCGATTCTCGGCCTGACCGGACTGTGGGCCGGGCCGGGACCGCTGGCGTCGACGCTGGTCTGGCTGCCTCCGACCCTCTGGCTCGCCGCCCTGGCCGTGCTGGTCGGGATACTCGGCCGCAGTCTCGTCGTGGCCACCACGGTCGTCGCCGTGGTGTGGCTGGGCGAACTGCTCTTCGCCGCCTGGTTCGCCGCCGAGGGCTGGGCGCGACCGTTCTTCCTGTTCACCACCGTCCGGTTCGGGGTCGACGGGGACTGGTGGACCAACCGGCTGGCGCTGACCGCCTCCGGACTGCTCATCGTCGTGGTGGTCGCCCTGCTGCTGCGCCGGCCCCACCAGTTGCTGACCGAGGAGGAGGTGTGACCGGCATGTCCGAACTGCTCGCGGTGAGCCGGTACGAGTTCCGGATGCAGGCCCGCAAACGGTCGCTCTGGCTGGTGACGCTGCTGCTCGGCTGCCTCCTCATCGCCATCCAGGGCGACCAGGGTCCCCGCCACCTGCCGGCGGACACACCGCCCGCCGAGGTGATGACCACCTGGGCGATCCTGCTCGGGATCGTCGTCCCGCTCGGCTTCGGCATGGTGCTGGCCGACCGGCTCATCCGGGACCGGCGGCTCGGCACCACCGCGCTGCTGGAGAGCCTGCCGGTCGGCCCGGGCCGGTTCCTCGCCGGAAAGTACCTCGGCGGCCTCGCCGCCTCCGCCCTGCCGGTGTTCCTGCTGATGCTCGTGGCCGGCGGCTACGAGAGTCTGCACCGGGGCGACCCGCTGCTGCTCGGGTGGACGGTGCTGGTGTTCGCCGTGGTGATGCTCCCCGGGCTGGCGTTCGTCGCCGGGTTCGCCCTGGTCTGCCCGTTGGTCGTCTCCGCGCCGCTGTTCCGGGTGCTCTTCGTCGGCTACTGGTTCTGGGGCAACTTTCTCGGCGCGGAGATCCTTCCGTCGCTGACCGGCACCCTGCTCACCCCGGTCGGCGCCTATCCGGCGAGCTGGCTGAGTGGACAGTGGCAGATGTACGCCGGCGATCCGGGTTGGCTGTCGTTCCTCCGTCCGGAGCCGGACGGCCTCGCCGCGTTGTCCAGCGTTCTTCTGCTGGTCCTGACCGGTCTGCTGCCGCTGCTGGTGGCCGGCCTCGTGTTCAACCGCCGTCGCCGTACCACCGTCTAGAAGGGTCTGTTTCGACATGGACATCCAGATCAGCCGGTTGGCCCGGCGGTTCGGCAAGGTAACCGCGCTGCACTCGGTCGACCTCAGCATCCCCGGCGGCATGTACGGGCTGCTCGGCGCGAACGGCGCCGGCAAGACCACCCTGATGCGGATCCTGGCCGGCGTACTGCCACCCGGCTCGGGACAGGTCCGGGTCGGTGGTCACGACCTGACCACCGGTGCCGGCCGGCTCGCCGTGCAACGACGTCTCGGTTACCTGCCGCAGGACCTGGGCCTGTATCCCGACCTGACGCCGAGGGAGTTCCTCGACTACGTCGGCCTGCTCAAGGGGCTGGACGACACCCGGGCGCGCCGGGCCCAGGTCGACGAACTGCTGGACCTCGTCGCGCTCGGCGAGGTGGCCGGCCGGCGGATGAAGGGTTTCTCCGGCGGGATGCGTCGCCGGGTCGGCATCGCCCAGGCACTGCTCGGCGACCCCACTCTGATCGTGGTCGACGAGCCGACCGCCGGCCTCGACCCGGAGGAGCGGGTCCGGTTCCGGACCCTGCTGGCCGGGCTGGCCGGGCACCGTACCGTGCTGCTCAGTACGCACATCGTCGAGGACGTGGCGCAGACCTGCCAGCACACCGCGGTGATGGCCGCCGGCCGGGTCGTGTACACCGGTACGGTCGCCGACCTGGTCCGGGTCGGCGAGGGGGCCACCTGGGAGGTGGTGACCGGGGTCGGCGGGCCGCCGCCGGCCGGGGTGGTGGTGTCGGCGGTCAGCCGGACCGACGGCACCCACTACCGGGTGGTCAGCCCGACCCGGCCCGGTGCCGACGCGGTCCCGGCCGCGCCCTCCCTCGAGGAGGGTTACGTCGCCCTGATGCGGCGCGCCGCTGCACCGGTTCCGAGCGGTTCGACCGGCAGGTAGGCCGGTCGGTCGCCCGGCGGCGGGGTGAACCCCACGGGCTGGTTGGCGGGTGGGGCGCCGGCGGGGGGGTACACCCGGTGGCCGGGCGACGACGGCGCCCCCGGATCCCCGGGACAGGTCAGGTGCGGCGGCGGTACGCGGCCAACGCCAGCGGGGCGAAGACGACCACAAAACCGACCATCCAGAGCAGGGTGTTGCGCACCGGTTCGGCCACCGGCCCGGTCAGCATCAGTCCCCGCATCGCGTCCATCAGGTGTCGGATCGGATTGACCTCGACAAACGCCCGCAGCCAGCCCGGCATCGTCTCCGGGCGGACGAAGATGTTGCTGGCGAACGCCAACGGGAAGATGATCATCGCGCCCAGGCCCTGCACACTCTGGGCATCCTTCATCACCAGTCCGAGCAGCACCCAGACCCAGCAGAGCGCCATCGCGAAGCCCAGGGCGAGCAGACAGGCCGCGACGACCGACCAGACACTGGTCTGGAAGCGGAATCCGAGCAGGGTGCCGAACCCGAGCAGGGCCCCGATCGCGACGACCTGACGGACCAGATCGCTGCCGATCGCACCGACCAGCGGTGCGGCCCGCATCGTCGGCAGACTGCGGAACCGGTCGAAGACCCCCTTCCCGACGTCCTGGTTGAGGGCCACCCCGACCCCCATCGTCGCGAACAGCGTCATCAGGCCGAGGGTGCCGGGCAGGACGAACTGGAGGTACTCCCGGGTGCTGCCCTCGAGGGCGCCACCGAAGACGTACACGAAGAGCACCAGCAGGACGACCGGGCCGAGCAGGACGTCGGCCAGGACGAGCGGGTTGCGGCGGATCTTGACGACGCCGCGCCAGGAGAGCGTCAGACACTGGGCGAGACCGTGGGTCAGCCCGACACGTCGGGGTCGTCGGTCGGCCGCGAGCGGCCCGGGTCCGGTCGTAGGGGTCATGCCGCACTCCTCTCCGTGCGGGTCCGGGCCGGCCCGGTGGTGGTCGTGCCCGCGTCGGTTCCGACGGTGTTCCCGCTTCCGGATCCGGTGGTGTGTCCGGTCAGGGCGAGGAAGACGTCGTCGAGGCTGGGCAGCCGCAACGCCAACTCGGCCACCTCGATGCCGGCGTCGTCCAACCGGCGGACCACCGCCGGCAGTGCCGTGCCGTCGGTGACCGGGATGCTGAGCCGTCCGGCGCCCGGGTCACGGCTCGGTTCGGTGTCGACGATCGCCGCCAGCAGGCCGGTCACCTCGGCCAGCCGGGACGGGTCGGTCAACTGCACCTCGAGGGTCCGGGTCCCGGAACGTCGTTTGAGCTGGTGCGGGCTGCCCTGCGCGACCACCCTGCCGGCGTCGAAGACGACGACCTCGTCCGCGAGGTTGTCGGCCTCCTCCAGATACTGCGTGGTGAGCAGGACGGTGGTGCCCTCGGCGACCAGCCGGCGGATGCTGCCCCACATCTCGGCGCGCTTCACCGGGTCGAGCCCGGTGGTCGGCTCGTCCAGGAAGATCACGTCGGGCCGGCTGACCAGGCTGGCGGCCAGGTCGAGTCGGCGGCGCATGCCTCCGGAGTACGTCCTGACCGACCGCTGTCCGGCCTCGGTCAGCCCGAACTCGTCGAGTAGTTCGTCGGCGCGCCGCCCGGCCCGGGTCCGGGAGAGCCCGAGCAGCCGACCGACCATCGTCAGGTTCTGTCGACCGGTGAGGTCCTCGTCGACCGAGGCGTACTGGCCGGTCAACCCGATCGTCTGCCGTACCCGGTGGGCGTCGCGGAGTACGTCGTGACCGGCGACCCGGGCGGTTCCGGCGTCGGGTCGGAGCAGGGTGGCGAGGATGCGGACCGCCGTGGTCTTGCCGGCACCGTTCGGGCCGAGGGCACCGAGCACCGAACCGGCCGGTACCGCGAGGTCGACGCCGTCGAGCGCGGTGACCGCGCCGAACCTCTTGACCAGGCCGGAGGCCTCTATCGCCAGGTCACTGGCGGAACGGGACATGGGAGCTCCTCCGGTCGGTGGCGCGGGGCGTCCCGGTCGTTTCGATACGATCCGCCCCGGACAGTGGAGTTTTACGTTGCAACTGCAATGTAAAACTCCGGTCGAGCACGTGTCAATGCGACTGCACTGTGAAAGCATGGGTGGGATGCCGAAGAGAGTGGATCACCAGGCGCGGCGGGCGCTGATCGCCGAGGCGCTGCTGCGGATCGCGGCCGACCGTGGCCTGGAGGAGGTGAGCCTGCGGCACGTCGCCGCCGAGGCCGGCGTCTCCTCCGGCATGGTCCAGCACTACTTCCGGACCAAGGACGAGATGATGGCCTTCGCCATGGAGGTGGTCCGGGACAACGCCCAGGTTCGGCTCGCCGCCGCCGAACAGGCCCTGGGGGAGTCCCCGTCCCCCCGGGTCTCGCTGCGTGCCCTGCTGATGGCCCTGCTCCCGCTCGACGAGCGGCGACAACTCGACGGCCGGGTCGCCCTCGCCTTCCTCGCCTACGCCGCGGTACGCCCGGCGATCGCCGCCGAGTTGGGCCGGGACAACGCCCTGATGCACCAGTGGATCGCCGAGCGGGTACGGGTCATCCGGGCGGCCAGCCCGGCGCCGCCGTCCGGCGGCGACCCACTGCACGCCGCGACCGCGTTGCTGGCCACCGTGGAGGGGCTCGGCGTCTACATCCTCAGTGGACAGTACTCCCCGGAGTCCGCGCTCGCGGTCCTCGACGCCCTGCTGGACAGCCTGCTCGGCCCCGAACCCGTCGGCTCGGCCGGCTGATCCGGTGCCCGGGTCTCCGACGGCGGGTCGGCCCCCGCCGCGTGTTCGGCGGTGGGGTGGCGCTACCGCTCGTTGCCGGCCCGGAGCCAGGCGATGTAGTCGGCGGCGCCGGCGGCGGTGTCGTACTGCGGTTCGAATCCGGTGTCCTCGCGCAGGCGGGTGATGTCGAGCCAGGCCCGCGGGCGAGCCCCGGCCGAGGGAAGTTCGAACCGGAAACCGGGCTCGACGGATCGGATCGCGGTGATGACCTCGGCGTTGCTGGTGGCACGACCGGAGGCGACGTTGTGTGTCGTGTGGTGCAGCTCCTCGGTGAGCTGCAGGAGGGCGAGCGCCCGACCGGCGCGGCGTGCACGAGCGTCGAGGCGACGAGAAACGGGTCGGGCAGGTGCCCGCCGGGTCCCCCGGATGCCGGAGATCCGGGCGTTGACGATCGTGACATCGGTGACGGCCGACAGGTGCCCGGCAAGCAACTCGAAGATCACCGATGTTGAGGAGTCCCGCAAGTGTCCGCGCGTCGAGGTCGGCGACGTCGGCCTGCGCGGCGTGCACAGGCAGGCCCGCCAGGCTCGCGGGGACGCCGGGGGCCCCGGCGCTGCAGCAGGACGCATTCCTGCCCGGCCTCGGCGAGCGCCCGGACGGTGTGGGAGCCCACGAAACCGGCCCCTCCGGTAACAAGGATCATGAGGAACTCCCGTTCCTCGCGGCGATCAGCCCAAGTGCCGCGGACCAGTTCCGCCGCACGCTGCGGGTCCTGCTGGGACACTGAACCCTCTGGCGTGACGGTGCGCGTCGCGGTGCCGCGTAGGGGTCGTGTCCCCGTGAGTTGAGACGTTCGTCGACAGCCGCCGGACCAGGCCGATGCCCAGACCTGGCGCCTCGCCCTGACGGCGCGTGCACCGCCTACGTCGTCCCGAAACTCGCAAAGACCGAAGTCTGCACCGCTGGCGGTGTCGGCGCTGACGTCGAGCGTGCCCCTTGCGGTGCGCGCATCCCGGGGCGCGCGACGCGTCCCGGGTAGGTCGGGGATTCGGGGAGGGCTGCTCGTCTCGAGCGCCGCGGGTCCCGCCTGGCGGAGGGGCGTCTCTGTGTCGGCTGCGCCGGTTGGCCTGGCCTGGCCTGGCGTGGCGTGGCGTGGCGTGGCCTGGCGTGGCGGCGGCTTTCTCGGCGAGGGGTGACAGTCGGCAATCCCGTTTCGACGCGCCTTGCGGGCCGGCGCCGGGATCGCCGCAGCTCGGGGCCCTGCGGTGAGTGCGTCATTTGCCTGTTCGGTCGGGTCGGGTCGGCGTCGTCGGCCACGAGGTCGGTGGCATGGAGGCGGTGTCTCGGACGGGCCGCGTGGTAGCGGAAGTAACGGCGATCCGATAGCACCTTGACTACATCGCCCTTACCAAATACAGTGGTATCAATGCTACCGGAATGCGAAGGAGTGTCGTCCGATGTCTGTCGTCCTCATCACCGGCGCCGCCACCGGGATCGGCAACCTGGCCGCCCGCGCCCTGGCCGGCGCCGGTCACACCGTCTACGCGAGCATGCGGGACGTCGGAGGCGGTAACGCCGCGCATGCGGCCGAGATGCGGGCACACGCCCGGGAGTCCGGCACCGATCTGCACGTCGTCGAACTCGACGTCACGTCCCAGGACTCCGCCGACGCCGCCGTGCGCAGCGTCGTCGAACGGCACGGTGGCCTCGACGTGGTCATCAACAATGCCGGGCACCTGTACGTCGGCTACGTCGAGGCGTTCACCGACCAGGACGTCACGCGCCTGATAGACGTCAATGCCGTCGGCGCGCATCGTGTCAACCGTGCGGTCCTGCCGCACTTCCGGCGGCGCCGGGCCGGGGTGCTGATGTATGTCGGCAGCACGATCCCGGTCACGACCCCGCCGTTCCTCGGCCCGTACGTGGTCAGCAAGGCCGCCATGGACGCGCTCGCCGTGACGACCGCCTACGAGGCCAACGCGTTCGGCATCGAGACGGTCATCGTCATGCCGGGCGCCATCACCGAGGGCACCGAGCACTTCCCCAACGCGAGTCGGGCGAGCGACCAGGACGTCGCGTCGGCATACGCCGCCCTCGACCAGCTCGTCGAACGCACCGAGCGGGCCACCGCCGCGTTGCTCAGGCGCCCGCTGATGGGCGCCGCCGGCGTCGCCGCGGAGATCGTCCGTGTCCTGGCCCTGCCCTTCGGCGAGAAGCCCTTTCGGACCGTGATCGACGACGCCCACGCCGGGGTGGAACACGTCAACGACGTCGCGTACCGGACCCGCGCCGACTTCGTCCGGCGGCTGGGTTACCCCGAGCTGCTCACCCCGGCCGGTGCCTGACCAACCGGAACCAGAGAAAGGAGAACACCGTGCCTTCGAACCAGGGCCGGGTCGCCGTCGTGACCGGAGGATCCCGGGGGATCGGTCGCGCCGTCGCACTGAGGCTCGCCGCCGACGGCCAGGACGTGGTCGTCGGCTACCTCGGTAACGAGACCGAGGCGAACTCCACGGTCGCGGCGATCAGGACCGTCGGGGGGCGCGCCGTGACGGCTCAGGTGGACGTGGCCGACGAGAGAGGGGTCACCGCACTGTTCGACACCGCCGAGCGGTCGTTCGGCGGCGTGGACGTTGTCGTCAACGCCGCGGGCGTCATGGTCCTCAGCCGGGTCGCCCAGTTGGACCTCGGCGAGTTCGACCGGATGCACCGCACCAACCTTCGCGGCACCTTCGTCGTCGCCCGCGAAGCGATCAGTCGTCTGCGTCCGGGCGGCGCGATCATCAACTTCTCCACCTCGGTCACCCGACTCAACCTGCCCAGCTACGCCGCGTACGCCACCAGCAAGGCAGCCGTGGGGGCCCTCAGCCCGATCCTGGCCAAGGAGTTGCGCGGCCGGGACATCACCGTCAACGCAGTGGCTCCAGGACCCACGGCGACGGCCCTGTTCCTCGAGGGCAAGAGCGACGACCTCATCCAGAGCATCGCGAAGCAGAACCCGATGGAACGGCTCGGCCGCCCGGAGGACATCGCCGAAGTGGTGTCCCTGCTCGCCGGTCACGGTCGATGGATCAACGGGCAGACCATCTTCGTCAACGGCGGCGCCGCCTGACGAACCGCTGACCGCCCAACCAGCCGCCCTTGGCGGCATGAGGAGGAAACAGCAGATGACTCGGCAAGTCCACGACTCCGCAACCGCACCGACACCGGCCGCGCCCGTGTCGCGCGCCGCAGCATCGTCCTCTGCTCAATTCGTACGCTTCACCCTCGTCGCAGCCGTCATCGCGGCAGCGGCGGCGTTCCTCACCGAGGCAGTCGGTCTACATGCCTGGGCGATGTTCGTCGGCTGGGTGGCCTGGTTCACCCGCCCCACCTCGGCCCTGCACGGCGTCCACGCCGTGATCAGTCTGTGGGCGGGAATGCTGCTGGCCGTGGTCGGGCACCTCATCGTGGCCCTCCTGTCTCCGTCGATCGGGGTGGCGGCGCTTCCCGTCGCGGTGTTCGTACTCGCCTGCGTCGCCGTCGGCATGCGCACCACACCCGTGCTCAACAACATGCTCGCCTGGTTCGTCGGTCTCGTCGCGTTTTTCGCGTTGCACCCCGACGACGTACTGACGGGGCTGCTGACCTTGATCGCGGCCAGCGGCGTCGGCGCCGGCGCCGGCTATACCTGCCAGCGCCTGCAACGGCGATTCGCCGCCTGAGTGGCGCGGACGAGCCGGCACCACAGGTCGACAGGCCGGTGCAACCCGGCCCACCGGCACGGTGCCGGCTCGATCGTGCACCACACCAGCTACGACCGGCCAGCGGCGGAAGCTCACCCTTCAGAGGAGGTACAGCCGTGTTCCATCGACCACTTCGACACGCCGCGACGGGTTCGAGCCTGATCGCCGCGCTTGCCCTGACAACCTGCTCGCCCGATCCCCAGCCGATGACCAGCCCCGGCAGCGGGCAGCCGAGCGTCACGTACGATGACCGCCCAGTCGCGACGCTGGGCGAACCCGTCGAGATCGCCCGCGGCCTGGACGCGCCCTGGGGGTTGGCCTTCCTTCCCGACGGATCCGCGCTGGTGTCACAGCGGATCAGCGGTGATGTCGTCCGAGTCCCGGCTGGCGGCGGCACGCCGCAGCCGGTCGGCACGGTACCCGGTGTGGTGGCCAGCGCCGAGGGCGGCCTGCTCGGCATGGCGGCCTCACCCGACTTCGCCACCGATCGCACGGTCTACGCCTCGGTGTCCGGTGCACAGGAGAACGCCATCGTCGCCCTTCGGGTCGCCGACGATTTCCGATCGCTGCGGCAGGAGCGGGTGCTGCTCGACGGAATCCAGACTGCCGACCGCCACCACGGTGGACGCGTCGTGATCGGCCCGGACGGCAACCTGTGGATCGGCACGGGCGACGCGTTCGAGCCGCAGAACGCTGCCGACGAGGCCACCCTCAACGGCAAGATCCTGCGGATCCGTCCGGACGGCTCCATCCCGCGAGACAACCCCACGCCCGGCTCTCCGATCTATTCCTCCGGGCACCGCAATGTCCAGGGCATCGCCTTCGGGCCGGACGGTACGGCATACGGGTCCGAACTGGGCCACCGCACCTGGGACGAGGTGAACATCCTCCGACCGGGGCAGGACTACGGCTGGCCCGAAACCGAGGGCCTGGACGGCAGCACCGGAGTGCCGCCGATCTTCACCGTGCACCCCGACGATGCCTCGCCCTCGGGTGTCGCGTACGCCGCCGGGTCCCTGTGGATCGGCGCGCTCGGCGGTCAACGTCTGTGGCAACTACCGGTCGACGGCAACGCTGCGACCGGGGATGCCGTCGAGCACTTCGAAGGCGACCACGGACGCATCCGTACCGTCGAGGTCGCCCCCGACGGGGCCCTATGGCTGGTCACCTCCAACACCGACCGCGCCACCTGGGGCGGTACCGATCCGCGTCCGGGTGACGACCGCATCCTGCGCGTCGAGGTCCGACCAGGCTGAGTGGCACACCGACGATCCCGGCGACGCTCCGCGGCTTGTCGGCGTGAGGAGGTGACAGCCGATGTACCCTACGGCCATGCCCGCCAAAGGCCCCCGCGAACGCATCATCGAGGCCACGGCGACGCTCCTTTCCGAAGGCGGACGCGACGCCGTCTCCACGCGTACCGTCTGCGCGGCGGCCCACGTGCAGGCGCCAGCCATCTACCGGCTGTTCGGTGACATGCAGGGCCTGCTCGACGCCGCCGGCAGTTACGGTCTCGCCAGTTACCTGGCTGGGAAGACCGCGATAGCGGACAGCGACGATCCCGTCGAGGACCTGCGCCTCGGCTGGGATCTCCACGTCGAATTCGGTCTCGCCCAGCCGGCGTTCTACACCCTCATCTTCGGCGACGTACGTCCCGGCCACCAGTCTCCGGCCGCGGAACAGGCCGCCGCCATCCTCGCCCACCGGGTCAACCGCATTGCCCAGGTCGGCCGGCTTCGCGTGACCGAGGAACGCGCCGCCCAACTCGTCCACTCCACCGGCAAAGGTGTGACGCTCACGCTCATCGCCACACCGCCGGCGAAACGCGACCTGGCACTCTCGACGATCGCCCGCGAGTCCATCCTGGCCGCCATCACCACGGACACCGTTACCGCGGCCACCTCCACCGATCTGCTCAACGCCGCGGTCTCGCTACAAGCCCACCTCGACGAGGCCACCGTCCTCACCGACGGGGAACGCGTCTTGCTCGGCGAGTGGTTACACCGCATAGGCAGGCAGTGATAGGGGCAGGAACCGGCAGCCGACGGCGGCGTTGAGAGTGTCGCGGTCAGACTGAGCCCGCGGGTGAAGGTGTTGTGTAGGTGGGGCAGGTCGGCGGTTTGGGCGTGGGTGATCCAGCCGGGCGTTGGCGATGTGGCGGTGGAGCGGGGTTGATGCTGCCGGCGCAGCCCAACTCTCTGATCTCCGCCAACAGGCACCTGCGCCGACGGCGGGTTCTTGTGTACGGCATCGGCGCAGGTGGTCGTGGTAGGGATCAGCAAGCGTGGGCCGGTACTGCAACGCCGCTGGACGGGTGGTGTCGGTTCGCCTGCCGTGCTGTCGGCCCAGCACGAGACCGTGCCGGACGGGCGTCCGCGGGAGCCTCGTCGAGTGCGGTAGGCCCCGCGCAATGATCACCGTCTCCACCAAGGGCCGGGGCGCTCCGGGCACAGACCTGGGCAAGAGCAGGCCAGATCAGCGCAGGTCGCCTCGGAGCGGCGGACAGCGGCCGTACCAGGTCCGCCAGTTTCGGCACCCCAGGATCGTCGGCCCCTGTCAAAATGGTCACCAGCGTTGCGGTGAGCCTTGACGATGTCGTGGCAGATCGGGTCACGTGAGGTACCGACGCCTCGGCCAGGCAGAAGGACGGAGAAGCAATGCGTGACCCCGCCGTGTCCTTCCGTGGAGCCCTGCGGATCCTGGGTCGAGATCAGCCTCCGTTGCTGGAGACTGTGGACAGGGTGCTTGGAGGCGTGATCCTGGCGGGACCTCTGCTCGGGGCCACGGTCGCCGCGCCGTTGGGGGCGCTGTGGGGCTGGGTGGACCAGAAGGGCGCAGCGGTCCACCTGGTACGTCAGCTTTCTCAGGATGGACTGCCCGCCGTCCGTGGCGCGGCTGGTCACCGGCGACATGAGCTGTTGAAAGCCGCCCACACGATTATCGTCGGCACCGCGTTCTTCGAGAGCCTCGCCGAGGCGATTGGTTCGGGCTACCGTTCGTTGGCGGTGACGGAACGAGAAAAGATCCAGCTGATCACGCTGGATTACCGAACTTCAGCGACTGCCGTGGAGCGCCTCTACGAAGCGCCTGTGGCAATGCCCTCTGCTGTCATAGGGTTTGACGAGATCGCCAGCACAGAGCTGCCGAGGTTCTTCGCGCAGGCTACCGAGACGGCGACCCGGTTCTTCGACGGCCTAGAGGCATGGCCGCAGGTGCGTCAGGGAATACCCCAGATCGACAGTCTGCGCGACCGGGTCGTGCGTGAGTCGGTCAGACGCTATCGGTCGTTCTACCTCGAACTCGCCGCCGAGGTACCTGAGTTCCTCATCTGGGCTGGGTTCCAGGAGCACGCGGCCACACGCGGCCAGATCTCGATCTTGAGCCATTCCGTAAGCGCCATCCTCGAACAGCAGGCCGAACAGTTGGTTCGGCTCGAGCAGTTGCTACTGCAGACGGCGCCACGGCCGGCGCCCGGCCCTCACTCTCAGGTAGGCATGCTGGGGCTGGTCAACCGCAGTGCGTTGACGAATTCGCTCGTACCCGAGGGGACACTGCACCACTCGACGGGTACGACGTTTCCCACGCTGGAGGAGGGATACGTCACGCCGCGGTTCCGGCACGCCGTTTTCATGCCGAACGCTCGACCCGCCCAGGAAGCGTGGTGGGGTGAACAGAGCGTTCGTTCGGATCTTGACAGGTTCCTCGCGGGCCACTTCGCCTCGCCGGAGGGGACCAGGCTGCCCATGCTGGTACTGGGCCATCCCGGTGCGGGGAAGTCGCTACTCACTCGCGTTCTGGCCGCCCGGTTGCCGGCAGAGGGTTACGTGGCGGTACGTGTTCCGCTCCGGTCCGTCGATGCTGACGCTCCGGTCTGGGAGCAGATCCAACAAGCCCTCGATTCGGCCACTCATGGCCGAGTCACCTGGGCTGGTGTGACGGATGAGAGTGCGGAGTTGATCCGCGTCGTCCTGCTCGACGGGTTCGACGAGTTGTTGCTTGCGGCGAATCACAGGGCGAAGATCGGTTATCTACAGGAAGTAGCGGACTTCCAGCGACGGGAATACGAGATGCAACGTCCTGTCGCCGTGATCGTGACCACCCGTACCGTCGTGGCAGATCGAGCGCGGTTGCCCACAGGGTGCTCCATGGTCCAGCTTGTGGACTTTGACGAACCAGCGGTGGTTCGTTGGCTCGACACCTGGAACGAGGTCAATCGGTCAGGAATTTTCGCCGGACATACCCGGGCGGTAGCCGCCGACGCTGTGCTCAGGCACGCTGAGCTCGCGCACCAGCCGTTGCTTCTGTTGATGCTCGCGCTCTACGGCTCCGATCCCCAGGTGCCTGACCTGTCCGACAGTGTTCTCTCGGAGGCCGACCTCTACCGCGGGCTCCTGGACAACTTCATCCGCCGGGAGGTCGGAAAGACTGTTCAGAATCCTGCTGAAATTGAAACCTCCGTCCGGAGGGCTCTCCGGCACCTGGGGATCGCGGCGTTTGCCATGTTCAACAGGCCCGACGGACTGCGAGTCTCCGAGTCCGAGTTGGCAGCTGACTTCGCCGCCCTCCTTGACGAGGAGCCGTCCCCAGGTACGCCGAGCCCGGCGGGCAACGCCGAGCGAACCATCGGCCAGTTCTTCTTTGTGCAGACATCCGAGATAAACACGAGAGTCGGCCTCAAGCCCGACCGCTGTTACGAGTTTCTGCACGCGACGTTCGAAGAGTTCCTGATTGCGTTGCATGTCGTGGAACTGCTCGACGTGCTGACGGAAACCTGGCGTATGTCCCAGCGGGCCGGCATGGAGCTGGACATCGGAATGCTGCGGGCTTTGTTGTCGCACCGTTGCCTGGCGTTACGCATGCCGATCCTGAACTATGCCAGGGCATTGTTCGCCGCTCTGCCCGGCGAGCAACAGGGGCGCTGCCGCGAGCTTCTCCGCTACCTCTGCGGCCATGCGCGCCGGTGGGAGACGCGGGGCCGGGCGGTACCTTACCGACCGCAGGCGGACGACGTGGTGCGAGCGGCTGCCGCCTATACCGCCAACCTGTTCCTACTCGCGGTGTACCTCGCGCCCCGACCGCTGCCTCTCGCCGATGTGTGCACGCCTCAGGCGGATCCGACGGACTGGATGCGCTCCACTGTTCGGCTGTGGCGTGCCGGTCTGAACGCACAGGAGTGGGAGGCTGTGGCAGACATTCTGGCCGTGGTGGGCGGCAGCCACGTCACTACCTGGACGTCAGGGCTACCCACGCGGAACCTCACCTCGATCGTGGATGTGCTGTGACCTCTTTCGGGCCGGGCAGGGGGAATGCGGACACGGACACCGCCCAGGTTGTCGTTTGCGGCTCCGACGACCTGGCCTACCGCACGGTTGTCGAACTGGTAGCGCGCTACCGGGCCCGTGTCGTCGTGCTGACCATGGGCGGCGGTGACCGCGACGCCGAGATCGCCCGACTGCCGGTTCGGACAGTGCCGACGCGGCATCTCGACGCGGACGCGTTCCGTCGCGCCGGGCTGGCTGACGCCAACGCCGTGGCCCTGCTGGATCAGGATGACGTGGGCAACATCCGGACGGCCCTGATCATCCGAGAGATCAACCCCGATGCCCGGGTCGTCCTGCGGATGTTCGACCAGACCCTGGGTGCCGGCGTTCGCAGTCTGCTGCTGGGCGACACGGTGGTGGTCTCCGACGCGGCGCTGGCCGGCGAAGCCTTCGTGGACGCCGCGCTGGATGCTCCCACCGTCGTCTGCCAGAGTGACGAACTGGGCACCCTGTACACCGCACCGCGTCAGGCGGTACCAGGCGATCAGGTCGTCTGTGGGCTCGCGGTTACCTGCCGCGACCGGCTGGAATTGCTTCCCGGCGACGCCAACCAGGCGGATCTGGTTTTGGCCCGGGTTGCGACAGGTCATGTTCCTGTCGGTACGCCTCGCCCGGCTCGCCGGACAACGAGGCAGGGCGGAACGGCGGGCTTGCTACGCCGACTCCGACGCCTATCCAGTATGGTCAGCCGACCGATACGAACTGCACTGATTGTCATGCTGGTGCTCTGCGCGCTCGGTAGTACATTGATCGCCTGGGCAGAAGCACTCGACCCCGTCAGCGCCGTACTGATAGCCATCGCCTTTGCCACGAACGGCTGGCAACTCGAATTCGATCGACCTGTATTCCTCCAGATCGTGAGTGCGACTCTGGCCTTGCTGGGCGTCGGGCTCGTACCGCTGCTCGCCGCCGCGGTAACGGAGGCCGTCATCAACTCGCGGTTGGTCGGGTCCCTCGGGCGACTCTCGAGCTTGGGCGCCCCAGTCGTGGTAGTCGGACTGGGCAACGTCGGTACCGCAGTGATCCTCAACCTACACGCCCAGGGTGTACCGGTCATCGCCGTCGACAGCTCCGAACAGGCACGCGGCGTGGATATTGCCCGCCAACTCAACATTCCGGTCCTCGTCCAGGACGCCACCCGGATGCAGGCACTCGACGCTGTACCGGCCGCACGTGCGCTGATCGTCGTCACCTCGGATGACGTGGTGAACCTTGAAACGGCCTTGCGTGCTCGTTCCCGACAGCCGAATCTCTCCATCGTGCTGCGTCTCGCCGACGACGAACTCGCCAGTCGGGTCGCCGAGGCCTTCGGCATCCAAGTATCCCGAAGCGTGGCGGCCCTGGCCGCGCCAGCCTTCGCAGCCAGCCTGATGTCACGGGAGATGTTGGGCATCATTCCTGTCAAACGTGACGTTCTGCTGCTGGCCGAATTCGCCGTCGGCGCCAGTTCACAACTCGACGGAGCGCTGACCAGTACCGCTGAGGCGCCCGGGCTGGTGCGCGTCATAGCGGTAAGCCACGGTCAGGACCGCCCGATGCTGTTCCCGCCTTTCGGTGATCCACGCCTGAAGCACGAGCACCGCGTGATCGCGGTTGGTACCTCGGCGGGGCTCGGGCGCCTACTTACCCGCGTGGAAAGCCCGTTGCGATGAACGAGTGTTCGAGCTGCTGGTCGACGTGACGGGCGTCGACTGGCCGACCGGTGCGGCGCTCGCGCCCCGTGGTACAGGACCGCCCTGCTCTGGCCACGGATTGCGGCAGCGTAGACCCCGGCTGTGTGGCGGTCCTTGCACGAGGCGGTGACGCGTGTCGCCGGCCGGTTCACGCGGGCGGAGCCACGGGCGACGGCCGGGCGGTTGGTCGAAGATCCACCGTCGAGCGTGGAGCGCGAGCCGGCCGTTGCCTGCGCGATAAGGGCCGGAGGACCCGGCTGTCGGCAGGGCGAGAGGCGTGAGCATCCATGCCGGAGTGACCGCCGGGTCACAATGAAGCACGATCGCCCTCGATGCTGCTGATGCGAGGGACGTGCCGTGACCTCGGGCGCTGCTATTGGCGGTGACAAATGGCAACGGTTTTCTCAGAACTTCCTTCCATCCCTAGGCGCGACTTTCCGGAATGTGTAGGGTGAGCGCACCGCCGGGCCGGCCGACGTCCCAGACCGGCGGCGCGCACGTCTCGGGGCAGGTTGGGGAGGCCCGCCGAGCACGGGGCATCTTTCCCGATGACTGCGCGGCAGGGGGGCTGCGACCACCACACAATCCGTCCTCGTGCGCCGTCCTCAGGCGTACACAGGGAAGGCGACAAGCCTCCCGGCCCCCTTTCGACGTTCAGCGGTGAGACGAGACGAAGGAGGGGGATGGTCATGGAGGGCAACCCGTTGTGGTCCCGGCGCGGCTTTCTGGGCATGGGGGTGGGGCTGCTCGGCGCGGCCGGTCTGGCTGGGTGCGGAGACAGTACGCCGTCGACTCCCCGGGTGCAGGCCGAGGTTCCGAAGGAGCTGATCGACGCCGCGGCGTCGTTGAAGGGCTCCTCGATGGGGATGTTGTCGCAGAAGCTGTACTCGGAGGCGGCGAACGCGGCGCTCGACAGCTCGATCAAGAAGTTCGCCGACAGCACCGGTACGAAGATCGAGAACAGCCTGGTCCAGGCCGACGCCGGTGACGTGGTGGCCAAGATCCATGCCGAGGTCGAAGGTGGCGTGGCGCGTGACCTCGCGTTCATGACCGACTCGCGGTTCGTCGCGCAGTTCCAGGCGCTGGGCGACCTGGAGGACGTGACGGACGTCGTCCAGGCGCTGACCGCGAAGTACGGCGAGCCCACCGCGGAGTCCAAGAACTTCTGCGTCTTCGACGGCAAGTGGTTCGCCATCCCCTACCACTTCATCGGGATCGGGTCGTTCCTGCGCAAGGACTGGATGCAGGACAAGGGCATCGCCCCGAAGGACATCTACAGCTGGGAAGAGCTGCGGGACCTGTGCCTGGAGATCTCCGATCCGGCCAAGCGCCGGTTCGGTTGGGGCATGACCGTGAACCGGTCCGGTGACGCCAACGGCATGATCGAGGCGCTGATCAACTCGTACGGCGGGGCGATCGCCTCCAACGACGGCAGGAAGGTCATGTTCAACTCGCCGGAGACGGTTCAGGCGGTGACCTTCCTCGGTGACATCTACACCAACCCCAAGTACAAGCCGATGCTGCCGCCCGGGGTGGCCGCCTGGACCGACTCGAGCAACAACGAGAACTGGCTCGCCGGGATCCTCGGCTACACCCGCAACCAGCTCAGCGTCTACGCGGACTCCAGGACCAAGAAGAACCCCGTGTACGACAACACCCACGTTTTCTCCGACTGCATCGGGCCGGCCACCGACAACCCGCTGCTGCTTGGACAGTCCCAGGCCTTCGTCATCTTCAAGGGCGCCAAGAACGCACCGCTCGCCAAGCTGCTGGCGCAGTACCTGGTCAGTGCGCCCGCCCTGCTCGGGGTGGCGCAGGAGGCGCCCGGCCTGGCGCTGCCCGCCTGGGAGAAGGTCTGGGACGCCGACCCGTTCTTCACCAGCGGGGACCCGGCGTTCCCCATCATGCGCAAGATCACCGAACTGTCGCTGCCGCTGAAGACGAAGAACGGTCTGAACTTCCCGCAGAAGGCCAGCGCGGGCCAGCAGGCCGCCGTCGGGGCCTACGTCCTCACCGACATGATGCAGCAGGTCATCCAGGGTACGGCGCCCGCGCAGGCCGTACAGGACGCCCACGAGAAGATGGTGCAGATCTTCACCCAGCAGGGGCTGCCACAGTGACGGTCCGTCCAGCGCCGGCCCCGGCGAAGGCGGCAACCCCGCCACCGGGGTCCGGCTCTCTCAGCGTGACCCGGCGGAGGCTGGGTCGCGACTGGCGGCTGGCGGCACTGTTCCTGTCGCCCACCGCCATACTGGTCGGCGGGCTCGTGCTCGTGCCGATCGTCTGGTCGGTCGTCACCAGCACGACGGAACGGCACGGGCAGCAGAGCGTGTTCGTCGGTCTGGCGAACTACTTCGCCCTGGCCGACGACGACCAGTTCCGTACGGGCGTGGTGAACTCGTTCGTCTTCACCGCGTACGCCGAGGTGTTCAAGGTCGTACTGGGGCTGTCCGCCGCCCTGCTGTTGCACCACCTGCGCCGTGGGCGGGCCGTGTTGGCCGGGCTGCTGCTGTTGCCGTGGGTGGTGCCGACGGTGGTCACGGCGTTCAGCTGGCGGTCGCTGCTCGACCCGATCTTCGGCAGCGTCAACATGCTGCTCACCGAGTCGGGGATCGGGCCGCTGCTGGCCTCCCTGCATCTGGTCGACAGCTGGCCCGCGGGCTGGCTGTCCGACGCCGAGTTGGCGATGCCGTCGGTGATCATGGTCAACGTCTGGAAGGGGGTGCCGTTCTTCACCGTCGCGTTCCTCGCGGGGTTGAAGGCCATCCCGGCAGACCTGTACGAGGCGGCGACCGTCGACGGTGCCTCGCCGTGGCGTCGGTTCGTCCACGTGACGCTGCCGGGA
This sequence comes from Plantactinospora sp. B24E8, assembly GCF_039871735.1. NCBI lineage: Bacteria > Bacillati > Actinomycetota > Actinomycetes > Micromonosporales > Micromonosporaceae > Plantactinospora > Plantactinospora sp. B24E8. The sequence goes on from NZ_JBDPMH010000044.1 coordinate 35,410, forward strand.
CTGCGTCACGTGATCACCGTGACGGTGACCCTCTCGTCGATCTGGACGTTCAACAACTTCGACCTCATCTGGTTGCTGACCCAGGGCGGTCCGGGCGACGCGACCGCGCCGTACGTGCTGGTCGCCTACTCGAAGGCGATCCTGCAACTGCAGTACGGCGCGGGAGCGGCGGTCACGCTCGTCATGCTGCCGGTCATCGGCGGGCTGGTGTACCTCCTGGTCCGGCTGATGTACCGGGACGTCGGCACCGCGCCGACCCGACGTATCCGGAAGGCGCGGCCGGGACGGACCGAGCGCAAGGCGGGAACGGCGGAGTCGACGTCGGAAGGGCGGACGGCGGGGTCGACGTCGAAAGCGCGGACGGCGCTGCCGTGGGTCGTCGCCCTGGTGCTCACCGCTGCGCTGGCCTGGGCGTCGCCACACATCATCTGGAAGGCGGCGGTCGTCCTCGGGGTGATCCTGCTGGTCGCGGCGGGTGTCGGCCGGGTGGTCTCGGCGTTCCAGTCCGGCGGACACCGCCGGGCGTCGTCCCTGATGTCGGGCCTGGCGTCCGGTCTCGCGCTCGCCGCGCTGCTCGTTTTTGTCCTGGTCCCGCTGTACTGGATCGTCGTCACGGCCTTCAAGTCCGAGGGTCAGATCGTCATGCGCAACGACGACCTGTGGCCGACCCCGTGGACCCTGCAGCAGTTCACCGACCTTTTCGCCACCAAGCCCTTCGGGCGCTGGTACCTCAACACGGTGCTGGTGTCCCTGGCGTCCACCGTGGTGGCACTGGTCTGTGCCGCCCTGGCGGGCTACGCGCTGGCCCGGCTGCGGTTCCGAGGGGCGCAGGGGTTCACCGTCACGGTGCTGATCACCTACGTGATGCCGGGGGCGCTGCTGTTCATCCCGCTGTACCAGCTGCTCATCGAGGCGCGGCTCACCGACTCGTTGTGGTCGCTGGTGGTGACGTACCCGACCTTCACGCTTCCGTTCGCCACGTGGCTGCTGACCGGGTACTTCGCGTCGATTCCCGTCGAGCTGGAGGAGGCCGCGCTGGTCGACGGCTGCACCCGTTTCCAGGCGTTCCGCCGGGTGATGCTGCCGCTGGCCAAGCCGGGCCTGCTGGCGGTGGCGCTGTTCACCCTGACCAACGCCTGGAACGAGTTCCTCTTCGCCTTCGTGTTCATCACCAAGGACGAGTACAAGACGCTCCCGGTGGGGATGCAGTCGATGATCACCGGGGACGTCGTACCGCAGGGGCAGCTCGCCGCGGCGTCGCTGCTTGTCAGCATCCCCGTGGTGGTCATGTACGCCTTCGGGCAGCGCTTCCTGACCGAAGGGCTCACCGCGGGCGCGGTGAAGGGCTGACCTGGATCCGCGCGCGTCGACGAGCGCCATGAGCCCCGGGTGGGCCAGCTGGCAGGTTGGCCCCCACCAGCCGATCGTGGTGCGAACGGCTGGTGGGGGCCAACGGGTCCGAGGCGAGCACTTGACAGTGGTCGGTGACCACGGGCTACCCTCGTCCGTAGCGCGTGGGGATCGCGCCGAGACTCGCCGGAAGGCTTGAAGCCACCCCTCGCCTCCGAGGTGAGCGACGGATGCCGAAGCTCTGATCCGCCCGTGCGAGTCCGGGCGTAGAGCGAGGTGCTCCGTGAAAACGCTGCCCGACAACCCCCATCTCGACCACCTGCGTCAGCAGGCCAAGGACCTGCTGGCCGGACTGCGGGACGTCGAACCGACCGCGTCACTGGCCGACGCGCAGGCATCGCTGGCCCGCCAGTACGGCTTCCGTACCTGGACCGCACTGAAGGCGGAGGTCGACCGTCGGCGCGGCCGGTCCGACGTCGCCGCCCCGGCGCTCGCCCGCGCGCTCGCCGACCGCTACCGGCTCGGCGAGGTGGTCGGCGAGATGCGGGCGCTGGCCCGCCCCGACGACATGGGCCGGCAGTGGTCGCTGGAGACGGACCGTGGCCGCTGGGCGGTCCGGACGATGGACACCTGGTGGCCGATCGTCGACGCCGAAACCGACGTCCGACTGCAGGAAGCGGTAGCCGCCGCCGGCGTACTGCTGCCGACTCCGGTGCGCAGCCGGTCGGGCCGGATCGTGGAGACCGTCGAGGGACACCGCTGGCGGGTCTCCGAGTGGCTGCACTCCGGGCCGCCGCTGTCGGCCCCGGCGAGCGCGACGGTGACCCGCGAGGTGGGCGCGATCCTCGCCACGATCCACGGACTCGCCCTGCCGGTGGACCGGATCAGCCCCTGGCACGGGACACGGTTGAGCGGGGTGGAGTGGCCGGAAGTCGCGGCCACGGCGACGGGGCGCTCCGCCGGGTGGGCGCCCCTGCTCGCCGCGGCGGTGCCCACCCTGGTGGACCTGGAGCTGATCGGGGCGGACGCCCCGGCACCGCCGGCACCGGTGCTGTGTCACAACACGCTGGGCCCGGCGAGCGTACGGCGGGGCGCGAACGGTCGGCTCGTGGTCACCGGGTGGGAACACGCCGGAGGCCAGCCACCGAGCTGGGAACTCGCCAACGGCCTGCTGGACTGGACCGTCGAGCCCGGCGGCGCGGTGAACACCGTCGGGGCGCGAGCCCTGGTCGACGGGTACCGCGAAACCGCCGGCACCCTTCCGGACCTGGATCTCACCATGTTCCGGGGAGCGGTCACCAGCCTGGTGAACTACGTCTCCGGGCAGGTCGATTACGCCCTGGCCGCCGGTGACCCGGAGGATCGACGGTACGCGGACCGCAGCGTCACGCACCTGCTGTCCCACCTGCCGACCCGGTCCACCCTGGAGCGGCTCCTCGACGTGGCGGTCCTGACCCTTTCATGAACCCTGCTGACCCCGTCACCAGCGCACCTTCCGGCCCGGGGCGCGGGCGGTGGCCGACCCTCGCGCCACCGCCCGGCCCGGAGCCGTACCGCCGAGGCGGTTACCCGGCAGGCCCACGCCCGATGGTCGGCTCACCAGCCCGGATAGCGGCGGTACCAGTACGGGTCGGGTCCGTCGATGTACTCGCCGCCGGACGGGGAGTCGAGTCGTTCGGCGAGCAGGTCCCGGGCCAGGGTGTCGGCCACCCAGGCCAGTTCCAACCGGGCGATCCGGTTGGCGGGCAGCAGGTCGGCGCCGTACGCCGTACCGAGGAGCGCGCCGGTGACCCGGGCCAAGTGCCCGCCCTGCCCGACCGAGGCGGCGAGCAGCAGCGCCTCGAAGATCCCGTGTGGATCTCGTAGCGAGCAGGCGAGATAGACACCGCCGGCCAGCGCGGAGACCGCCCGGTCGTCGGGTACGAGCCGGGCCAGTTCGGCAGGGTCGGCGGGTCGGGACGCGGCCGCGGCCAACGCCTGTTCCAGGGCCTGCCCGGCCGCACCGCCGGCCTCCTCGGCACAGGTCTCCAGAGTCGTCCGCACCGCCGCCGGTATGTCCACTGTCGACGCCGGGCTCCGCGCTCGTCGTCGGCTCGCTTCCACGTCCTGCTCCTGCTCCGGTTCCTCGGTGAGCTGGTAGACGATCGCGCCGGCGAGGTGGGCTGCCTCGATCGCCTCCGGCCCGTGGGTCAGCGCTGCGACGTCGGCGGCGAACTCGCCGCGCATGGCGGGTCTGAGCAGGGACATCACCCCGACCGGCAGGCTGAGGACAAGCCCGTACGCGTCGACGCTGGTACCGACCGGCTCCTTGACGGTGCCCATCTCCCCGCCCCGCATCACCGTCGCGATGGATGGTGCGGTGCCCCGTCCGTGGCCGAGGATGGAGAGGTCCGCCAGCCAGCCGTCCGGCCACTCCCGATCCCGCCAGCGCTTGATGTCCTTGACACCCTGTAGGGCGCCCCACCGGTGGTACGCGTGCCAGACCACACCCGGCATGCTGGAGATCCCCCGATGACTGCCCCGCACGCTGAACCGGATCAGGCCCTCGATGGCGAAACAGACGAGCTGGCCGGCGCTGGTCGCCGGCACCGCGCCGCTGATCGGGACAGTGCCGCCGCTCCCGCCCAACGCGTCACCGAGGAGAAGGCCGAGCACACAGCCCCGGGTCTTCGACAACAGGGCCGTCCGCTTCTTCAGATCCATGCCTCGGAGCATAGGAACCGGTACGGAGCGTGCGCTGCCCCTCGCGGTCGTGCCGGATCAACCGCTCGGGTGCCGGTCCCGGCGGCCGGTGTCCCCTGGGACCGTCGCGGCGGTCGTGCCGTCGGACGTACCGGGTTCGCGATCAGCGCTGGTAGGACCAGTCGAGCATCCGGTCGCCGTCGTACGGCATGACGCCGTGGAACGGTCGGGGATCGGCGTCGAAGACCATCGGCAGCCAGAGATGGTCGCTGTCCCACATCGGCCTGCTGTGCATGTCGTTGATCGGTACCCACTCGAGGGTGCCCTCGTGATTGCCGAGGTGCGGCGTACCGTCGAAGCTGTCCGCTCGGAAGACGAAACACAGCAGGTCCAGCCGTCGAGGGCCGAAACCGGTCCAGAGCATCGTGCCGCGTAGCGCCAGGTCGGCGGTGACCAGGCCGGATTCCTCGTAGACCTCGCGGCGGGCGCCGGTCAGCACGTCCTCGCCGGGCTCCACGTGACCGCCGAGGCTCAGGTACTTGCCGTGGTGGACGTCCTGCGGGCGCTTGTTCCGATGGATCAGCAGGACCTGCGTCCGGTCGGGGGAGCGGACGTACACGGCGGTCTGCAGCACCGGGGCGATCATCGGGCCAGTATGGCAAGGGCCCGTCCGGTCGGTGTCGGGTTGACCGACAGGTGCGTGGACCGGGCTGACCGGGGCACCGGGCTGGTCAGACGTGCTGGTCCGCCGGAAAGCCGGTCCAGCGCAGTTCCGGCGGCAGGTGCCCCATGTCGTTGAAGAGCACCAGGGCCGGGGGGCGGTCGGAACGGTAGAGGATCGTGGTCAGGGCGCAGTTGCCCTGGTTGAGGCCGAGCCAGCGCCAGCCGGGGGCGTGCAGGGCGTGCCGGACGAACCAGCCGATCTGGAAGTTGTGGGTGACGACCAGGTCGTGGGTGTCGACCTCGGCAGGCACCGCGTACCGGGCGATCGCCGCCTCGGCGAGCCGTGCTCCGACGGCGTACTCCTCGGCGGTCACGCCGTCGAGGAACCGGAGGTAGACGTCGGGAAGCGACTGCGGGTCGGGTACCGGCGGAACGTGGTCGTCCAGCAGCTCCGACACCTGTACCGGCACCTCGGGCAGGCACTCGCTGATCAGTTGGGTGGTGCGGACCGCCCGGGGGAGCGGGCTGTGCTGGATCGTGGTGATCGGCAGCCCGGCCAGCCGCCGGCCCACCAGCCGGGCCTGCTGCTCACCCCGTTCGGTGAGCCTGCCGTCGGCGGTCGCCTCGCCGTGCCGGACCAGATGCAGGAACCGGTTCGCCACCCTGCCTCCTCGCCTGTCGCCGATGATCCAACTGATCTTGCCACCTTGGCGGACGACAGGATTGTCGTACGCGAATGTCACACTGGGACACCCTCTCGTTACAGGAGTTTCGATGTCTCGAGTGCGTTCGTACCGACGACGCGACGGCACCCGGGTCAGGGGCCACCAGCGCACCCGACGTGCGACCACCTCCCGCCTCCGGCGGGCGCCCCGGGTATCGCGCCGCCGTCCGGCGGCCCGGTCCACCCCCGACCGGTCCGGTTGGTGGCTTGCCGGTCTGGCCCTGCTGGTGGCGCTGTGGCTGGTCACCGAGTTCGTCCGGCGACATCCGATCTGGTCGGTTGTCATCCTGGTCGGGCTGCTGGCCGCCGGAGCTGGCGTGCTGACCCTGGTTGTCCGGGCCAACCAGCGCCAGCGGGCGGAGGAGCAGGCGCGGGCGCTGCACGTCGAGGTCACCGACACGATGACCGGTCCGCAGTTCGAACAGTGGGTGGCCGCGCTGCTCACCCGTTCCGGATTCTCGGGAGTGACGGTCAGCGGTCGGGCCGGCGACCGGGGCGCGGACATCGTCGCGACCACCCCCGACAACCGGCGGCTCGTGTTGCAGTGCAAGCGGCACAGCCCGACGAACCGGGTGGGCAGCGCCGCGATCCAGCGCTTCGCCGGCACCTGCCGCAGCATCCACCGGGGAGACATCTGCGCGATCGTGACCAACGGCTCGTTCACCGCCGGCGACGGACAGCAACTCGCCCGGGAACTCGACATCGTCCTGCTCGACCGGACGGCCCTGGCGCACTGGGCGTACACCGGGATTCCGCCCGCCTCGCTCGGGCGAGGCTGAGCGGGTCCCGACCGCGACGCCGGACCAACCGACCCGGCGTCGCGGTCGGCGGACCAGGTTCAGGACCGCTTGGGCGCGTAGTGCAGGGCGATGATGCCGCAATCGAACGCCTGTGCGTTGACCAGGTCGAGCCGCTGGTAGTCACCCGAGTGGCCGAACACCGGCAGGCCGGTGCCGATCGCCGCCGTGGTCGCCGAACTGCCCGACGCGGCGGACCTGCTCACCCGGGCCGAACCGGCGGGCGCCGACAACGCCTGGGCGGCAGCCTGCCTGGCCCGGGCCCGGGCCCGGCAGGCTCACCGGCGACCGGGATGTGCTGCGCACCGCCGTACGGGGCTGGGAACGCATCGGTGCCCGGCTGGAACGGGCCGTCACGCTGCTGCTCCTGCCCGACCGCGCCAGCGAGGGGCAGACCGAACTCGACGACATCCGCACATCGGGGTGACTCCGGCGGGGCACCGTACGGCCGGGCCGGCCCGCAGAGGGTCGGTCGCCGGGCGGAAACGTCGGTCAGCCACGACGAGCAGGGCGACCACCGCCACCGCCGACGCCGGCCGGGATCAGCAGGGCCTGACTGTCCACACCGGATACCAGTCGACCTCGTAGATGTTGTTGCCGTTCGGCGGGTACGTCCTGATCGGGCCACCGCCGGATCCGTAGGTCCGCACCGCGGCGTTGCCGGTCTGGTTGTTCTTCATCGCCCCCAGGTCGTACCAGTTCGACAGCGTGTACACGCCGCACCGGTACAGGTGGAAGACCTTCCACTGACTGACGGTGTCGTCCCAGACGGCCAGGCAGGCCCGGCCGAGCGGACAGGGGTGGTCCGCGAAGTCGTACCGGCCGACGTGCGTGACCCGCTCGGCGGCCGGCGAGATACCCGGCGACGCGGCCATGACGGTCGAGTCCGTCACCGGGGACGTCGGGGCCGCCTGTGCCGGGGCGCCGGCCAGGGCAAGAACCAGCATGCCCACGGCGACGCCGAGTGTCCCGACGATCGTGCGTCCACGTCTCATCGCCTACCTCCGCGGCTGATCGGATCCGGATGTCGGCGCGACGCTATCGAGACGAGTCTTCATCGCCCTTTCAGCAGGGTTTCACCGGCGACGGCGCCGCCGGTTGATCGGCAACCTTCGTGCCCGGCATCCGTACCCTCGCGGTCGCCCGCCTCGGTTGGCGGACCGGGGCGTCGGCGCGGCGGTCAGAGAGTCCTGAGTCGCTCCCGGGCCGCCGGGGACGCCTTCGCCAGGGACCCGGCGTCGAAGGGCGGTTGCGGGTCGTACTCGATCAGGAGCTGGATGGCTTCGGCGGTGAGTCGGTCGGCGAGGCGTGCGACCAGGGTGAGCGCCATGTCGAGCCCGGCCGAGACACCGGCGGCGGTGATCAGCTTGCCGTCGACGACCACCCGTTTCGGGGTGTACGTCGCGCCGTACGACGCCAGCTGCCCGGTCCGGGCCCAGTGGGTGGTGGCGGTGCGTCCGGTCAGCAGCCCGGCGGCGCCGAGCAGCAGCGAACCGGTGCAGACCGAGGTGGTCCACCGGGTGCCCGGGTGGATCCGGCGGAGCCAGTCCAGCAGCGGTCCGTCGGCCGGGTAGTCGCGGGCACCGGGGCCGCCGGGCACCACCAGCACGTCACAGGCGGTGATGTCGGCCAGCGCCGCGTCTGCGGTGAGCGCGAGCCGGCCGGCGCCGTCCCGGACCGGCCCCGCCTCGGCCGCCGCGAGCACCACCTTGGCGCCGGGCAGGTGGTTGAGTACGTCGTACGGGCCGACCGCGTCGAGGGCGGTGAACCGCTCGAACAGCGGGATGACGATGCGCATCAGAGTTCTCCTCGGTCGGCGAAGTGCTGTCGGTAGCGGCCGGGCGTGACCCCGACGGTTCGTTTGAAGCAGCGGTGCATCGTCTCGACGGTGCCGAAGCCGCAGCGCCGGGCGATCGTCTCGCCGGTGCCGTCGGTGCTCTCCAGCAGCCGCCGGGCGGCCTCGACGCGGGCCGCCTCGACGTACGCGGCCGGGGTCTGTCCGGTCTGGGCGGCGAAGACCCGGGTGAAGTGCCGTTCACTCATGCCGGCCCGGGCGGCGAGTACCGGCACGCCGAGATCGTCGGCGAGGTGTTCGGCGATCCAGGTCTGCACGTCGCGCAGCGGTGTACGGCTCGGACGCTGCGCGGCGAGCTGGGTGCTGAACTGGGTCTGACCGCCGGGGCGTTGCACGAACATGACGAGGCGCCGGGCGATCGTCCGGGACGTCTCGGCGCCCCGGTCCGCCTCCACGAGCGCGAGCGCCAGATCGAGGCCGGCGGTGACCCCGGCCGAGGTCCAGACCGTACCGTCCCGGACGAAGATCGGGTCGGGTTCGACGGTGACCGCCGGATACCGTTGCGCGAGTTCCGCGCAGCTCGCCCAGTGGGTGACCGCGCGCCGGCCGTCCAGCAGCCCCGCCTCGGCGAGCAGGAACGCGCCGGTGCAGACGGCGGCGATCCGCCGGGAGCGGGCGGCGGCCGTGCCGAGCCAGTCGACCAGCCGCCCGTCGGCGCAGGCCCGTACCCGACCCGGCCCGCCGACCGTGATCAGGGTGTCGATCGGCTCGCCGTCGCCCGCCCCGATGCCGCTGGTCGGGGTGAAGGTCAGGCCACCACTGGACGTGACCGGTTCGCCGGTCGCCGTCACGGTCTCCAGCGAGTAGCCGGGCGCGAGCCGCTCGGCCTGCGTGAACACCTCGTGCGGGCCGGTCAGGTCGAGGACCTGGAATCCGGGGAAGAGCACGAAGACGATCCGGCGGCGGTTCATGCACCCATGGTCGCGGCGGATCGGAGCCGGCGGCAATGACGCCGTCTTGACGATTTCCGCCACGATAGCGGTCTGCGGCGGCCGGCCCCGGGGGTACGTCGGCCATCAGGGGGCGGGGTATCTCCGGGGGATCTCAGGGCGTCGACGGAGGTCGGGCGGCCGGCGGAACTCCCAGACTGTCGGTATGTCGATCAGTCCTGACCTCGTTCCGGCCGGTCCGCCTGCCGACCGCCGTGTTGTGCTTCTGGGCGGGGCCGCCGGCCTCGCCACGGTGTCGTTGGTCGGCGTGCTGCTCGGTGACGACGTACCGCCGTTGGACGCCTGGCTGCTGGCCCACCTGTACGCCGCACCGGGCGTGCCCGTGGCGGCGGTGGCCACCGTGGTCAGCGGCGTCGGCACCCTGGCGGCGTTGGCCCTGCTGCTGGTGGTCGCCGGCCGGCTGCTCTGGCGGGATCGGCGGCGGGCGGCCGGACCACTCGCCCGGCACCTGCTCCTGCTGCTCGGTTCCGCGAGCGCCCTGCTGCTGCAGGTCGTCTTCCAGCGACCCGGCCCGCCGGTCGCGGCGGCGGACTGGACCTATCCGAGCGGCCACGCGGTGGTGGTGACCGCCGCCGCGCTCACTGCGGTACTGCTCGCCTGGCGGCTGGGTCCGGGATGGCGCCGACCGGTGCTGACGGTCGCGGTCGGCGCGGTGCTGCTGGTGTCGGCCAGTCGGGTGTTGCTCGGCGAGCACTACCTCATCGACGTGGTGGCCGCCGTCACCGCGACCACCGGCGTCGGGCTGCTGCTCGCCAGCGTGCTCCGGCTCTGGCCGGCCCGGCGCGCGGCCGCGTCGACGGCTGGGTCCATCGGGGCAGGTCTGGGTTGAACTGTGTTTCGCCAAGTTGGGGGTAGTGCAAATAGGTTTGCTGTGGAAACCTATTGCTATGACCACTGACTCGGTGTCGGCCGGCGACGACCCCCGCCGCCTCCTCTCCGACATGCGCATCCTCGCCGGCCGCGTGCGCCGCGACCAGCGCCTGACCTGGGTCGCGTTGCTGGTGCTGGCCGCGGCGACCTTCTTGGCCATCCCGTTCGACTGGCTCTTCATGACGGTGCGGTGCGAAGCCGACGGCTGCATGTTCGCGCGGCGCGGCCTGCTCTACTACTGGCCGCCGGCACTCCTGCTCGGCTACGCGGCGATCGCGGTCAGCTACGTGCGGGCCGCCCGGGCGCAAGGGCTGGGGGCCCGCGTGCTGCCGTACGCGATCACCGGTGCCGTGACTGCCGGCGTCCTCACCACGGCGTATGTGGCGGCGGCGCTCTACCTCCCGAGCCACCCGCCGTTCGGGGGCGGTCCGTCGCCGTTCTGGTGGATCGTGCTGGACCGGCTGATCGCCCCGTGGGGCCTGATCGGTCTTGCGCTGCTCGTGCTGGCCCGCCTGGAACGCAACGTCCCGCTGCTGCTGTTCACCCTGGGCTACCTGGCGCTGGTGCTGCTGGTACTGCCGACGACCGAGGGCGCCGTACCGCCGGACTGGGCACTCCTGTCGTTCATGTCGGCGGCGGACACCCAGCTCCGGCTGTCGATGACGACGCCCCAGCTCATCACCGGCACGGTGCTCCTGGCCGGCGGGATCGGCTTCTCGGTGGCCCGCCGGAGGCGGCGGTGACCGCCGCGACCGACACCCCGGACCCGTCCGACCACCCGGCCACCGGCCTCGACGAGGTCGTGCACCAGAGGGTGCGGCTGGGCATCCTCGCCATCGCGCACGAGGCACGGCGCGTCGAGTTCGGCTACCTGCGTATCCAGCTCGACCTGACCGCCGGCAACCTCTCCAAGCACCTGAGCGTGCTGGAGACGGCCGGTCTGATCGACATCGAGAAGGGCTACGAGGGCAAACGTGGCCGCACCTGGATCACCCTCACCCCCGCCGGCAACACCGCCCTCGCCGAGGAGATCCGCCGGCTCAAGGTGCTGATCGCCCGCGTCGAAACCACCACGGAGGACAAATGCCCCTGACCCGCCGCAGCCTGCTCGCCGCCGGCCTGGCCGTCCCGCTCGCCACGGCTGCCGGTGCCAGCCGGGTGACGGCCGCCCCGGTCCGGCTCACGTTGCCCGCACCCACCGGCCCGCATCCGGTCGGTACCGTGTCGCTGCACCTCGCCGACCGCAGCACGATGGCCAGCGTCTGGTACCCGGCCACGCCCGGCGCCCGGCACTATCCGCGAACCCCGTGGATGCCGGCCGCGCCGTTGCGGGCACTCCTCGAGGACAACGGCTTCGACCCCGACGTGGCGGCGGGACCACTCACGTCGGGCCGCGACGGCGCGCCGGTGCGCCCCGGCCGCTACCCCGTGATCCTGTTCTCGCACGGCGCCAACGGCCACCGCTCCGAGGCCACCGTCGTGGCGCAGGAACTGGTCAGCCACGGCTACGTCGTGGCCACCGTCGACCACCCCCACGACGCCTACGTCGAGTTCCCCGACGGCCGGCTCGCCGTCCCCGACGACGAGTCGACCACACCCTGGACCCACGCCGACGACATCCTTTTTGTTCTCGACCGCCTCGAGAAGATCGCCGCCGGCCGCAACCCCGGACACCTTCCGCTGCCCGCCGGCCTGGCCGCCGCCCTCGACCTGCGCCACGTCGGCGTGTACGGCTTCTCGAAGGGCGCCACCGCCGCCGCCCTGGTCATGAACGTGGACAGCCGGGTGCGGGCCGGTCTCAGCTTCGACGGCCCGATGGAGTCGGGACCACGGCCCGCAGCCCTGGACCGGCCGTTCATGCTGATGACCGCAGACTTCAACCGGGTCGACGCCCCACCCGTCGAGGAGTTCTGGCAACTCCTGCGCGGATGGCGGCTCAACGTGCAGGCCGAGGGTGCCCGGCACGGCGCCTACTGCGACCACCAGTCGCTGATCCCGCAGCTGGCGAGGCTGATGGGCTGGACTGACGAGGAGCTCGAGGGCTGGATCGGCACGCTGGACCCGGCCCGCGCGACCCGGATCCAGCAGGCCTACCCGCTGGCCTTCTTCGACCGTCATCTCCGCGGCATCCGGAGCCGGCTACTCGACGGTCCGAGCCGGGCCTTCCCCGAGGTGCGGTACCTCCCCTGACGGCCACGGGCCGCCCACCACACGTGGCGGGCGGCCCGACAGGCCGCGCCCGGCCGCCGGGGACCTGTGATCAGCAGCAGCCCGGCTCGTCCACGTCACGGCGGAGCAGATCCTCCGGAGACTCCCGGCGTACCAGGGTGTTGACCCGGCCGTCGCGGACCGCGAGCAGCGGCGGCCGGCCGACCAGGTGGTAGTTGGACGCCCGGCTGTGGTGGTAGGCGCCGGTGCCGGCCACCGCGAGCAGATCACCGGGGCGTACGTCGGAGGGCAGCGCCAGGGTCGGTACGACCACGTCGTCGACGTCGTTGTGCCGGCCCACCACACAGGTCGGCACCGACGGGGCGGAGGTCGGGCGCCCGACCAGCACCGCGCTGTGCCGGGCACCGCAGAGCGCGCCCGACGGGCAGTCGGTCATCCCGCCGTCGACCGCGACGAGGCCGCGTCCGTCCTGGTCCCGGGTCACCGAGACGACGTGGTAGAGGGTGACCCCGGCCCGGGACACGATCGCCCGGCCCGGCGAGACGGTCAGCCGGGGCACCGGCAGCTCGTGGCGTTCCGCGACCAGCCGCAGCACACCCCGGATCCGTCCGGCGAAGGCGGCCAGGGCGAGGCTGGGGTCACCACCGGAGTAGGCGACGGCGTGTCCGCCGCCGAGGTTCAGTTCGGTCACCTCGACGTCGTGCCGGGCCCGCATCGCGGCCAGGAAGTCCAGCACCACGTGCAGTTCGTCTTCGTAGCGGTTGAACCGGCTGACCTGGTGGCCGACCGAACAGTCCATCCCGACCAGGGTCAACCGGGGCTGGGCGACGATCCGGGCCACCGCCGCCGCCGCGTCCCCGGAGGCGATCCGCAGCCCGAAGCGACGGTCGACGCCGTCGGCCGGGTCGGTCGCCCCGATCACCCGCAGCAGCACCCGCTGGCCGGGCGGAGCGGTCGCGGCGAGCCGGGTGATCTCCCCGACCGACTCGACGACGATCGTGCCGACCCCGACCGCGTACGCCGCGACCAGGTCCTCGGGGGTTTTCGCGCTGCCGTACAGCACCACCCGGTCGGCGGGGAAGCCGGCCGCCAGCGCCACCCGCAGCTCACCCGCCGAACCGACGTAGAGCCGTAGCCCCTCCTCGGCCACCCATCGGGCGACACCCCGACTGAGCAGCGCCTTCGCCGTGTACGCCACGTTGTCCGGACCGAACGCGGCCAGGTAGTCGCGGCAGCGGGCCCGTACGTCGCCCTCGTCGAGCAGGTAGGTCGGGGTGCCATACCGGGCAGCCACGTCGGCCAGGCCGACCCCACCGACGAACAGGTCACCGTGCGCGCCCCAGGACGCGGTGGCCGGCCAGACCTCCTCCAGCGGTGTCCGCAGCGAGGTGCGCAGGGAGGGAAGGATCTCCGCCAGGGTCATCGGACGCCTCCAGCAGAACGGACGGATGTGGTCACGGCGACGACGGTCGCCCTGGCGGCGGTCGGTCCGCCAGGGGTCTTGACGCCGCCGCTACGGCGACGGCCCGCTTCCCCATGCCGCCGATACGGCCCTTCTGGCCGGGCGGGTCACCGGTCCGGCGCTGCGCTGGTCAGCGGCCGATCGTCAGGTCGGTGGGCGGTTTGTCACCGGGTCGGCGGTCTGTCGCCGACCCGTCATCAGGACGGCGGTCTGTTGCCGGCCCGTCATCACGTCGGCGGTCTGTCGCCGGCCCGTCGGCGGGACGTGCGGAAACCGGCGCTCCCCGTCGGGAACGCGTCAAGGCCGGTTGGCGGCCGCCCGATCCTGCGTTGACCTGGGTCGGTGGCGGTGTGCCGGAGCCCTTCCCCGGTCCGGGTGGACGCCCGGTGCCGTCGGGCGTCGGAGTGAGGTGGGGGAGATGTCCAGTTCCGGCTCCGGGGTGCAGTCCGACCGGGCGGGGCGTACGCCGACCGGGATCAACGTCGGCGTCGGATCGGTGTTTGTCGTGCTGGCCGCCTGCGTGGCGGGGGCCCTGTTCCCGCCCCGGGAGCTGCCGGCGCGACTGGTGGTGATGGCCCTGGCGGCCGGCGTCTTCGCGGCCCGGGTCGCCGACCTGCGAGCCGTGTCCTGGGTCGGCGGGCTGTCGGTACTGGTCTTCACCGGGTTCCTCGCCAACCGGTACGGCGAGCTGACCACCCGGGACGGCGACCTCTGGTGGTACGTGTTGACGGTCGCCGTCGCCACGATGCTCGGGATCGGCTACCGCCGGACCCGGACCTGGATCGCCGCCCGGCCCGCCCGGTCAACGCGGCGGTCCGGTACCTGACCAAACTCAGTGTCCCCGGCTTGTGGGCTGAACCGCGCTCGCGGCGGTCGACCGGGTTCGGACCGGCTTTGAGTCGCCCCTGAGGGCCCGGATGTGTCGGCCGTGGGCGAGCTCAGGTGGGAAGTCGTCGGGGAAGGCAGCGTCGACGGCTGCTGGCTGGATGCAGTGGTGATCGTGGGCGCAGGCGCTGGCTACGTGGAGTACGGGCTCAGGCCCGTCGTCGGTGACGAGGGTTGAATCGACGCGTTGGGGCACGATGCGAAGACCGCTCTGAACTCAGCGGACCTCAGGAATTGTCGGCTCTTGCTTGTCGTACTGGCCGAGGGTGCGCCGCCAGGCGGCCCGCCAGCGACCGTCGGCGATGATCCGCCGCAACGTCTCGGTGAGCCACACATGGAAGGGCTCGTCATCCTTGCGCAGGCCGATCCCGTACGGCTGCGGGTCGAATGCCCGGCCCACCAGCCGGAATCCCGCGTCGCTGCCGGCGACCAGGCCCACCAGGGCCGACCCGTCCCCGGTGATCGCGTCGACCCCGCGCATCAGCAGCGCCTCGGCGCATTCCTGGTAGCTGCCGAGCGAGGTCGTCGCCAACGACCGGCCGAGCTGCTCTTCGAGCCGGCTACGGTGTGGAGTACCGGTGACGGTGCAGATTCGGCGGCCGGTCGGTATCGACTCCGGGCCGGTGATCGTGGTCTCGTCGGCGCGTACCAGCAGTTGCTGCCCCGGCAGGTGGTACGGCCCGGCGAACGCGACGCGGTGGGCGCGGGTCTCGGTGATGGTGTAGGTGGCGATGACGAGATCGACCGCGCCCTGCTCGAGGAGCTGTTCCCGGTCCGTCGACGAAGCCTCCGTCCACTGCACGCCGGCGGGGTCGAGGCCGAGTTCACTGGCGATCAGCCGGGCGATCTCCACGTCGAACCCCGACATCGTCCCGTCGGGTTCCCGGTAACCGGTGCCGGGCAGGTCGAACCTGCTGCCGATCACGATCCGCCCCGCTGCCTGCAACCTTCGCATGGTGGTGCCGTCGGCGAAGGTCGGCGTCGGCTGCGAGCCCGGCGTGGGGCCGGCGTCCCCACCGCCGGACCAGTCCCACGGGCGCAGCACCACGGCGACGGCCAGCACGGCCAGCACGAGTACCCCGGCGAGCAGGACCCGGCCGCGTGCCCGGGACGGCGCCGACCGGCCCGGGACGCCGGCCGACGGGTCGGCTCCCGGCACCGGTACCGGGGCTGACGTGCTGGGCTCCGGCGCCGGAGAGCCGGTCGGAGGTGGTGACGTCGGAGGGGCGGTCGGCATTGAGGCGGGCGGTGGCGTTCCGGCTGGTGCTGGGACCGGCGGGCCAGTCGGTGCTGTGGCCGCAGGGGGGAGCGGTGCCGGGAGCGGCGGGGCGGGTGGTGCCGGGGCCGGGCCGGCCGGCAGCATGTCGTCCGGCGGTACCGCGAGGGCGCCCTCGGCGACCACGAGTTCCGGCTGCTCGGTGACGATCGGCGCCACCCCGAGGGCCCGGTGCAGCAGGGTGGCCGCCAGCGGGATCCGGCTCGCGCCCCCGACCAGGACGACCGTGGCCGGTTCCGCTCCGGTGCCGGCCGAGCGGACCGCCGCTATCATCACCTCGACGGTGCGGTCCAGCACCACCCGGGCCAGACGTTCGAACTCCTCCCGGCCGACCGGCACCGACTCGTCGAAGAGCGGGACGTGCAGGTAACCGACCGAGGTCCGGCTCAGGCTCTCTTTCGCCCGACGGGCCTCGTCCCAGAGGGCCAGTGCGGCGCGGCGGTCGGCGTCGTCGTCGGGTGCGGTCAGCCGCCGCCACCGGACCGGGTCGCGGTCAGCCAGCACCCGACCGATGTGGCCGACGAGCGCCGCGTCGAGATCCAGCCCGCCGGTCTGCGACAGCCCGTCGGTGGCCAGCACGGTGAAGCCGCCCGTCGCGGTGCGGCGGACCACGGTCGCGTCGAAGGTGCCCGCGCCCAGGTCGTAGATGGCGACGTGACCGCCGGCCGGCACGGCCAGTTCACCGGCCCCCACCAGGTAGCTCGCGGCGGCGACCGGCTCGGCGGCGAGCCGGGGCTCGGGCAGGCCGGCCTCGACGGCGGCGGCCACCAGCAGCGCCCGCAGGGTCGGCCCCCAGGTGGCGGGCACGGTAAGCAGTACCGATCCGGGCTCGCCCGGCCTCGCGACCCGAGCGGCCTCGTCTGCGACCCGGGCCAACGTGGCGGCCACCAGCGAGCTGACGGCGACCTCCCGGTCACCGAGCCAGAGAGTGCTCTCGCCGAGGCGCCGCTTCGGATACGGCTCGAAGCCGTGCGGCCGCCGCCGGGCCGCGCCGGTGGCGTCCTGACCGGACAGGATCGTGCCGCCGTCCTCGACGCAGGTGGCCGAGGAGAGCAGCGGCGAACCGTCGAACAACAGTGGACGGGTACGCCCGTCCGGCCAGCGCATCACGGCCACAGTGTGCGACGTGCCATAGTCCACACTCAGCCGGAAGCCACCGTCCGCCACCCCGGCAGCCTAGTCGGCCGTCGATGGCCCGTAACGGCGGGCAGCCTCCGACGCCGATCCGGCGACGAAGCCCCTGGCCGTCCCGGCTCAGCGCCGACACCACCTTCTCGATCACGGTCTGATGTCGACCTCCGGGGCCGACCACCATTGCGACGGTCCGGGCGGTGGGGGAGGGGTGATCGGGGCGGCTGGCTGACGTCGACCGTCCGGGGGCGACCACCATTGCGAGGGCATTGCCGGCTACCAGCGGCCGGTGTTGCCCCGGGACCGCTGTTCCGGGTCGCACCGGCGGGCGTGCTGGGTATGCCAGTCTCGTAGCGCCCGCTTGAGCCGGTCGTTCTCCTGGCAGGCGATCCGTAGCTCCTGCAGGGTAGCGGCCAGCTCGTCGGCCAGTCTGCGCTGGAAGGCGCGTACCTCCGCTGGGTCGATGCCGCGTCGGCGCGGCGCGAACTCGCGGGTCCGTACCTCGAGCGGGGGCAGCGGTCCGGTTGGCCGCCGCCGTAGGCGTGACCACTTCGATAGATCTGTGCCACCTCGATCCTTCCCGTCGTGGGGGTACCGTCTCGGGCCGGGGCTGCCCGGGGTCGAGCGGTGGGCGCGGTTGCCAATACCTCCCTCTGGTCCGAACTGGAAGGGCGGGCCGTCCACCTGCCGGCCGTGACCGGCCCGCCCGGCACCTGCCACCGCAGCCTCGTTCGGCGGTACGACAGCAGGGCAGTCCAGGAAAGGTCGGGACGTGTGCACCCGCCCCGACCGCAGGTGAGCCGATCTCGTTGCCACGCGAGGAGCGGCTCATCAGGAAACATATCTAGTACAGCTAGATAAGTCAATGCAGCTTGTTGAGTGGGGGTGTCATGTGATCGAATTGGCGTGCCACGCAAGGAGCGCCATGCCTGAGATGCCGGATTACTGGCGGATAGCCGACGAGATCATCGCCGACGTCAGATCGGGGAGGCTGAAGCCGGGGGACAAGCTGCCCTCGATTGCTGAGCTGCGTGCGCAGTACGACGTCAGTCACGGCACCGTACAGATGTCGTACGCGCGGCTGGAGGCGTTGCGGGTGATCCGGCGTCACCAGGGCAAGGGAATCTTCATCACCGATCCGGCAACGTGGATGCGGGAGCCCTGAGCGGGCAGTCTGCCCGGCAACGGCGGTGACCGCTGCTGTTTAGCCAGCCTTCGCTCAGGTGCGTCGGCTGGCCCGTCGTCACCGATCCTGCGACCGAAGCGGGGGTTCGTAGGCGTAGCCCGGACTTGATCTGCCTCGTGGGGATGGTGGAGCGACGACTCCTGGTGCGATGGCCGAGCATATAGAAACCTAGATGATTGAGTCCTAAATCTTTGCTGGTCAATGGTCGTACGCGATGAGTGATCGTGGGTTGGGTGCGCCGATGTTGGTGTTGTGCCAGATCACAGCGGCCAGAGCGAGGAGGCGCTGACCGAC
>NZ_JBDPMH010000045.1:0-52275 GCF_039871735.1 Plantactinospora sp. B24E8
CCGCCCGCCCGCCCCCGACTCGTGTTGGCACCGGACGGCACCGGCGCCGTCCGACGGCTAGGCTTCTCGACGGAGGTGGATCCGTTGGTTCAGCCGCACTACGAGTGGCGTCCGCCCGAGCAGGGCTGGACCGAGAAGGACCTGCTCAGCCTCCCCGCGGACGGCCACCGCTACGAAAT
Organism: Plantactinospora sp. B24E8; assembly: GCF_039871735.1. Taxonomy (NCBI): domain Bacteria; kingdom Bacillati; phylum Actinomycetota; class Actinomycetes; order Micromonosporales; family Micromonosporaceae; genus Plantactinospora; species Plantactinospora sp. B24E8. The sequence continues at coordinate 180 of NZ_JBDPMH010000045.1, forward strand.
CATCGACGGGAGCCTGCACGCGGCGCCACCGGCCGACTTCACGCATCACGAGTTGGCCGACGAGATCCGGGCCGCGCTCCGGTCGCAGCTGCCCGCCAGTTGGCGGGTGATCCGGGAGATCGGGGTCCGGATCCCGGCCGGCAACGCCATCCCGGACCTCACCGTGCTCCGGCCGACCGCGCCGAGCGACGCGATGTGGGCCGAGCCGGCCGACGTGCTGCTGGTGGTCGAGGTCGAGTCGCCGAGCAGCCGCCGGCACGACCGGTTCACCAAACTCGGCCTGTACGCCGAGGCGGAGATCGACTGGTACTGGCGGATCGAGCGGGCCAAGTCCGGCCCGGTCGCCCACCTCTACCAGCTCGCCGAGGCCGGGCACTACGAACTCCGTCACTCGGTTCCGGCCGGGGCGGTCGAGACGGCGCAGCTGCCCTTCCCGGTCCGGGTCGCGCCCGCCGACTGGTCCGCCTGACCGGTTCGACGGCGGCCGACAGACCCCCCGGAGGCACCGACACCGCCCAGGATTCACCCGACCCTGATCGGAACGCGCACCGGAGCACCAGATGCGAAACAGCCGGGCGACGTCCGTCGCCCGGCTGTTTCAGCAGTCGGTCAGGCGGCTCGGCCGGCCCGGGTGGCGAGCTGGTCGAGACCGGTGATGATGCCGCCGGCCAGGTCGCCGCCACCGAAGGCGGCCACCATGGAGAGCGCGGCGAGCCGGGCGTCCCGGTCCGGGATCCGCTTGCGCGCCTCCGAGCCGGTGACCACCTCCAGCACCCGCTGGTTCGGCGACAACGCGATCAGTACGGCCCGGGCCGGGTCGACCAGCCCGGCGTGCAGCCGCTGGGCGTGCTCGCGGATCGGCTCGTCCAGCGGACCGACGTACACCGTGAAGATCAGGCCGGTGGACTGGTCGGCGACCCGCAGCGCGTCGTCGATGCGCAGCAGCTGGCGGGTGGTGAACGGACCGTTGAGTACGTCCGGACGGCCCGCCGGATGCGCGGTCCGCGACTCCGGCAGGTCGGTCGTCGCCACACTCTTACCAGCGGTCACTTGCGCCCCCTGTCACGCCAGCGCGCGCCGGCGCGCTGATGGTCTCGATCTCGCCACTGGTCAGCTCCCGGGCGTCCGCACCCTCCGGCAGCGCCGTCCGGGCGGACTCGGTCAGGTGCTCGGGCGAGGAGAGGAACCAGACCGGGGTGAAATCGAACGGTCGTCCCGGGCGGTACCGCTTGGAGCCGGTGCCGCCGCTCCGACCGATCCGCGACAGTGCCGTGATGACCAGTACGGCGGCGAGCGGAATGGCGACGAAGATCAGCAACGTCTCGGAAACAGACAACCTGAACGCCCCCAGGCGACAATGGGATCATCGTGCCGGCCGGCGGAGCTGACGACCATGTCAACCGCCCGGTCCGGTCGTCGTTCACGGTATCGGAAAGCGAGGCCCGCCAGATCTCGGGGGGCCGGATCGGCGGTTTTGGGGTGCGCGCGGAGTTGCGGACCGGAACGCCGGTCCTCGCCCGCGACGCGGTGTCGCGTCCACCCGGCGGGGGCCGGGTCGGGGGCCGGACCGCCCGCGACGGGATCAAGCCTGACCGCCCGGAGCGGGTGGTCCGGCCCCCGACCCCCACCGCAACACGGCCCCCGGCCCCAGCACAACACGGCCCCCGAGCCGCACCACAAACACGCCCCCCGACCACCACCCTGACCGGCCGACCCAGCGGACCGGCCGGCCGGAGACGTCGCCCCGGAGCAGCCCCCGGTGGGACCGACACGCGCCGGCCCCACCGGTCCCACGGATGGGCTGCCCGTCAGCGGGTGATCGCGTACGCCCGGATCACCGTCTGCCGCACGGTGTTGCCCGCCCGGTCGGTGGCGTCCGCCCGGAGCGAGACAAAACCGGCCCGGTCCGGGTGTTGGACCAGAACCACCCCGCTGCCGCCGAACGCCAGCACGGTGGCCTTGCGCCAGGTACGACCATCGTCGTACGAGACGTCCACCTTGAGAGACCGGACACCGGCGGCTCCGGAGTCCGGCTGCCGCTCGACGGAGACCGGGATGCCGAACCACCGGCCGGTCGGGGCGGCGTTCGCCTGGTTCAGCGGTGGGCTGAACCGCACACTGGACAGCGGCAGTCGGGCCGGTTCCTCTCCGGTGACGTGCCCGGACCGGAAGGTCCACGTCCCCTCGACCCGAGTGGAGTGGGTGAACGGGGCGCCCCGCTCCGCCTTCACCTCGACCCGGTAGCCGGCCTCGGCGGCCGGGACCTCGAAGATGCCACCGGTCTCGGGGGACTCGCCGATCTTCACGTCGTCGCGGTACACCGTCACCGACGCCGAGTCGATACGGGAACCGCCGGGACGGCCGGCGCCGTCACCGAACATCGGCGGTGCCACCAGGATCTCGTCCCCGAGCCGGCTGACCCAGGCTTCCGGCCACCGTGGCTGGGCCAGGGACGGCCCGAAGACGCCCTGGTTCCACTGGGCGCGGGTGACCGTGCCGGGCCGGTAGCGCAGCCCGCTCTCCTCGTAGAAGGAGAAGGTCTCCTCCCAGCCGTCCTCGCCGCGGACCCACTCCTCGAACATCCGATCCCACTGGACGCCGCCGTCGGTGTTGAAGTAGTCGGTCCGTTCGAACGGGGTGGTGAACGGCATCAGTGCCGTCCAGCCGCTCTCGATGACACCCGGCAGGATCGCCGTGTCGCCGGTCCAGGCGCCGCTGTCGGGTGCGGTGACGTGCCGGGCGTACCGCGACCTGACGGTGGCGAGGTCCGCAGGACGGATCGTCCGGGTCAGGCCGGTGAACAGTCCGCCGTCGCGGAACCAGCCCAGTTGGTAGAGGTACGGGCTGCCGGCGGGCGAACCCTCCTCGTCGACCTCGGCCCAGACGCCGGAGACCCGGCTGGCGAACCCGTCCACCGGGGCGCTGTCGCCGAGTTGGCCGGCGTACAGGGTGTCGCCGACGAAGCCGAGCAGGCTGAAGCCGGCGATCGCCTCAGGTCGTTGCAGCTCGGCGCTGACCTCGGCGAAGTACCGCTCGGCGTCGGCCCGGGGCACGGTCACCGCGATCTCGCCGGCCTTGGCCGCGTCCACCGTCACCGTCGTCGCCCCGGCCACCTCCAGGGTGGGCTGGGCCAGCAGACTGGTCTGGTGGACGGGATGCTCCGGGTCCTGCTCCGCCGGCTCGTCCTCGCCGACGAAACTGAGCAGCGTGTAACGACCCTTCGGCAGCCGCACGGTCGCCGTACCGGTGTCGGAGAAGGCGTCGTACGCCCGGAGGCCGACGCCGTCGTCGGCGAAGAGCGCGGTCCGGTAGTTGGTGGTCTCGGCGCCGGCCCGGTTGCGGTGTGTCACCGTGACGTCGTAGCTCTCCACCTCACGGTCGATCGCCAACGGGGTCTGCACGGCCGGGGTCCCGCCGGCGCTGGCCACCAGCCGTCCGGTGTAGTGGCCGTCCGGACCGGTGATCCGGGTGTCGGCGGTGACGGTCACCTCGACGGTCCCACCGGCCGGCACGGTCACCGTCGACGTGCTCAGGGTGAACATTCCGGCCGGGGCCGGTGCGCCCTGCGGTCCGGTCGCCGTGACCGCGAGGTCGAGCGTCGTCGGGCTGGTCCCGCTGTTGGTGTAGGTGACGGTCTCGGTTGCCGGGCTGTCGTCGTCGTGCGGCCAGAGTTGCCGGTCGAAGCCGATGCTCGGCGGGTCGGTGACCAGGGTCTGGTTGACCGCCCGGGCCACGTCCACCCGTCCGGCGCCCTGCGCGTAGACGCTCAGGTCGGGGTGGGGCACCGCGGCGGCCATCAGGGTCGCCTTCAACGCCGGGCCCCGCAGCTGCGGGTACCGCTGCGCGACGATCGCCGCCGCGCCCGCGACGTGCGGCGCGGACATCGAGGTGCCGGAGGCGGCGACGTACGGCTCCGGGGTCTCGCCGGGGAAGGCGTCGGAGCTGCGGGCGGCGACGATCTCCACACCCGGGGCGGTGATCTCTGGTTTGAGGCCGCCGTCGCCGACCCGGGGTCCCCGGCTGGAGAAGTCGGCGAGGTTGTCGTCGCGGTCGACCGCGCCGACCGCGAGCGCCGCGTCCGCGCTGGCCGGCGAGCCGACGGTGCCCTCGGCTCCGGCGTTGCCGGCGCTGATCACGAAGAGCGTGCCGTGTTCGGCGGTGAGGGTGTTGACGGCCTCCTCGACCGGGTCGACCTCGGGGCCGTCCATGCCGCCCAGGCTGAGGTTGACCACCGTGGCGCCCTGCTCGGCGGCCCACTGCATGCCGGCGAGGATCCACGACTCGGCGCAGCCGAACTCGGCGCAGACCTTGCCGTCGAGCAGCTTCGCGCCGGGCGCGACGCCCCGGTTCCGTCCCTCGGAGGCGGCGCCGGTGCCGGCGATGGTCGAGGCGACGTGGGTGCCGTGTCCGTACCGGTCGAGGTCGTCCTCCTCGCCCTCGGTGAAGTTCGCCTGCCCGACCACCTGCCCGGCGAGGTCCGGGTGGTCGGCGTCGATTCCGCTGTCGAGTACCGCGACGGTGACGCCGGCGCCGTCCAGTCCGGCCTGCCAGGCGGCGGGTGCGCCGATCTGCGGCACGCTGTGTTCCAGGGTGGGTTTGCGCAGCCCGTCGAGCCAGACGGTGGAGAGTCCACGGCGCGCACCGGCGTCCCCCGCCCCGCCGGCGATGTCCCGCCAGAGGTCGGCCAGCCGTGGCTTGGCCGCCCGGACCGCGGCGCCGTCGACCGCCGACAGTTCCCGTACCACCTCGGCGCCGTGCCGCCGGGCCACCGCCGCACTCCGCGCCGCACCGCCTGCGCTGGCGACTCCAGAGGCTCCGGAGGCTCCAGAGGCTCCGGAGGTGAGGATCAGCGGCAGGTCGGTACGGCGGTCGTCGTAGCCGAACTCCAGCAGGGTGGTGACGTCGAAGAGCCGGGCGTCGACCTGGCCGGCCCGGACCAGGGGTACGGCGTCCGCCGGCACCACGTGCAGCCGCCCGTCGCGCCGGTACGCCTGGATCGGGATGCCGGTCCGACCGGGGCCGGGCCGGACCGACGGGTTGCCGTGCCGGTTCACGGTGATCCGGTCGCCGGTGAGCAGGGTGACCGTGCGGGCCGGCTGGACCGCCTGGTGAGTCGGTGTGCCCCGGGTCGGCTCGTCTGCGCCGGGTGCGGCGCCGGCCGGGCCGGCCAGCCCGCCGATCGATACGACAAGGGCGGCGGTCAGCAGACCGCCGCCCCACCTTGTCGATCTTGCTGTCATCTGTCCTCCTGTGCCGGGTTGTGACGTTTTCCGGAACATATAGAGGACAGTCTGTAGCCAGGGAAGGTTGCGTCGGATGTACGTCGATTCCTTCGGCGCGTCACTTCCCAGACCAGAGCCGAGATCGGCTCACCTTGGGACGGGTTACCCCTCCTCGACGAGGTGCGCCAGCGCGTCGGCCGCACGCCAGCAGTCGTGGTACGTCGAGTACAGCGGCACCGGCGCCAACCGGATGATGTCCGGCTCCCGGTCGTCGACGAGTACGCCGTACTCGTGGGAGAGCCGCTTGGTCAGCTCGGCCGCGCCACCCCGGCCGACCCGGACGGAGAGCTGGCAGCCGCGCCGCTCCGGGTTCCGGGGGGTGATCACCTCGATCGGCCGGGTCGGGGTGATCCGGTCGAGCAGGTCTTCGAGATAGCCGGTCAGCCGGAGGCTGCGGGCCCGCAGCGTGGTCATCCCGACCTCGTCGAAGATCGCCAACGAGGTACGCATCGGGGCCATCGCCAGCACCGGAGGGTTGGAGATCACCCAGGCGTCGGCGGTGGCCGGCGGGCGGGAGACCGGAGCCATCTCGAACCGGGTCGCCTCGTCCGTGCCCCACCAGCCCTCGAACCGGTTGACCGCCGGGTCGCCGAGGTGTCGTTCGTGGACGAACGCCCCGGCCAGCGAACCCGGCCCCGAGTTGAGGTACTTGTACGTGCACCAGGCGGCGAAGTCGACGTCCCAGTCGTGCAGGGCGAGCGGCACGTTCCCGACCGCGTGTGCGAGATCCCAGCCGATCAGCGCACCGGCCCGGTGGCCGGCGTCGGTGATCACCGGGATGTCCAGCACCTCTCCGGTGAGGTAGTTGACCCCGCCGAGCAGGACCAACGCCACCCGGTGCCCCTCCCGGTCGAGGTACCCGACCACGTCCTCGGTCCGCAGCGTCTCCTCGCCCGGGCGGGGACGCAGCCGTACCACCACCTCGTCCGGGTCGAGGCCGTGGTGCCGGGCCTGGCTGCGTACGGCGTAGCTGTCCGACGGGAAGGCGCCGTCCTCGATCAGGATCCGGTCCCGGCCCGGGGTCGGGCGGTAGAACGACACCATCAGCAGGTGCAGGTTGACGGTGAGCGAGTTCATCACCACGGTCTCGGCGGGCCGTGCCCCGACCAGCTTCGCGCTCGGCGCGGTGAGCAGCCTGTAGTACGGCACCCACGGCCGGGGGCCGGTGAAGTGGCCGGTCACCGCCCGGGTGGCCCAGGCGTCCAGCTCGGCCAGCAGGTCGGCCCGGGCTCCCTTGGGCTGCAACCCGAGGGAGTTGCCGACCAGGTACGCCGCCTCGGCGTACCGGCCCCCCTCGGCCGGCGGTACGTGGAACAGGTCCCGGTGGCCGCGGTCGTCCTCGTCGAGCCGACGCGCGGTCTCCTCACCCGGAATGGTCATGCTGTCTCGCTCCCGTTCTGTCCTCGCCCGGTCACCGCCGGTCGCCTCACCCTGCCACCCGCCGGTCACCGCCGGCGCCTCGCCCGGCCGCCCACCCTGCCGCCGGCGGTCGACCGGTCACATCTCGGTGCGCGCCGCCCACAGCTCCGGGAAGACCTCCCGGTCCATGCTGCGCCGCAGCCAGGCGGCACCGGCCGAGCCGCCCGTGCCGACCTTGGCGCCCATTGTCCGGCGTACCGCCCTGAGGTGGTGGTGACGCCAGTCGTCGAACTGGTCGGCGATCTCGGTCAACGCCTCGCCCAGCAGGCGGAGGTGGTTCTCCGGCCCGGTGTCGGCGTAGATCTCCACCCAGGCCGCGACCACCTCGGGGCTCGGCGCCACCTCGGCGGCGAAGTCCCGGTCCAGCAGGTCGGCCGGGATGTCCCGACCCTGCCGGGCCAGCAGCGCGGTCACCTCGTCCCAGACGCTGGGCGTGCGCAGCGCCTCGACCAGCTCGGCGTGGACCTTCGGCTGCCGGCGGAACGGCCGGACCAGCGACTCGGTCTTGAGGCCGAGCAGGAACTCCAGGTGGCGGTACATCGCGGACTGGAACCCCGAGCCCTCGCCGAGCAGGTTCCGGAACCGGTTGAAGTCGGCCGGGGTCATCCAGCGCAGTCCCCGCCAGGCCGCGTTCAGCCCCTCCAGGTGCAGCCCGGCCCGGCGCAGCGGCGCCAGGGCGCCCCAGACGTCGTCGGCACGTAGCCGCTCCCGCGCCTCCCGCAGCTCGAAGCAGGTCAGCCCGAAGTACAGCTCCATGATCTGACTGATCATCAGGAACGACATCTCGCCGGGGTCCCGGCTCAGCGTCTGCTGCAGGCTGTGCAGCGTGGTGGCGTGCACGTACGCGTCGTACGGCAGCGGTTCGGTGAACTCGAGGGTCGGCTCGCCGTGGTTGGCCACCGCCCGGGCGAGCCGTTGTTCGGCACTCGCCGGCCGGACCCGTGGCCGCTCGGCAAGCCGCTGTCGCGGGGTTGTTCTCATCGCCTCGCCTCTCTCGTACCCCGGGAGCTGGGGTGACCCGGCCCGGACAAGGTGATGATCTCTCCGTCGGGCCACGGAACGGAATGCCGGACCAACGGCGATTGACGCGCCAGGGTTACGGGTCGTTCGGTGATTCGGGCTGATCGCTTAACGTTCGTAAGGTGGTCAACGGATTGTTGGCCCACGGTACGGAGGGTGGTCGGATCGTGGACGAGATGGACTGGTCCCTGCTCAGGGAGTTGCAGGCCGATGCCCGGCTCTCCTACAGCGAGCTCTCCCGTCGGGTCCACCTCTCCCCGCCCGCGGTCGCCGAGCGGGTACGCCGACTCGAGGAGTCCGGGGTGATCACCGGATACCACGCGCACGTGGACCTGGCCCGGGCCGGGCGGAACGTGGTGGCGATGATCAGGATGTCCTGTTACGGACCGCGCTGCATCCTCCGCGACCCCGCCGTGCCCGGCTGGCCGGAGATCCTGGAGGTGCACCGGATCACCGGTGACGCGTGCAGTCTGCTGAAGGTCGCGACCGGCTCGATCGAGGCGTTCGAGCGGGTGATCGACCGACTCGCCCCGTACGGGCAGCCGTCCAGCACGATGGTGCTCTCCAGCCCGCTCGCCTGGGATCCGGTGGAGCCGATCCGCCCCGACCCACCGGCCCCGCCGGGCACAGCGGTCACCACCGACGCCCCGGCCGGCGCCGACACCTCGCCCGGCTGAGCCGCCGGCCACCGCCCCGCCCCACGCTCCGGACCCGCCGTGCCGCGCTGAACCGACCGGCTACCGCTCCGGACCCGCCGTGCCGCGCTGAACCGACCGGCTACCGCTCCGGACCCGCCGTGCCGCGCTGAACCGACCGGCTACCGCTCCGGACCCGCCGTGCCGCGCTGCGCCGCCGGTTGCCGCTCCTCGGCGGGCCCGGCGGCGTGTGTCCGCCGCACCGGTGGGAACACCGGTCAGGACGGACGGCCGCCGCCGACCTGCCGCAGACGGCGTGCGGCGGGCACCGGCGGCACGCCCGCCGGGAGGGCCGGAAGGGGAGGAGCCATGAACGCTGCCAGGATCGTCGGCCGCACGATCGCCGCCGGCGTGTTCGTCGCCGCCGCGCTGCCGGGGCCGTTCGGCGGTCACGCCGCACCGGCCTGGGCCGGACCGAACACCTTCGTGGAGGTCACCCCGAACACCGCCCAGGTGGGCACCCGGGTCAACCTCCGGGCGAGTTGCGACAACGCCAACAACCAGCAGGCGAACGTCCAGTCGGACGCGTTCGGCCGGGTCGTCGTCCGGCCCGACAACGGCTTCCTCACCGGTTCGGTGACGATTCCGGGCAACAAGGCTCCCGGCCCGTACGCGGTGAACCTGCACTGCCCGAACAACGACCGGGCCACCACCACGCTCACCGTGGTCAACATGAGCCAGGGCAGTCAGGGTCCGGCCACCGGTGGCGGCGGCACGGCCGGCGGTATGGCCGGTCCGCTGATCGTGGTCGGCGGGCTCGGCATCGTCGCGCTCGGGGTCGGCTTCGGGCTGTTCGGCCGGCAGCGTCGGCGTAGCGAACTGGGCGGCTGACCGGCGCCCGGCGATCCGCCCCTGGAATCCGGGTCGACCGGGAGCCGGACGATCGCGGTCCGGTGACCCGGTGTCGACCCGGAGCAGCTGACTGACTCGGAGCGAAGATGACCCGCTCTTCCACGGCCGACGGCACGTGGCGGGGCCGGGCCGCACGCTGGCGGAGCCGGGCCGACCGGTGGCGGCGGCGCGCCGGCCGGGTCGTGGCCCGTACCGCCCGCCAGGCCACCGCGGCGAGCGTCACCAGCCCGGATCCGCAGGACCGTACCCCGCCCGGCACGCTGGACGTCGTACCGGCGGTCCGGCCCGACCGGGGCGGATCGGTGCGGCGGCGGACGCGCCGGCCCGGCCCGGTGCCGATCGTCACGCTGTTGATCGGCCTGCTCGTCACCGCCTTCGGCGTCCAGCACGTCACCGGCATCACCCTGTTGCCGAGCGGCTTGATCTTCAGCGCCCAGGCGCCGCCCCGGAAGTTCCCGGTACTCGAGTCGAGTCCACCGGTGGAGATCGACATCCGGGCGCTGGGCCTGGCCGCACCGGTCCACCCGGTCGGAGTGGCGGCCGACGGCACCATCGAGGTGCCCGCGTCGGACCGCCGCGACGAGGCCGGCTGGTACGACCAGAGCCCGACCCCGGGCCAGTACGGGCCCTCGGTGATCGTCGGCCACGTCGACACGACGACCGGACCGGCCGTCTTCCACGGCCTCAGCGGACTACGCCCGGGTACGAAGATCGAGGTCGCCCGGGAGGACGGGTCCGTCGCGATCTTCGCGGTCAACTCGGTCAAGCGGTTCAACAAGTCGCAACTGCCGGTGGACCGGGTCTACGGCGACTTCAGTCGACCGGCGCTGCGTCTGATCACCTGCGGTGGGCGGTGGGTGGGCGGGTCCACCGGGTACGCCGACAACGTTGTCGTCTTCGCCTCCCTGGTCTCCGCCCGCCGACCGTGAACTGGTCTCCGCCCGTCGAACCGTCCGCCGGTCTCCCACGGCTCTCAGGCGGCCTCGGCCTCGCGCAGGTCCAGCCAGTCGGCCCAGCGCGGGTCCGGGGCACGGTGCCCGAGCACCCGCCAGGCCATCCCCTTCGGGGCGGTCGGCAGGGTGTGCAGCCGCCAACCCAGTTCGGCGGGGGTCTTGTCGCCCTTGGTGTGGTTGCACCTGGCGCAGGCCGCGACGACGTTCTCCCAGGCATGCCGGCCGCCCCGGCTGCGCGGGAAGACGTGGTCGATGGTCTCGGCCGGCCCGCGGCAGTAGACGCAGCGCCAGTTGTCGCGGGCGAAGACGGCCCGCCGGGAGAGCCCGACGTGGGTCCGGTAGGGTACCCGGACGAAGCGGGTCAGTCGTACCACCGACGGCACCGGGAGCGCGTTGCGGGCACTGTGCAGCACGCCCTCCCCGTCGGCCACACAGACCGCTTTCGCGGAGAGGACCAGGATCGCGGCTCGACGCACCGAAACGACACACAGCGGCTCGTAAGTGGCATTGAGCACCAAAGCTCCAGAGCCCACCGTGGGTCGTATGTCAGGCATCGTGCTCACCCTCTCGGCTGTGGTCTCGTCCGCTCCCTGTCGCCCGGCGATGCCGGCCGCGCTCCGGGTGCCCGTTTCCGGCCAGCATCGACCGACAGGCCACCGGAATCGCGGCCGACGCCGGCCGATCACCGGCGTCCGTGCGCCAATAGTCCCCGATAGGTGCCGCGAATGCACGTACTAATCGGGGGTCCCTGCGGAAAGCTCTCACGTCGCGTGGCAGGATGACCGGTTCCGTCCGATCAGCCGGGCCCGGATCCGGCCGGCGCGGGTGGGAGCCCGACCCCTTCGCCACCCGGCCGGCCCCCGGGATGAGCGGGACCTCCGCCACCGGTTGGCGGGTCGGGCGACAGCACCCGGCGGCCGTACGGTACTAAGGCATTCGTGAACCCCGCGACGATGACCGCCGCCGTCCTCGGCATGCCGGCTGCCGAGACGACGCCCGATCCCGAGCCGAGCTGCCTGGACGACTTCGCGTGCAAGCAGATCTGGAACTGGACGAAGTCCGAGTGGTTCGCCGAGGGCAGCAACTATCTGATCGTCAAGCCGCTCACCATCCTGCTCATCCTGCTGCTCGCGTTCCTGCTCCGGTACCTGCTGCACCGCACCATCAACCGGCTGGTACGGAGCACCTCCGAGAGCAAGATCCCGGCGGTGCTCAAGCCGCTGCGGGAGCGCATCCCCACCGCCGCGCCCGACCCGGAGGCGATCTATCCGGAACGACGCCGGCAGCGGGCCGAGGCGATCGGTTCGGTGCTGCGCAGCATGACCACCGCGGTGGTCTTCGCCATCGCCGTCCTGCAGGTCCTCAGCGAACTCAGCTTCAACCTCGCACCGCTGCTGGCCAGTGCCGGCATCGCCGGCGTGGCCCTCGGCTTCGGCGCCCAGACGCTGGTCAAGGATCTGATCGCCGGCCTGTTCATGCTGCTCGAGGACCAGTACGGCGTCGGTGACGTCGTCGACCTCGGGGAGGCGACCGGGGTGGTCGAGTCGGTGGGTCTGCGGATCACCACGGTCCGGGACGCGCGGGGTGTGGTCTGGTACATCCGCAACGGGGAGATCATCCGGGTCGGCAACAAGAGCCAGGGCTGGGCGATGGTCATCGTCGACATGCCGATCGGCTTCGCCCGGACCGAGGAGGCGACCGCGGTGCTGAAGACCGCCGCCGCGTCGGTCGCGGTGGACCCGGAACTCGCGCCCGAACTCGTCGAGCCGCCCGAGGTGGTCGGGGTCGAACAGATCACCGTGGACGGAGCGGTGATCCGTACGGTCGCCAAGACCACGGCCGAGGGTCAGCTTCCGGTCTCCCGGGAACTGCGCCGCCGGCTTGCCGAGGCGCTGGAGAACTCCGGCATCACCGCCGGCATCGCGGCCACCCGGATGTTCCCGCGTCCCGCCACGCCCCCGGAGGACGGCGGCACCGGACAGGGCGGCGCGACCTGAGCGGAAGCTCCGCACGCAGCAGGGCGGCACACCTGGCCGGACCCTGCCCGCACCGCCGCCTCCCGGCGCACCCTCCGTGCGTCGCCGGAACCGGCGCGCCCGTGGCAACGAGGTTCCGGCACCGAACGGCGCCGGGCATCCGCCGGTCGCACAGGGGTCGCGTACCTTGTCGATGGTCGGGTATCGTCCGTTCGACCAGTCGGAGATGCGACGATCTACCCGTTCGCCCTAGCCAGTTGTCATACGATCGGGCAGAATCCAGGACAAGCTCCCAGTCGGAGTGTAACGAAGACCTCGCTGATCCGAACGTTTGACGTTCCCGGCAGCCCCATCACATTGGTCAGCGGTCGAGAACGATGGAGGCCCATCGGTGTCCGAGGAGACACAGGTTCCTGAGCGGCCAGCTACCTTCCGCGAGGTGTTCACCGAGGGTGAGTTCCGCTCGGTCTACCTGGCCGTGGTGCTGACCTGGGCCGGTGACTACATCGCCAAGGCGGCGATCACCATGCTGGTCTTCCAGCAGACCAACTCGGTCGCCCTCTCCGCCGCCGCGTTCGCGACGAGTTACTTCCCCTGGCTGCTCGGTGGCCCACTGCTCACCACGCTCGCCGACCGGTACCCGTACCGGACGGTCATGGTGGTCTGTGACCTCGCCCGGATGCCGCTCTTCCTCGTCCTCGCGCTCGTCGACCTGCCGGTCGGCGTACTGCTCGGACTGCTCTTCGTGTCCACCCTGGCGGCCGCGCCGAGCCAGGCCTCCCGGTCGGCGATGGTGCCCCTGATCCTCCGGGGCGACCGGCTGGTGGTCGGGCTGTCGCTGTTCAGCAGCAGCAGCCAGGCGTCCCAGATCGGCGGGTACGTCGCCGGCTCGTCCATCGCGTTGTACAGCCCGAGGCTCGCCCTGCTGATCAACGCCGTCATGTTCGGGCTCTCCGCGTTGATCATCTGGACCGGGGTACGACACCGGCCGCCGGCTCCCCGGGAGACTCCGAACCACCTGCTCCGGGACACCGCGGCCGGGTTCCGCCTGGTGTTCGGGACCCCGACACTCCGGGCGATCGCGATCCTGATCTTCTCCTCGATGCTGTTCGCCATCGTTCCCGAGGGTCTCGCCGCCGCCTGGGCCAGCGATCTGGCCGAAAAGCAGGGCGACCATCCGGAGCTCATCCAGGCGCTGATCATGGCCTCCGTGCCGACCGGTTCCGTCATGGGCGCCCTGCTGGTCGGCCGGGTCATCCGACCGGCCCGGCGTCAGGCACTGATCCGTCCGTTCGCGGTCCTCGCCCCGCTGGCTCTGGTCCCGGCCCTGTTGAGCCCTTCGCCGGTGATCGTGGCACTGCTGGCGGCGGTCGCCGGGTTCGCGGTGACCGGCCTGATCCCGGTGACCAACGCCCTCTTCGTCCAGGCTCTCCCGGACGGTTACCGGGCCCGGGCATTCGGCGTGATGAACACCGGCATGCAGGCCATCCAGGGGACCGCTGTCCTGATCACCGGTGTGCTCGCGGAGCGGTTCCCGCTCCACCGGGTGGTCGGTCTCTGGAGTGTCGCCGGGGTGCTGCTCATGCTGCTGCTGGCCGCCCGGTGGCCACAACCGGACCGGTTCACCGCCGCGATCGCGCGGGCCCGGGAGGCACGACCCACCGGTACGGAGACGTCGGCGACGCCGACCGGGAAACACCCGTTGACCGGCCCCCCCGGACCCCGGCCGCCCTCCTCCGAGGCCGGGATCGGAGCGGTCTGACCAGCCGGGCCGTCGCACGGCCGGGGTAAGGTCCGTCGGGCCGTCGCACGGCCACGGCAAGGCAGCCCGGTGTGAGGCAGCCCGCACCCGGCGCGGGGTTCCGACACCACGGGATCGTCGGCTCGGGTGGCAGGATGGACCCGTGAACCCCGCAGGCGAGCGTGAACAGGTCGACCCGGCCCCCAGCTTCTACGAGGCGGTCGGCGGCGAGCCGACCTTCCGCCGTCTGGTCGACGAGTTCTACGCCGGCGTGGCGACCGATCCGGTGCTCCGGCCGATGTACCCGGAGGCCGACCTGGGTCCGGCCGCGGAGCGGCTGACCCTCTTCCTGGCCCAGTACTGGGGTGGCCCCAACACCTACTCGGCCCAGCGCGGCCACCCCCGGCTGCGGATGCGTCATGCCCCGTTCCGGGTCGGACCGGTGGAGCGGGACGCCTGGCTGCACCACATGCGTCGGGCCGTGGACAGTCTCGACCTCCCGGCCGAGCAGGCCGAGACCCTGTGGCAGTACCTGGAGCGGGCCGCCTACTTCATGGTCAACACGATGGACGAAACCCCGGGACCGGTGGGCTGACCTACAGCAGGGCACCCTCGTCGTGCAGCCAGTCGACGAAGGTCGTCGCCACCGCGGCACCGCAGTCCAGCATCTCCACCAGTAACGCGTCGTGGGCGCCGGCGCTGAGCGGCACCTGCAGCTCCGCGTAGATCGGCAACTGTCCCCGCTCGGTGGGGTCGCCGACGTACGCCTTGCAGAACCGCCGGGTGTGGTTCCACTCGTTGACCACCCGGAAGGCCCGGTCGGCCCAGTCCGGCGGAACCGTCGAGTGTGGACGGGCCCGCATCACCAGGATCTCGTCGTCCGGCCCCTCGATGGCGAAGAGCACCGCGTGCCGCTCCCACATCGCCAACAGGCTGCCGTCGCCGTCCGCGAGATAACGGATGTCGAGCAGGTCGAGTGCCTCCGCCACCCGGCGCAGCGTTACCGGTGCGATGACCGCGGGCCCCTCCGTCAACGTGGCCCGGTCCCTGGGCCGGGAATCATGCTCCGGCTCCCGTGGGGCCGGCGGGCCGACCCGGACGGCACCCTCCGACGGAATCCTGCTTCGCGTTTCCGGCTCAGCGCCACCGGCGTGGCCGGGACGCCATGACCACCACGGCATCGCTTGCGCACCTCGCTCCCCAGCGGATCCACGCGCCTACGTTGCGTGGGATCCGAGGCCCGACGGTACCCGGACAGCCGGCTTGAAGCATCCCCCCAACGACACGCCCAGGCTGAATGGACCATCGCCCCTCGGCTGTTCGGAGGACCTTACGCTGGCCGGATCGCGAACTGGCTGGCGTTCCGTGACCAAGCGACTCCGAATGGTGCCGCCAGTCCCACCCATCGGCCCACGGTTCGCACCTGTACGGCGTCCAAATCGGACGAACCGGGGGAACCGAGAAAACCCATCCGGACGATTCCCTGGACGAGTCGTTGCGACACCTCGATCCGCCCGGTGTCGGCGGTCGGCGCCGACCCGGCGGAACCGGCCGAACCGATCGGCGCAGACCCGGCCGAGGCCGATCCGGCCGCCGCAGACCCGGCCGAGGCCGGCCCGGTCACCACCACCGCGACGTGGTCGAGCAGCGCGTCCCGCAGCGCCCGCTGACCCACCGCCCGGCCGGCGACCCCCTCGGTCGCCGCCGTCCGCAGGGTCCCGGCCGCCGCCTCGGCGATCCGCCGCAACTCGGTTCCGGCGATCCGTTCCACCACCACACCCGGGCTCGGGGGCAGCGGCCAGCGCCAGTCGGTGTCCCGACGGCGCGGCAGCGTGGCGTCGTCGCGGCCCAGTACGGCGAGCAGTTCGGCCGCCGAGACCGTGGCGTCACCCGGTCCCGGCCCGGCCACCACCCGGCCGACCAGCACACCCCAGGGCAGCCACGCCCAGAGCTGGGTACGTTCGGCGGGGCCGGCCGCACCGGCACCGGCACCGGCACCGGTCGAGCGCAGCCGGACCAGGGCGGCCGGATCGAACCGGGCCACCCGGGCCAGGAACGCCCCGGCGTCGGCACGTCCGGAGAGCCGGTGCCGGTCGCTCACCGCCCCGACCCGCTCGTCACGGTCACTCACCGCGCCGCCCGGGCCCGCTCACCACCGCTTCCCTCCGGCTCGACCAGGTACGGCCGCAGGAACTCCTGCTCCGCCTCGGTCAACCGTCGGGGTCGCTGCTCCCGCAGGTCGAACGGTACGAGCACGGACTTCGCCCGGCTGGCCAGCACGTCGCCGTCGTACAGCTCGTAGCCGATGGTGAACCGGGACTGCCGCAGGTCCTCGACCCACATCTCGATCCGTACCGTCGGTGCCCGGTCCACACCGGCCCGTCGCAGGGCGTACCCGACCGGACGCAGGTAGTCGATCTCGTGTCGGGCGATCACCACACCCTCGGAGAACGACCCCACCCCGGCCGCCTGCCCGCCGGCGAAGACCAGTGCCACCCGCGCCTCCTCGTAGAGGGTGAGGAAGCGCGCGTTGTTGATGTGCCCGTACGCGTCCAGATCGGACCAGCGCAGCGTGCACTCGTAGGCGTACCGGGCCACCGACGGGCGTTCGGCCTCGACCTGACTAGTCACGGGTGAGCTTGCGGTAGGTGACCCGGTGTGGCCGGGCCGCGTCCGCGCCGAGCCGGTCGACCTTGTTCTTCTCGTACGCCTCGAAGTTGCCCTCGAACCAGAACCACTTCGCCGGGTTCTCGTCGTCGCCCTCCCAGGCCAGGATGTGGGTGGCGACCCGGTCCAGGAACATCCGGTCGTGCGAGATGACCACGGCGCAGCCGGGGAACTCCAGCAGCGCGTTCTCCAGCGAGCCGAGGGTTTCGACGTCCAGGTCGTTGGTCGGCTCGTCGAGCAGGATGACGTTCCCGCCGATCTTCAGGGTCAGCGCCAGGTTGAGCCGGTTCCGCTCGCCGCCGGAGAGGACCTTGGTCGGCTTCTGCTGGTCGGGGCCCTTGAAGCCGAAGGCGGCGACGTACGCCCGGGACGGCATCTCGACCTTGCCGACCATCAGGTGGTCGAGTCCGTCCGAGACGGTCTCCCAGAGCGTCTTGTCCGTGGCCAGGCCGGAACGGTTCTGGTCGACGTACGACAGGGAAACCGTCTCACCGATCTTGACGGTGCCGGCGGTCGGCTGCTCCAGCCCGACGATGGTCTTGAACAGGGTGGTCTTGCCGACGCCGTTCGGTCCGATGATGCCGACGATGCCGTTGCGGGGCAGCGAGAAGCTGAGGTTGTCGATCAGCACCCGGTCGCCGAACGCCTTGCGCAGGCCGTTCACCTCGATGACGGTGTTGCCCAGTCGCGGGCCCGGCGGGATCTGGATCTCCTCGAAGTCCAACTTGCGGGTCTTCTCCGCCTCGTTGGCCATCTCGTCGTAGCGGTCGAGCCGGGCCTTGGACTTGGTCTGCCGCGCCTTGGCGTTGGACCGGACCCACTCCAGTTCCTCGCTGAGCCGCTTCTTCAGCTTGGCGTCGCGGCGTCCCTCGATGGCCAGCCGGGCGGCCTTCTTCTCGAGGTAGGTGGAGTAGTTGCCCTCGTAGCCGACGGCCCGGCCACGGTCGAGTTCGAGGATCCAGCCGGCCACGTTGTCCAGGAAGTACCGGTCGTGGGTGATCGCCATGACCGTGCCGGCGTACTTGGCGAGGTGCTGCTCCAACCACTGCACGCTCTCCGCGTCCAGGTGGTTGGTGGGCTCGTCGAGCAGCAGCAGGTCGGGGGCCTCCAGCAACAGCTTGCATAGCGCCACCCGGCGCCGCTCACCACCGGAGAGCTGCGTGACGTCGGCGTCCGGCGGCGGGCAACGCAGCGCGTCCATCGCGAGTTCGAGCTTGGAGTCGATGTCCCAGGCGTCGGCGTGGTCGAGTTCCTCCTGGAGCCGGCCCATCTCCTCCATCAGCTCGTCGGAGTAGTCGGTCGCCATCTGCTCGGCGATCTTGTTGAACCGCTCCAGCTTCGCCTTCGTCTCGGCGACCGCCTCCTCGATGTTGCCGAGCACGGTCTTGGCGTCGTTCAGCGGCGGTTCCTGGGCGAGCAGCCCGACGGTGTAGCCGGGCATCAGCCGGGCCTCGCCGTTGCTCGGCCGGTCCAGCCCCGCCATGATCTTGAGCAGGCTGGACTTACCGGCGCCGTTCGGCCCGACCACACCGATCTTGGCACCGGGCAGGAAGCTCAGCGTCACGTTGTCCAGCACGACCTTGTCGCCGTGCGCCTTGCGCGCCTTCTCCAGGACGTAGATGTACTGGGCCACGGTGCGGCCTACCTCCCACGGATGTTGGATCCCTGATGACGTGTTTCGACCCGACCACAGCGTCGGGATTCCCCGCCGACCACGGTGCCGGTTCCGCCGACCACGGTGCCGGCCCCACCGCCGACCCCGCTGCCGGCTTCCGCCTACCGCGGGACGAGGCTGGGCGAAACGCCACCGTCAATCCTGACAGGTCCGCCGGGCTGCGCCCACATCACCCCGGGTACCGCGCCGCCCGTGCCGCGCGCGGGTCGGCCCGGGGCGCCCGTCGTGTTCAAGATCACCCGGGGGTTTCCCCGGGTCGTCCCGCAGGGCAGTAGTAGTGACCCGGGGACCATGGCGCCGCAGCTACGCTCAGTACGCTCAGCGGTGGGACCCGTCATCACCGGAGGTGCACTGATTGTGACCGTACGCAGCTCGTTCGTGGTCGTCGCCAATCGTCTACCGGTGGATGAGGTGACCACGCCCGAGGGGAAACAGTGGCGCCGGAGCCCAGGCGGCCTGGTCACCGCCCTGCACCCGGTACTCGCCCAGCACCAGGGCACCTGGGTCGGCTGGGCCGGCGGGGTGGGCGCCGCTCCGGAACCGTTCGACCTGGAGGGGATCCGGCTGCACCCGGTGCCGCTGAGCGCCGAGGAACTCGAACGCTACTACGAGGGCCAGTCCAACGCGACGATCTGGCCGCTCTACCACGACGCGGTGGAGACCCCCGCTTACAAGCGTCGCTGGCGCGAGGCGTACCGGCTGGTCAACGCCCGGTTCGCGGAGGCCGCGGCGGAGGTCGCGGCCGAGGGCGCCACGGTCTGGGTGCAGGACTACCAGCTGCAGCTGGTGCCGGCGATGCTCCGGGAGCTCCGACCCGACCTGCGGATCGGCTTCTTCCTGCACATCCCGTTCCCGCCGATCGAACTGTTCATGCAGATGCCGCTGCGCGCCGAGGTGCTGCGCGGGCTGCTCGGCGCCGACCTGGTCGGCTTCCAGCAGCGGCTGGCGGCGCAGAACTTCGTCCGGCTGGCCCGGCACCTGCTCGGGCTGCGCTACGAGGGCCAGATGATCCAGGTCGACGGCCGGCAGGTGAAGGCCGGCGCCTTCCCGATCTCGATCGACGTCGCCGAGATGGAACGGATGGCGCTCGACCCGAACGTGCAGGCCCGGGCCAAGCAGATCCGCACCGAGCTGGGCGACCCGAAGACCGTGATCCTCGGCGTCGACCGGCTCGACTACACCAAGGGCATCGAACTTCGGCTCAAGGCGTTCCGCGAGTTGCTGGCTGACGGAAAGTTGACAGTTCCCGAGGCGGTTATGGTGCAGGTTGCCACGCCAAGTCGGGAACGCGTAGAGCACTACCAGGCACTCCGGGTCAAGGTCGAACGCGAAGTTGGTCGGATTAACGGGGAATTCGGCCGAGTCGGTGTGCCGGCCGTCCATTACCTCCATCAGTCGTACAGTCGCAGTGAACTTGCCGCGCTCTACTGCGCGGCCGACGTCATGATGGTGACCCCGCTGCGAGACGGAATGAACTTGGTGGCCAAGGAGTACGTAGCAACGCGCGCCGACACGGGCGGCGCCCTCGTGCTCAGTGAGTTTGCCGGTGCGGCCACAGAGCTGCGCCAGGCATTCCTCTGTAACCCGCACGACCCGGACGGTGTCAAGGACGCGCTGCTGCGCGCGGTCCACGTCGACAAGGGCGAGGCCCGGCGCCGCATGCGCATCATGCAGCGCCACCTGCGCACCCACGACGTGGGCCACTGGGCCCGCTCCTTCCTCAACGAGTTGGGTGTCCCGGAAGCGGAGGACGAGTGAAGACATCCGCTCCCCTGGCCGACGGGGGTCCGCGCACCCTCGACGCGATCGACCCGCAGCTCCGGGCCGCGATCGGGCGGATCGCCCGGGTCCCGCAACTGCTGGTCGCCTGCGACTACGACGGCACCCTGGCACCGATCGTGGAGGACCCGACCCGGGCGGTCCCGCTGCCCGAGTCGGTCGCCGCGGTCCGGGCGCTGGCCGCGCTGCCGCAGACCACGGTCGCGGTCGTCTCCGGCCGCGCCCTGCGGGACCTGGCCACGCTGTCCCGGCTGCCCAGCGAGGTGCACCTGGTCGGCAGCCACGGTTCCGAGTTCGACGTCGGCTTCGTCGAACGGCTCTCCCCCGAACTGATCGAGGTCCGCACCCGGCTCCGCAACGAGCTGCGCCGGATCGTCGCCGGCAAGGACCGGGTACGGCTGGAGAGCAAGCCGGCGAGCGTCGCCGTACACACCCGGGGCGCGGACCCCGAGGTGGCCGCCGAGATCGTGGCAGCGGTCGAGGCCGGCCCGGCGAGCTGGGCCGACGTGACGGTGACCCGGGGCAAGGAGGTCATCGAGATCTCGGTGATCCCCACCAACAAGGGCACCGCGCTGGAGCAGCTGCGTACCCAACTGTCGGCGAGTGCCGCGCTCTTCATCGGCGACGACGTCACCGACGAGAACGCCTTCGCCAAGCTGCACGGGCCGGACGTCGGCATCAAGATCGGCCCCGGTGAGACCCGGGCGAACTTCCGGATCGCCGAGCCGGTCGACGCCGCCCGGGTCCTCGGGCTGCTGCTCGAGGTACGCCGTACCTGGCTCTTCGGCGAGCGCGCGGTGCCGATCGAACGGCACTCGATGCTGGCGAACGGGCGTACCGTCGCCCTGGTCACCCCGGAGGCCAGCATCACCTGGCTCTGCCACCCCAAGCCCGACTCGCCGGCGATCTTCGCCGACCTGGTCGGCGGCAACCCGGCCGGGCACTTCAGCATCTCCCCCGAACGGGGCGGCCTGCCGCTCGGCCAGCGCTACCGCACCGGCACGATGACCGTGGAGACCCGCTGGTCCGGGCTCACCGTCACCGACTGGCTGGACCGGCCGTCCAGTGTCGGCGTACCCAGCGGCCCCGCCGTGATCAGCGGCGACTCGACGCTGATCCGGGTGATCAGCGGCGCCGGCCGGGCCCGGCTGACCTTCGCCCCCCGGCCCGAGTTCGGCCAGGTCGCGGTGCAGCTGCAACCGCTCGGCGACGGGCTGCTGGTGCTCGGCTCCAACGAGCCGATCGCGCTCTACTCCCCCGGCATCGAATGGGAGATCGTCGACGACGGCGGCTACGAGACCGCCAAGGCGGTCGTCGACCTGACCGCCGCCGGCGGCTCGGTCACCTGTGAGCTGCGGTTCGGCTCGCACAGCCTGGCCCACCACCGGGTGCCGGTGCACGAGCGGCAGACCCGGGCCGAGCAGCCGTGGCGGGACTGGCTGACCGGGCTGCGGCTGCCGCACACCGCCCGCGACCTCGTCGCACGCAGCGCACTCACGCTGCGCGGGCTGGTCCACGAGGCGAGCGGTTCCATCCTCGCCGCCGCGACCACCTCGCTGCCGGAGGAACTCGGCGGGGTCCGCAACTGGGACTACCGGTACTGCTGGCTGCGTGACGCCGCGCTGACCGCGCGAGCGCTTGTCGACCTCGGCTCGCTGACCGAGGCCGAGGGCTTCCTGCGCTGGGTCGACGGCTGCGTCGAACGCACCGGTGGGCACCCGGAGCGGCTGCACCCGCTCTACACCGTGGACGGCTACGAACTCGGTGCCGAGGCGGTCATCGACACCCTGCCCGGGTACGCCGGCTCCCGGCCGGTCCGGGTCGGCAACCTCGCCAACCACCAGCTCCAACTCGACGTCTTCGGCCCGATCGCGGACCTGCTGGCGGCCGTCGCCGACCTGCGCGGCTCGGTACGCGACACCGAGTGGCGGGTGCTGGAGAACATGGTCGAGGCGGTGGCCCGACGCTGGCACGAGCCCGACCACGGGCTCTGGGAGGCCCGGCTGCCACCCCGGCACCACGTGTACTCCAAGGTCATGTGCTGGATGACCGTCGACCGGGCGCTGCACGTGGTCCGCCGGCACGGCGACGGGGACCGGCCGGAGTGGGTCGAACTGCGGGACCGGATCGGGCACAACGTGCTCGAGTACGGCTGGCACGACGGCGCCGGCGCGTACAGCGTCGCGTACGGGGACGAGGAGATGGACGCCTCGTCGCTCTGGGTCGGCCTCTCCGGGCTGCTGCCCAACGACGACCCCCGGTTCCTGGCCACCGTGCTGAAGATCGAGGCCGATCTGCGCAGCGGTCCGGTCGTCTACCGCTACCTGTGGGACGACGGCCTGCCGGGCCGGGAGGGCGGCTTCCACATCTGCACCTCTTGGCTGATCGAGGCGTACCTGCGGACCGGTCGACGGGCCGACGCCGAGGAGCTGTTCAACCAGATGGTGGACACCGCCGGCCCGACCGGCCTGCTCCCCGAGCAGTACGACCCGATCTCCGAGCGCGGGCTGGGCAACCACCCGCAGGCGTACTCGCACCTCGGGCTGATCCGTTGCGCCCTGCTGTTGGACGACATGCTCAAGGCGTGAGCTGCCCGGACGGGGCCCCTTCTCATCGCTTCGTGAGAGGGGGCCCATCCGGACGTCAGAGTCTGCGGACGACCAGACGACCGCAGTCGCCGCCCGCGGCCAGCAGTCGGCCGTCGGCGGAGTGGACCAGCCGGTGGATCCGTTGCCGGTCCGCACCCTGCGGTGCCACGTCCGCCGGTTCGCGGGTGGCGGCGGAGTAGAGACCGAGCCCCCGCGTCCGGTCGCCGCCGACCGCCAGCGTCTTGCCGTCCGGGGAGTAGGCCCAGCCGTAGCAGGTGGCCCAGCGGTCGGTCCGGCCGCCGGGATTCGTGAACGCCCACACCAGTTCGCCGGTCTCGATCGAGACAGCGCACGGCCCCTCGGCGTACCGGACCGCCGCGACGACCTGCTCCTCGGTCGGGTCGAAGCCGAGCGCCCGGGGCACGATCTCGTGCGGGAACGGGATGCTCCGGACCAGTTTCCGCTGGTCGACGTCCCAGACCTCCACGAGGTTGCTGGTGTCGTGGATCGCGTCGGCGTGCCGGTAGGTCACGCCCCGGCTGGGGCGGTACAGGGCCAGCAGACGCCCGGATCGCGAGAGCGCGCCGGCCCGGCACTGGGTCGTCGGCGAGGCCATGGAGAGTTCGAACAGCGTCCCACCGGCCGCGTCCAGCACCCGGGCCGTGTGGTCGGCGTCGAACAGCAGCAGGCGCCGCCGGGCGGCGTCCCAGGCCGGGTGTACGCAGAACGGGTTCATGGTCTCGTCGGCCGGGTGCCGGCGGGTGTAGTCCGCGAGCAGCCGCCTCTCCCCGGTGGCCAGGTCCAGCCGCCAGGTCTGCTCGTTGCGCGCGTACACCAGGTTTGTGCCGTCGGCGTCGAAGAGCACCGCGTGCAGGAAGGTCTGGCGTTTGCCGGGCGGCTCGCGGTGGACCAGCCGGGCCCGGCCGGTGGCGAGGTCGACGAGCCGGATCTCGGCGCCGTACGCCTGGTCCAGCATGGTGCCGACCGCCAGCGTGCCGCCGTCCGGATGCAGGTCGAAGGCGTCGCTGGTGGACGGGTACGGGCTCAGCCACTCCAGGACCACCTCACCGGGGGCGGCGGCGGACGGATCCCGGACGAGCACGAAGCCTTCCCGGAGCCGCCGGTCCTTCTCCTTCCGGAAGGCGTTCCAGGTCTGCCGCTCGTCACCGCCCTCGATGGTGGTGACCCGCGGCTTGCGCTGCCCGGTCCAGGTTTCCCGGACAACCCGGCCGTCGGCGACCCGTATCCGGCGGTACCTGCGGTTCGCGGGGTCGGACTCCGGGTCGACCAGGGTGATGTCGACCCGGGTGATGTCGTCGTGCGGCATCCGGCGATGGTATGCGGGCCGTACGACCGGCTCAGCCGTGGCGGGAGGCGACGGCGGTCAGTCGGTGCCGACCGGCTGCCCGGCCAGGATGCCGACCACCGGGCCGAAGACCACCACCGCCGGGGGCCGGACGCCGGCGGCGACGACGTCCGCCGCGACCGCGTCCAGCGTCGAGCGGAGCACCCGCTGGGCGCCGGTCGTCCCCTCCTGCACCACCGCCGCCGGAGTCCGCGGGTCCCGGCCGTACGCCCGCAGCGCGGCGGCGATCGCGGCGAGGTTGTTCAGCCCCATCAGCACCACCAGGGTGCCGCGCAGCCGGGCCAGCGCCGACCAGTCGACCAGCGAGTTCGGGTGGTCCGGCGGCAGGTGCCCGGAGACGACGGTGAACTCGTGCGCCACCCCCCGGTGGGTGACCGGGATGCCGGCCGCGGCCGGGGCGGCGATCGAACTCGTCACCCCCGGCACCACGGTGACCGGGATCCCCGCCGCCGTACAGGCCAGCAGTTCCTCGCCGCCCCGGCCGAAGACGTACGGGTCGCCGCCCTTGAGGCGTACCACGTCGGCGCCGGCCAGGGCCCGGTCGACCAGCACCCGGTTGATCTCCTCCTGGGTGGCGGCCGGCCCGTGCGGGATCTTGGTGGCGTCGACCAGTTCGACGTCGGGTCGCAACTCGTCGAGCAGCAGCCCGGGTACCAGTCGGTCCGCGACCACCACGTCCGCCTCGGCGAGCAGCCGCCGGCCGCGTACCGTGATCAGCTCCGGGTCGCCCGGCCCCGCCCCCACCAGCGCGACCCGGCCGACCGGTCGGGTCGGCGTGGCGTCCTCCACCTCGGCCGGCTTCGCCCCGGTCGCCTCCCCCACCGCGTCGGCCGGGGTGGCACCGTTCGCCGACGGTGCCGGGCCGCCGGGGAGCGTGCCGTCGACCAGGGCGGTCCGGATCGCGTCCCGGACCGCCATCGCCCGACGCGGGTCACCGCCGCCGAGCACCGCGACGGTGAGCGGACCGTACCGGGCCACCGCCGGGGTCCAGGCGGTCGCGGCGTCGCGGTCGTCGGCGCGTACGCAGAAGACGCGGCGCTCGAGCGCGGCGGCGCTGACCGCGTCGGCGGCGGCCGGATCGTCGACCGCGACGTGCACCAGCCAGGCGCCGTCGACGTCGGACGGCTCGAACCGGCGGGCGATCCAGGACAGGCGGCCGGCGTCGGCCCGGTCCCGCAACGCCGGGGTGAGTTCCGGTGACACCACGACCACCTCGGCGCCCGCGTCCAGCAGGGCGGGGACCCGGCGGGTCGCCACCGCGCCGCCCCCGACCACGAGCACCCGCCGGTCGGCGAGTCGAAGTGCCAACGGATACAGCGTCATTTCTCCGAGACTCCCGCCGAATCGAAGGTCGCCACCTCGTGCAGCACCCGGACGGCGCCAGCGACGACCGGGAAGGCGAGCAGGGCGCCGGTGCCCTCGCCGAGCCGTAGGCCCAGATCAAGTATCGGCGTCAGGCCCAGCCGCTCCAACCCCGTGGTCGCCCCGGGCTCGGCCGACCGGTGGCCGGCGACCAGCGCGTGCCCCGCGGCCGGCGCGAACGCCACCGCGGCCAGCGCCGCCGCGACCGCGCTCACCCCGTCGAGCAGGACCGGGGTACGACGTGCGGCGCCGCCGAGGACGAGGCCGGCGAGCGCGGCGTGCTCCAGGCCACCGACGGCGGCCAGTACGCCGAGCGGGTCGCCGGGATCCGGCCGGTGCCGGTCCAGCGCCGTGCGGATCACCTCGATCTTCCGGGCGTACGTCGGATCGTCGACCCCGGTGCCGCGACCGGTGACCGTGGCCGGGTCGGCGCCGGTGAAGGCGGCGATCAGCGCGGCGGCCGGGGTGGTGTTGCCGATCCCCATGTCCCCGGTGAGCAGGATGCCGGCGCCGGCGTCGAGCAGTTCGTCGGCGATCCGGATGCCGACCTCGACGGCGTCCCGGGCCTCCTGCCGGGTCAGCGCCGGCCCGATCGTCATGTCCCGGCTGCCGGGCCGGACGTTCGCCCGGACCAGCCTCGGCGCGCCGACGGATGCCGGCGCCGTGCCGGCGGACCCGGCCGCCGCTCCGGCGGCGGGGGTGTCGGGACGGGCCTCTTCCGCCGCGAAGTGCGACAGCAGGGGGCCGTTTCGTACCCCCACGTCGACGACGGTGACCGTGGCGCCGGTCTGGCGGGCGAAGGCGTTGACGACGGCGCCGCCGGTCAGGAAGTTCGCCACCATCTGGGCGGTCACCTCCTGCGGCCACGGGGTGACCCCCTGGGCGTGCACGCCGTGGTCGGCGGCGAAGATCGCGACGGCGGCGGGGGCGGGAACCGGCGGCGGACAGGCTCCGGCGAGGCCGGCCAGGCGGATGGAGAGTTCCTCCAGGGCGCCGAGGGAGCCGGCGGGTTTGGTCAGCCGGGCGTGCAGGGCACGGGCCGCCGCCATCGCCACCTCGTCGAGTGGGCGGATGGCGGCGACGGTCTGCTCCAACATCAGGCCTCCAGGGTCTCGGCGAGTGCGGTCACGAACAGGTTGGTCGTGGCAGTGTCCCGTACCGCGACGCGCAGCCAGTCGGGGCCCAGGCCGGGGAAGGTGTCGCCCCGCCGTACCGCGAATCCGCGCTCGCGCAGCGCGAGTCGTACCCGGTCGGCGCCGGGCAGGTGCAGCAGGACAAAGGCGCTGGCCGGGGTGCCGGCGACGCGTACCCGGGGAAGTTCGCCGAGCCGGCGGAGCAGGTGGGCGCGGTCGGCGGCGAGGCGTACCGCGATCTCGCGCTCGGCCGCGACGGCGGTCGGGGTGGCGCAGGCGGCCGCTGCGGCGAGCGCCGGGGTGGAGACGGCCCAGAGCGGCTGTACGGCCGCCAGGCGTGCGATCAGTTCGGCCGGGCCGAGCAGGTAGCCGATCCGGAGTCCGGCCAGTCCCCAGGTTTTGGTGAGGCTGCGGACGACGACCAGTCCGGGCAGGTCGCGTCGGCTGGCGAGGGATTCCGGTTCGGTACCGCCGGCGGCGGGCGTGGCGGCGGCTCCGGGCGCGGGGCCGAACGTGGCAGCGGGGCCGAGCGTGGTGTCGGCGAACGCCTCGTCGACGACCAGGGTCCGGCCGGGGCGGGCCAGCGCGGCCAGGGTGTCGGCGGGGTGCAGGACGGAGGTCGGGTTGGTGGGGTTGCCGACGAAGACGAGGTCGGCGTCGGCGGGTACCCGCGCCGGGTCCAGTCGGAAGTTGTCGTCCGGCGACAGGATGACCCGCTCGACCCGGTGCCCGGCCGCGCGCAGCGCCGCCTCGGGCTCGGTGAACTGGGGGTGCACGACCACCGGGCGGTGTGCCCCGCGCAGCGCCTGGGCCAGCAGGACAAAACCTTCGGCCGCGCCGGCGGTCAGCAGCACCTCCGGCGCGGGCCGGTGGTGCCGGGCGGCGACGGCGGCCCGGGCCGGTCCGGGGTCGGGGTAGGCCGCCAGGTTGTCCAGGGCAGCCATGATCGGCTCCCGCAGCCAGGTCGGCATCGGCTGGCGTTGGACGTTGACCGCCAGGTCGACGAGGCCGGGCGCCACCTCGGCGTCACCGTGGTGGCCGAGGTCGGGCGGGGTGACCGGCCCGTCCGGCGGCGGCGGGGTGGCGGCGTGGGATCCCGGTACGCGCATGGGCGTGATCCTGCCGAAGTCGCGCCGGCGGCAGCCAACGGAGGTATCGACGGGGGTGGCGGGTACCCGGATCCGCCGGAATCCGGACCGGCAGATTCGCGAATCTTTATCATGTTTTGCCGTGCAATATCATAACTTGAGGTCGTGACCAATCCCACCCGCTCTGCCCCTGGTCGTGCCGTACCCCTGCTCCGGGCCGGACTCATCGCCGGCGTTGTCGTGGCCGCCGCCCTGTTCCCGTTCGCCGCCGTCGGCGGGCTGGCCGCCAAGGCCGGCGCCGAACTGGTCGACAAGACCCCCGCCGACCTGCTCGCCTCCGCGCCCGCCCAGACCAGCTACGTCTACGCCGCCGACGGGACCACCCTGCTCACCACCTTCTACGAGGAACACCGGCGGTACGTGCCGCTCTCGGAGATCTCGCCGTACATGCAGCAGGCGATCGTGGCGGCGGAGGACACCCGGTTCTTCGAGCACGGCGGGGTCGACCCGAAGGGCATCATCCGCGCCTTCGTCGCCAACCAGCAGTCCGGCGGCGTCTCCCAGGGCGCCTCCACCCTGACCATGCAGTACGTCCGGATGGCCCTGCGGGACAGCGCGAAGAACGCGATCGAGGTACGGCAGGCGACCGAGCAGACCAGCCTGCGGAAACTACGGGAGATGCGGCTCGCCATCGATCTGGAGAAGGAGACGAGCAAGGAGCAGATCCTGGAGCGCTACCTCAACTCGGCCTACTTCGGCCACCGCGCGTACGGGATCTACTCGGCGTCGGAGATCTTCTTCTCGAAGCGGCCCGCCGACCTCACCCCGGTGGAGGCGGCCACCCTCGCCGGGCTGGTCAAGGCGCCGACGTCGTACGACCCGGCGAGCTCGGACCAGAAGGCGGCGACGGACCGGCGCAACTACGTACTGGACCGGATGCGCGAGATGGGCTTCCTCTCCCCGCAGGACACCGCGGCGGCCCAGGCCGAGCCGATCCGGCTGCGGCTGAGCAGCCCGCCCAACGACTGCATGTCGGTGCCGGAGGACCACAACGGGTGGGGTTTCTTCTGCGACTACCTGAAGGCCTGGTGGGCGGCGCAGCCCGCGTTCGGCGCCAATTCGCTGCAGCGCCTGGACAAGCTACGACGCGGCGGCTACACGATCATCACCACGTTGGATCCGAAGCTGCAGGAGATGGCCGAGCAGCAGGTGGTGGCCGACGAGTCCGCCGGCAGCCCGTTCGCGCACGGTCTGGTCGCGGTCGAACCGGGCACCGGACACGTCAAGTCGATGGCGGTCAACCGGGTCTACTCGCTCGACCAGAGCGAGAACGGCCCGCACTCCAACCCCAGCCTGCGCAGCCGGCTCAAGGGCAACTACCCGAACACGGTGGTGCCGCTGCTCGGCGGCGGCGATCTCCCCGGCTACCAGGCGGGTTCGACGTTCAAGATGTTCACCATGCTCGCCGCGCTCGATGCCGGGATGCCGCTGTCCACCGCGTTCAACTCCCCGCACCGGTTCGTCTCGAAGTACCCGGACGGCAGCGGCGGCCCGACCGACTGTGGCGGCTTCTACTGCCCGTCGAACGCCAGCGGCGCGATGAGCGGCCTGCAGACCATGTGGTCCGGCTTCGGCAAGTCGGTCAACACGTACTTCATCTGGTTGCAGCAGACGGTCGGCGCGGAGAACGTGGTCCGGCTCGCCGAACGGCTCGGCCTGCAGTGGCGTACCGACATCGACCGGCGGCAGGCCTCCCCCGACCACGCCAACCGCTGGGGCTCGTTCACCCTCGGCGTCTCCGACGTGACACCGCTGGAGATGGCGAACGCGTACGCCGCGATCGCCGCCGACGGCCGGTTCTGCGAGGCGATTCCGGTGATGTCGATCGCCGCCCCGGACGGGACGCCGGCGACGTACCGGTCCGGATCGGGCATGGATCTGGAGATCGCCCAGCCCCGGTGCAGTCAGGAGGTGAACCCGGACGCGGCCCGGGCCGCCACCGACGCCGCGCGCTGCCCGACCGGGGACACCCCGGCCCGGGGATCCTGTGGCGGCTGGTCGACCGCCGACCGGGTACGCGGCATGGTCGGCCGGCCGGTCGCCGGCAAGACCGGTACGACCGACAGCGACCGGGCGGCCTGGTTCGTCGGCTACACCCCGGAGCTGGCGGTGGCGAGTTTCCTCTCCGACCCGGACAGCCCGATGAACGCCGTCGGTGAGGGCCAGTCGAACAAACCGATCGACGCGGTCGGTGGTTTCCTCCGGGACGCGCTGAAGGACCAACCGGTCCGCCAGTTCACCCCACCGTCGGACGAGATGGTCGGGTGAGTTGACGGCACACCCGGCTGGCTGGCGCGACAGGTCGGATCAGTGGTGCAGGTCGGCCGCGACCAGGGACCAGACCTCCAGGTCGACCCGGCCGCTGTGCACGTACCCGGCGTTGCGCAGCAGCCCCTCGTAGGTGAAGCCGGCCTTCTCGGCGACCCGGCGGGACGCGATGTTGCCCGGTGCGACCCGGAGTTCGAGGCGCTGGAAGCCGTGTTCCAGGATCAACGCCACGGCGAGCGCGTCGACCGCCTCGGCGGCCATGCCGAATCCCCGCGCCTCCGGCGCGATCGCGTACGCCACCTCGGTGACCCGGCCGCCCCAGTCGGTCCGTTTCGTCCAGAGGCAGCCCACCAGCCGGTCGTCCTCCCGCCGGATCACGCCGTAGTGGTCACCGTTGCCGCTGTCCCGCCGTTCCTGCGCCATCTCGGTGCACCAGGCCAGTCCGTCGATCTGCCCGAGTTCCCGCTGGAACGGCAGCCACCGCTGGGTCTGCTTGTCCGCGAAGATCGCGGCGACCCCGCTGGCGTCGGCGGCGTGCAGTGGCCGTACGTGCATCCGGGGCGTCGACACGGTCAGACTCGGAAAGCGGCGTACCGCCACCTCTCCGCTCATTCCGCCGGCTCACCGTCCACTGGTGGGGCCGGTCGCCGGGGAGGCTGCGGCGACTGTCCGGCGGGTGGCACCGCCGCCGGTGGCTGGTCGGCCGGCGACACCGCAGCCGGTCGGGTGGCCGGTGGTACCGCGGACGGCACCCCGGGCGTTGCCGGTCCGGGCGGCACCGGGCCGGCCGACTGGTGGGGCACCGGGACGCCGGGCCGACCCGCTGACGGGCCGGACGACGGCCGGTCAGCGCGGTTCGGAGCGGCCGGCGGACCGGACGACGGCCGACCTCCTTGGGTCGGCGGGGCCGGCGGACCGGACGACGGACGGTCAGCGCGGCCCGGCGTGGCCGGCGACACCGGCGCCGCGCCGATCGGCGACGCCGGCACGACGGTCGCGACCGGCACGGTCCGGTCCGGCCCGGCCGGGGAGATCGGCACGACGCCGTCGGGACCGGCGGGCGAGATCGGCGCGGGACGATCCTGCCCGGGCCGATCCTGCCCGGGCCGGGTGGGGCCGGGCGGAGCAGCGGGAGCACCCGGAGCCGCAGCACCCGCCGGAGCGACAGGAGCGCCCGAAGAGCCGGGAGCGCCGGCCGGGGCGGCGGGACGGGCCGGCGGCACCGACAGCGCCGCCGCCACCAGACGCCGGGCGATTCCGGGGCTGCTGGCCCAGTGCACCATCAACTGTGAGGCGTGCACCCGACGCCAGACGAAACCCTCCGGAGGCCCGCCACCCCAACTCCAGGCCGGCGTCTGCCCGGCCCGCGGCGTCAACACGCCCCGGTGCTGCTTGTAGCCGACCACCCGGGCACCGGCCCGGGCGACCGGCGTGTCCGTCCGGGCAGTCGCCTCGCGGTAGCCGACCACGGCCCGCTCCAGGCTCGTACCGGCCGCGTCCAGCACCCCGCACATCGGGCGGCCGTCGAACTCGCGGGCCAGCCAGAGCAGGCCGGCTCCCTCGGCGATCACCGGACGGCCGGTACGGGCCAGTTCCGCGACCGCGATGCAGAGCCGTCGGTTCGCCGACAACTCCTCGGCGTACGTCTCGGGCAGCGCGCCGCCGATCACGAGCGCGTCGGTCCCCTTCGGCAGCGCCTCGTCCCGGAGCGGGTCGACGGTCACCACCTCGGCCCCGGCAGCCGCCAGGAGTTCCGCCGTCTCGGCGTACGAATATGACAGGGCCGGACCACCGGCGAGGGCGATCAACGGACGACGGCCCCGGGTCTCGGCGGCCGGCGCGGGCTGGGCCGGGTCGCCGACCGCCTCCGGCGCCGACCAGACGTCGACCGGCACCCGGGGGGCGGACCGGGCCAGTGCGAGCAGCCGGTCAAGGTCGACACCGCCGGTGACCGCCTCGCCGAGTCGGCGGATCCCCCGGTACGCCTCGACGCCGCGCTGCATCACCGGCACCACCCCGTGCTGCCGGGACGGCAGTACGGCGGGCAGGTCCCGCCGCCGCAGCGCCCCGAGGACCGGTACGCCGATGTCGTCGAGGGCGTCGCGAAGCAGTTGCTCGTGCCGGTCGGAGGCGACCCGGTTCAGGATCACGCCGCCGAGCCAGAGCATCTCGTCGTACGCCCGGAAGCCGTGCGCCAGCGCGGCGACCGACTGTCCCATCGCGCCGACGTCGACGATCAGTACGACCGGCGCGCGGAGCGAGGTGGCGATCGCCGCTGTCGACTCGGTTTCGGCCCGGCCGGCGAGACTGTCGAAGAGGCCCATGGTGCCCTCGACGACCGCGACGTCGGCGTCGGCGGTGCCGTGTGCGAAGAGCGGCGCGATCCGCTGTGCCCCGACGAGCCGGGGATCGAGGTTGCGGCCGAGTCGTCCGGCGGCCATCCCGAGGTAGGCGGCGTCGGTGTGGTCGGGGCCGACCTTGAAGCCGGTGGCCTTCAGGCCTCGGGCGGCGAACGCGGCGAGCAGGCCGACCGCGATCGCGGTCTTGCCATGGCCGGACGACGGTGCGCTCACCACTACGCGCGGCACGGCGATCATGGTCGGCTCCTCGGGGCGCGGACACCGGTCCCGGTCTCCGGGGTGGTGCGGACGGCGGCGGTACGGGGACGACGCGGGCGGACCCGTCGATCGGACCGACCGGCGTGAGGATACCCGGCGGGCGCCCACCCGCCGGCCCGCCGAGCCGACCCGCCGACAACCTGCTCCCGGACCGCCGAGCCGACCTGCCGGCAACCCGTCCCGCCCGGCCGAGCCTGAGCCGGGACCGGTGTGCCGCCCACCTGGCCGGTGGTCCGGGGCCGCCGGGTAGCCTCGGGTCGTGTACCGGTTCCTGCTCACGCCCCGCTGGCTGGGCATTCTCGCGCTGACCCTGGCCGCCGCCGCGGTGATGGTCCTGCTCGGCAACTGGCAGTTGCACCGGTACCAGGAGCGGGCGGCGACCAACGACCGGATCGACTCCACCGCGACGATACCGCCGGTGCCGCTGCACCAGGTCGTGCCGGCGCCGACCGGCCCGGCCGGGTCGGTGGGCCAGGCCCCGCCGGCCGACGCGGCCTGGACCCGGATCACCGTCACCGGCCGGTACGACAGCACGAAGCCGATCCTGATCCGGAACCGGACCGTGGAGAGCCGGGTCGGTTTTGAAGTCCTCACCCCGCTGGTGCTCGCCGACGGCAGCGCGGTCCTGGTCGACCGGGGCTGGCTCGCCCCGCCGCCGAGCAGCAACGCCCTGTCCCGGCCGACGGTGCCGGCGGCGCCGTCGGGCGAGGTGACGGTGGTCGGCCGGCTGCACCTGTCGGAGAGCAAGCCGGACACGATCGTCCGGCAGGACGGTCGGCTGGAGACCCGGCGGATTGCCGTACCGGAGCTGGCCAGGGAGTTGTCGTACCCGGTCTACCACGGTTACCTGCTGCTGGACGAGCAGACCCCGGCCGCCGATCCGGCCTTCCAGGCGGTGCCGATCGGTCACGAGAACGACTGGCAGAACGCCGGGTACGTCGTCCAGTGGTGGCTGTTCGCGCTGCTCACCCTGGTCGGGTTCGGCTGGGCGGCCCGCCGCGAGGCCCGGGGTGAGACCGGGGACGACAACAACGTCGACGGCGGCTCGCCGGATCTGGCGGCGTTGCCCGGTGAGCCGACCAAGCCGGCGAAGCCGCGCAAGCCGCTGGACCGCGCCGCCGAGGTCTGAGGACGGGGCACCTTCCGACTTCCGGGACGATACCTGACTCCCGGGACGACATCGGTTCCGGTTAGGGTCTGCGGGATCACACTTGGCCGTGTTGGGGAGGAGCCGGCATGAGCGTGGACCCGACCGGTGCGGGGGCGGATTCCGGTTCCCCGCCGAGCGACCCGTGGCAGCAGACCGGTTCGTCGTCGGACTGGTCGACGCCGCCACCGCCCGAGCCGCCGACGTACCCGTCCACACCGCCGCACCAGCCGGCGCCACCACGGCCGCCGTCGATCGGGTCGCCGGGGCCGGCGTACCCGCCGATGCAGGCGTACCCGGGTGGGATTCCGCCGGTGAGCGCACCGCCGACCAGCGTCGTTCCGGCCGGTGGCTGGCAGCCGCCGCCGGCACACGAGCCGGTGCTCGCCCAGATCGGCGAGATCGCGGTCACCCCGAGCACGGTACGGACACCGAGCGGCGACATCCCGCTGGCCGGCTCGCAGTGGCACGTCGCGGACTACTGGCAGAGCGAACAGAAGATCCCGACCTGGGCGATTGTCTGCGCGGTGGTCGGCTTCTGCTTCCTGACCGTGTTCAGCCTGCTCTTCCTGCTGGCGAAGGAGACCGTCCACCGGGGTGTGGTGCAGGTGACGGTGACCAACGGGGCCCGGCAGTACGTGGCCCGGGTGCCGGTGGTGAGCCCGGCCCAGGTGCAGGCGATCCACCAGCAGGTCAACTACGTGCGGTCGCTCGCCGCATCCTGAGGTCCGGGCCGGTGTGCCGTTCGGCCGTGCCGGCAGCTCCGGATGCGGCGACATGCCGGAGAGTCATGTTTATGACTCTCCGGCATGTCGAGCCGGCGGGTGGCACCGTACCGGGCCGTTCGGCCAGTCGCGCGACGATGATCCGCCAGTCACGCCCGCCGTGTCGTGGGTACCTTCATCGACGGGGTGCCCAGGTCCGCGACGCGTCGTTACGCTCGCCGTAGCACGACACCGCTCGATGTAGCAGGGAGATCGTCATGCGTCTGCGTACCGTGGTTCTGTCTGTCGCGGTTCTCCTGGTCGCCGCCGGGGTGATCGCGGCCGTCGGCCTGAGCCAGGCTCAGGGCGTACTGAACCTGGCCGGATACACCTGGTCCAACTGATCCACCGCCGGCGGTCCGGGGCTCAGTCGACCGGTGCCGCCGGGTGGTCGGTCGTCGCGGCCAGGTCCCGCCACTGTGCGAGCTCGGTCCGCAGCCCGTCGATGCTCTGCTCGATCAAGGCCACGGTGTCCGGACCCAGCGGCAGCCGGGCCGGCGTCCGCCCCGACTCGACCACGTCGACGAGCACCCTCGCGGCGCGCGTCGGGTCACCGGGCTGGTTGCCGTTGACCTGCTGGACCCCCTGCCACATCTGCCCGACCGGTCCGTCGGCGTACGCCGTCAGCCGGTCGCCGGCGATCCGCAGGCTGCGCTCGTCGGCGAAGTCGGTACGGAACAGGCCGAGTTCGACCGTGGTGACCGACACCCCGAACGGGGCGAGTTCGGCCCGCAGCGCGTCGCCGAGGCTGCTCATCGCCGCCTTCGTCGAGGCGTAGACGCCGAGGCCGGGCGGGGCGGTGACCGCGAACAGCGAGCTGATGTTGACGATCTGCCCGGTCCCCTGCTCGCGCAGCACCGGGGCGACCGCCCGGATGACCCGGAGCTGGCCGAAGACGTTCAGCTCGTACTGGGCCCGGATCCCGGCCACCGCAGAGGCCGTCGTCGAGCTGCTCAACTCACGGCCGCACGCGATCCCGGGGATGCCCGACGCGCTGGACGACCCGGACCGGGCCGCCGAACTGCTGCACCAGGTCACCGGCGACCCGGTGATCGGCGGGATCACCCTCGCGGTCGCCGAACTCGTCGCGGCGGGCACCTGGTCGCGGATCCGGACCTGCGCCAACGAGCAGTGCCAGCACGTCTTCTACGACACGACCCGCAGCCGGACCCAGCGCTGGCACTCGTACGAGATGGGCGGCAACCGGGCGAACGTCGCCGCGTACCGGGCCCGCAGCTCCCGGACCCGTACCGCCGGCTGACCCGGTCCCCTGGTCTCACACCAGGCTGGCCGTCACCACCTCCTGCGGGCCCGCCTGGCGCCCAGGTCGTACTTGGGCAGACGCCGGGGAACGCCCTGGCGGTCGACCGGAAATCCGATCTCTGTGAGCCTCTCGACGTTAGTCGACTTGTAATGGATATCTCACTCCCGCGGACACCAGATCTGCAGCCGGATCGGAGGCGTCTCGGCGACCAGCCGGTTCGGGGAGAAGAACCGGCACGTCAGGTCGAAGGCCGCGGACTTCTCCGCAGCGAAGACGATTGCGGCCCGGTCCCCGATCGCCGCGTTCATGCCGATCGCACACGGCACGACCTCGACCACCGCCTTCGCCTGCGGGTACGAGTAGCAGGCGTTGAGGACGACCAGCCGGATCCGCTCGCCGGCGGCGCGGAGTGTGGCGGTCAGGGCGCGTTCCGAGACGGGTTTCGGTCGTCCTCTCCCGTCCACGAAGGTCAGCTCGCCGTTCGGGTCGCCGTGGCCACTGAAGTGGAGCACGTCCGGTCGGAGTTCGTTGAGCGCCTGGAGCAGATCGTCCGGTCGGGCCGCCCAGAACGAACGGAGGTCGATCGCCTGCTGGTGAACTGACCCGCGCAGTTTGTCGCGGATCTCGCGGATCTCCTCGTCGAGGCCGAGCCTCGTGGTGGACCGCGGATTGGCGGCAAGGAACAGCACCGTCGTCATCGTGCGATAACCCCCTGCGCCGCGCCACCGGCTTCATCTGCGTCTATACGGTACCGGCTCGGTGCAGCCCCGATCCGGTTCCGAGTGGGCCAGTCCGGTCCGGGCCCGGGCCTGCTCGTGGCGGCTGCCGATCTCCTCGGCCAGCCGCAACGCGGCCAGGTGGCGCATCCGCGCCTCGGTGAACCGGCCGGTCGCGGCGGCGACCTCCCCGAGACTGTTGCCGACGCACGCCTCACCGGCCCGCTCCCCGATCCGCTGGAACAGCGCCAGCGCCTCCCGGAGCCGGTCGAGGGCCCGCCGATGTTCGCCGCGCAGCAGGTCGACCCGGGCCAGGCCGTCCAGGGCGTACGCCTCGCCGGCGGACTCGGTGGTGCTGCGGAACAGTGCCAGCGCCCGCTGGTGATGGTCGCCGGCCTGCTGGTGCCGGCCCAGGCCGGAGTCGACGTGCCCGAGCGACACCAGGGCGTACGCCTCGCCGATCTGGTCGCCGACCCGCCGGCAGATGGCGATCGACGCCTCGAGGTGGCGGGCCGCCTCGGCGTACCGTTGCTGGCGTAGTCGTACCTGGCCGAGGTTGCCCAGGGCGCGCGTCTCGCTGGCCTGGTCACCGTTGCGGCGGCACAGCGCGACCGCCTCGGTCAGGCTCGCCGCCGCCTCCGGATACCGGCCCTGCCACTGGTAGACGTGCCCGAGGTTGCCCAGCGCCCGGGCCTCGACGACGGTGTCCCCGACCTCGTGGGCCAGCTCGATCGCCCGGGTCAGTTCGGTGACCGCCTCCGGGTAGCGGCTCTGCTGGACCTGCATCACCCCGAGGTTGGTCCGCAGCTGCGCCTCGGCGCGCCGGTCGCCGGCGTCCCGGGCCGCCCGCAGCGCGTGCTCGTGCAGGATCACCGCGTCCGGGTAGTGGCCGCCGCTCTCCAGGTAACGCAGCAGGATGACGGTGAGCGGCACGACGTACCAGGGCTGCCGGTGGGCGGTGGCGTGCACGGCGGTGGCGACCAGGTTGGCCCGTTCCGCGTCGAGCCAGGCGACCGCGGCTGCCAGGTCCGGCAGCGCGGGCAGCGGTCCGGCCGGCGCCGGAACGGTCGGGCGGCGGTGCCGTTCCGCCGGGTACAGCACGTCGATCGCGGTCGCCGCGGTGTGCAGGTAGAGGTCCAGCAGGCGGCGGGGCGGCTCGGCCTCGCGATCGCGGGCGGCCAGGTCCCGCGCGTACGCCCGGAGCAGGTCGTGCATGCCGTACCGGTCCGGGCCCCGGCGCTGGACGAGGTGGCTGCGGCCCAGCAGCTCCAGGTGGGCCCGGGCGGTCGGCGCGTCGACGCCGGTCAGCGCGGTCACCGCGTACGCCTCGAACTCGGGGCCGGGGTGGGTGCCGAGCAGCCGGAAGGTGCGGGCGACGTCGGTCGGCAGGTCCCGGTACGACCAGGAGAAGACCGCCCCGATGTCGGAGTGCGAGTCGCCGGCGTCGGAGAGCAGGTCGAGCCGGCGGCGATGGTCGGCGAGCTCGTCGGCGATCGTGGCCAGTGGTGTCGGCGCCCGCCGGTGCACCAGTTCGGCGGCGATCCGCAGCGCGAGCGGCAGCCCGGCGCAGTGCGCGACGAGCGCGGCGGCGGCGTCGGGGGCGCCGCCGACCACGGTGTCGCCGAGCAGGAGCCGGAGCAGGGCCAGGGCGTTGTCGGGGGTGAGCACGTCCAGGTCGAGGCGTCGGGCGCCGTGCCGGACGACCAGGCCGGGCAGGCTGTCCCGGCTGGTCACCAGCACCACGCTGCCGGCCGAGGCGCCGGGCAGCAGCGGCCGTACCTGGTCGACCGAGGCGGCGTTGTCGAGCAGGATCAGCATCCGGCGGCCGTCCAGCAGGCTGCGGTATCGGGCGGCCCGTTCGCCGAGGTCGGTCGGCAGCTGCTCGCCGGGCAGGCCGAGGGAGCGCAGGAACCGGGCGAGGGCGTCGCCGGGCGTCACCGGCTGCTCGGGGTCGTAGCCGCGCAGGTCGAGGTAGAGCTGTCCGTCCGGGAACCGGTTCCGGGCCCGGTGCGCCCAGCGGGTGGCGAGCGCGGTCTTGCCGACGCCGGCCGTACCCGAGATGGTCAGGACCACGACGGTGGACGCCGGGTCGGTGTGGCCGGTGCTGCCGGCGGTGTCGGCGGTGTCGGCGGTGCCGGCGCCTCCGCCGCCGGCCAGCCGGTCGAGTGCGGCGAGCTCCGACCCGCGTCCGGTGAATCCGGCCACGTCGGCCGGCAGTTCCGCCGGCACCGGCCGGGGTACGGCGACTGCGGTCGGGGGTGGGGTGTCCAGCCCCGGCGGGCTGTCGTCGAGGAGTTCGGTGTACGCCGCCGCCAGCTCCGGTCCGGGGTCGACGCCGAGTTCGTCGGCGAGTCGGCGGCGGGCCGTGTGGAACGCGGCGAAGCCCTGGGCCCGCCGCCCGGCCGCCCCGTAGGCCCGGACGAGCAGTGCCTGTCCGGCCTCGTCGAGCGGGTCGGCGGCGACCGCCTCCTCCAGGGCGGTGATCGCCCGGTCGGCCGCACCGGCGGCGAGCATCATCCCGGCGTAGCGGGTCAGCGCGGTCCGGTGTTCCCGCAGGACGGCGGTGGTCCGGGGGTGCCGGGCGAGCAGCGGCAGGTCGGCGAAGGGTGGCCCCTGCCAGAGGGCGAGTGCCTCGACGAGCGGGTCGACGGTTTCCCGTTCGGCGGCGAGCCGGACCAGTCTGCGGAACCGGAGCAGGTCGATCTGGTCGGCGGGTACGCAGAGCCGGTAGCCCTCCCCCTGGTACGGCAGCAGTTCGCTGCGGGAATGTGGTGGCCGGTTCGGCTCCAACAGCCGGCGCAGGTGTTTCACGTGGGTCTGCAGGATGTTCACCGCGCTGGCCGGGGGTGTCTCACCCCAGATGGCGTCGACGAGAGAGGCGAGGGTGACCAGTTGTCCGCCGGCCAGCACGAGCAGCCCGAGTACGGCGCGCCGGCCCGGCGGCCCCAACTCGACCGGTTGGTCGTCGTACCAGGCCCGCATCGGCCCGAGCACCTGGATCCGCACCGTCATCCCGTGTTCAGCCGCCGTCCGACGTAATGGGCAACGCTACGCGAACCATAGATCCCGGTAACACCCGAGGACAACGGGACACGGGCACGTGGCACGGATCGGCCGGGTGTGTCGGGGTGGTGATCAGCGCTGGCTGACGAGCAGGTACCGCTCATCGATGATCTTTGCGCCCCACAGTTCCGGGTCGTCGAGCAGCTGGACGTCGACCTGCTGGCGGTGACGCGACACGAGTGACCGGCAGTGGTCGGCGGTCAGTCCGGCACCGGTTGACCAGTGCCCCTCGACGAATACGAGACGTCCGTGGGGCCGCAGCAGGCTGATCCATCGCGCCAGCACCACGTCGGGTTCGGTCAGGGCCCAGAGCACGTGGCGGGCCAGTACGACGTCGAACGATGACGGCGCGAACGGCGGGTGTGCGGCGTCTGCGTGTAGGAAGGTCACCGCGACGCCGGTGTTCGTCGCCTTCTGCCGGGCGAGGTCGAGCATTCGGGGAGCGTTGTCGACCGCGTGGACGTCGTGTCCGGCTTCGGCCAACAGCACCGAGAGGCTGCCCGTGCCGCAGCCGAAGTCGACGATCGTGGCCGGTGCGGCGGGCAGCACCGGCAGGAGCAGCTGCCGCCAGGCCCGGCGCACGGCAGGATCGGATAGACCGTGGTCGGCTTCGTCGTCGAAGCTGGCCGCGTGCGCGTCCCAGAACCGTGGTCCGTACTCGTCCACGCGGCGATCCTGCCAGCCGCCACCGACCCGTCGGCGGGCGGCGGGATCCGGTCGGCCCGCGTTCGGCGAGGTGGGTGACATGCCCACCCCAACGGAACCCGTCATACCGGGTCCGCAACCCGCAGCCGTGGCCACCGCTGCTCGGTCCAGGCCCGCAACAGCCACTCCAGCGGTCCGTACCGGAACCGGGCCATCCACGCCGCGCTGACGACGAGCTGCACACCGTAGATTCCGACCGCGACGAGCACGACGACCGGGGGTGCGACGGCGCCGGCGAGGCCCAGGCCGACGCCGGTGAAGACCAGCACGCAGAGCAGCGACTGACCCAGGTAGTTCGACAGGGACATCCGGCCGGCCGGCGCGAGGACGGCGACGACCCGCCGCCCCCGGTCGGTCTGGAAGAACTGGAGCAGGGTGGCGGCGTACGCGGCCGCGAGCAGCGGCGCGGTGAGTACGCCCGCCGTCAGCCCGGTCAGGTTGGCGGTGCCCCCACCCGATGCGAAGACCACCGCACCGGCCAGGCCGACCGGATAGCCCACCTGTTGCACCCGGCGCAGGAGCTGCCGGTTTCCGGCGACGTCGGTGAGCAGCCGGCGCCGTCCGGCCGCGTAGCCGAAGAGGAAGGCCGAGAGGGCGAGCGGCCCCTGTACGAGGAGCGTGCCGACCATCGCCGGCAGCTGACGTACGTGCTCGACGACGATGGAGCCGATCCCGCCCTGGAGTGCCTCGGTGGACCGCTGTCCGGCCGCGAGTGCCGACGCCGGATCGGTGACCAGCTGGATCCCATTGGTGGCGGCGAGGGCGAGGACAAAGCCGATCCCACCGGTCAGCAGGACGGCGACCCGCAGCGCGGTCCCGACCCGGACTCGGCGCATGGCGAGCAGGACCAGGCCGAGCAGTGCGTAGGCGGTCAGGATGTCGCCCTGGAACAGCAGCACCGCGTGCAGGATGCCGAGCCCGAAGAGCCCGGCCAGTCGTCGCCGGAACCGTGGGACGACGTCGACGCCGCGCCGGGCGGCGGAGTCGAGTTGGAGCGTGAAGCTGTAGCCGAACAGAAACGAGAAGAGCAGGTACGCCTTCATCGCGAGGAGCGCCTCGACCAGCCACCGGACCGCCTGGTCGCCCCACGAGTCGTACGCGGGATCCGGCACCAGCTGGAAGGAGTAGCCGGAGGCGAAGAAGGTGATGTTGACGATGAGGATGAGCAGCAGCGCCACGGCGCGCAACGCGTCGACCTCGACGATCCGGGAGAGCGTCCCGGACGACGCTCTGTTTCCGATTGGCGGGTCCTCGATGGAGTGGCTCACGTGGCTACCTCCGGTACGGACAGGAATCGTTGGTGATGACTGTCCTGCGACCCTATGAAGCGGGCTGTTCGGATGGCAGCCGGTGAGCGGGAAGGTTGTCGGTGGGGCAGGCCCCACCCCCGGTGGTCGGGTCTCCGGCCGCGCGGCGGTGTTCGGTCGCGGTCCCCGGTCGGACCGGGAACGATGGTGTCACGTCACCGGCGGACGACGACCGGCACGAGGGGGTCGTTCATGTCGAGCACGACGTCGGCGCGTTCCGCCGGGCGGGCGTCGTACCGGTACAGCCGCTGGCCCGGCAGATACCGGAGCCGGTAACGCCGCTCTACCTCGGTTACCGACCCGAACACCGCCAGGTCGCGCACCCGGGCCCGGGCCAGCGCCACCTCGGGATCGACGTGCAGGTACACCGAGACGTCCCAGAAGGCGGACAGCTCGGGCCGGAGCAGGAACACGCCGTCGAAGAGCAACAGGGCGTCGGCCGGGGCCCGCTCGGTCGCGGCGCGCGTGGCGCTGTCGGTCCGGTGGTCGAACGTGCCGGGCAGATAGTGGCCGTTCCCGCCGGGGCCGAGCGGGCGTAACACCTTGTCGATGACGGCGTCGTGGTCGAACGAGTCGTGGTAGTAGCCCGCCGGGGACAACACCCCCTGTCGGCGCCGTACCGCGGCGGGCCTGTGGAACTGGTCGATGCTGAGCCGGATCACCGGCCGGGTGGTGCCGATCCGGGCCGCGAGCTCGTCGGCGAGCGTCGTCTTGCCCGCCGCGTCCGGTCCGTCGACCGCCACCCGCAACGTGTACGGCACCGTGCGACCGAGCAGTTCGTCGGCCAGTTCGGCGACGATGCTCGCGCGAGTAGCGGACACCTGCCGGAGGCTACCGAACCGCCCTGGTCCTGCCCGGGTACGACGAGCCCACCCTCGGTTCGCCGCCCGGGCGTCCTCAGTCGCGGGAAAGCGGGGCCAGGATCTCGTCGATCCGGGTGATGTCGGCCGGGCTGAGCGGCC
This sequence comes from Plantactinospora sp. B24E8, assembly GCF_039871735.1. Classification (NCBI taxonomy): domain Bacteria; kingdom Bacillati; phylum Actinomycetota; class Actinomycetes; order Micromonosporales; family Micromonosporaceae; genus Plantactinospora; species Plantactinospora sp. B24E8. The sequence continues at coordinate 42,650 of NZ_JBDPMH010000045.1, forward strand.
CGTGAGCGAGCGCGCCGGCGTTCTCCTCGATCTGGGCGACGGTGCGGAACCCGGGGATCGGCACGGTGACCGGGCTGCGCGCCCAGAGCCAGGCCAGCGCCCCCTGGGCGAGGGTACGGCCGCCGCTGGTGAGCACCTCCCGGATCGCGTCGATCGCGGCGAGCCACTCGGGTGCGCCGGCCCCGTCCCGGAAGTACCGCATCCACGGCAGGTCCTGGCTGCGTACGTCGTTGCCGGCCACCTGCCGCCCGTCGTGGTACTTGCCGGAGAGCAGGCCCATCGCCAACGGTCCCCGGTTGATGCTGGCCAGCTGGAACTTCTCGCAGACGGCCAGCACCTCGGCGGAACCGTTGAGCACCGACAGGTCCTGCTGGATCGCGGTGCAGCCGGCTCCGGCCTCGGCGAAGGCGGCGGCCCGGGCGGCGTCGTCGGTGCTCCAACCGTAGGACCGGATCTTGCCTTCGGTGACGAGGTCGTCGAGGACGCCGACCATCTCCAGGGCCTGTGGGATCGGCAGGTCGCCGAGGTGCAGTTGGTAGAGGTCGACGTAGTCGGTGCGCAGCCGGCGCAGCGAACCCTCCAGGCAGCTGCGGACGTACGCCAGGCTGTCGTCGGCGCCCAGGGCGACACCACGCTCCTCGTCGAAGGTGTAGCCCCACTTGCTGGCGATGACCACCTGGTCGCGTACGCCGTGGAAGGCGGAGCCGATCAGCGTCTCGCTGTGTCCGGCGCCGTAACTGCTGGCGGTGTCGAAGAACGTGATGCCGAGGTCCCGGGCCCGGTGCAGGGCCCGGATCGACTCGTCGTCGTCGCGCGAGCCGCCCCACCCGTACTGGTTCTCGGTGTCCCCGTACGCGCCGCCGATCGCCCAGCAGCCCGCACCCAGTGCGCTGATCTCGATGCCGCTACGGCCAAGAAGTCGCTTCATGCGCACTACTCTGCAACCTGGAGCGCGCTCCAGGTCAAGGCGACTTATGCTGCCGGATGTGAATACCTACCCACCGTCGGTGGCGGCCGAGCGCACCGGGTTCAGCCTGGACACCCTGCGGTACTACGAGCGGATCGGCCTGCTCAGCGAGATCAGCCGCACCTCAGGCGGCCGTCGGGTCTTCACCGAGGACGACCTGGGCTGGCTGGACGTGCTGCGCTGTCTGCGGGACACCGGGATGCCGATCGCCCAGGTGCGCCGGTACGCCGAACTCGCCCGGGATGGCGAGACCACCCTGGCGGAACGTCTCGCCCTGTTGGAGGAGCACTCCCGGGCGGTCGAGGAGCGGATGAACCTGCTGCGCCACCAGTACGCGCATCTGCAGGACAAAATCGCCTGGTATCGCGGACAGCTCGACTGACTGTTCGAGGTCGTCTCCGACACCGGTTCAGGTCACGGGCTGGGTCGAGGTCCGCGCGGTACGACCCGTCGTGGCCTCGGTGCGCGGCGCCCGCAGGCCGAGGACGGCCAGCCAGGTCCACCCGGTGACGATCGAGAGTCGTTGGAAGATCCCTGGCGTACCCGCGACCGGGTCGGCCCCGCCGGCCGCCACGAAGAACACGATGATCCCGATCCCGCTGAGCAGGCAGTACCAGCGCCAGAGCCGGGTCGGACGCCACCGGATCGCGGTGAAGGTCGCGGCGGCCAACGCGGCGAACACCACGACCGAGACGACGTTGTGCACGATGCCGGGTACGGTCGCGGCGTCGGCGGGAACCGGGTCGGAGACGAAGATCCCGGCCCCGACGAGGCAGAGCGCCATCGTCCGAACCAGCCAGGCCGTCCATCTCGGCGTGGTCCGCCGTAGGCCGAACGAGAAGGCGGTCAACAGGGTCCCGCTCGCCACGAAACCGGCGATCTGCAGCCAGCCACCCCGACCGATGGCGCCCTCGCTGACGAAGTCACGCGCCGGGTCGTACCCGGGTTTCACCACGCCGTTGACCAGCAGGACCGCGATGAACAGCAGGGCGCCGACGACCCCGCACCCGAGCAGAACCCGAGTCCTCGTCACCGCCCGACCGTAACAGCGGGCCGCAATCATGGTCCTGGTGGCCGTCTCCGTGGCACCCCGTCCACTTCGGACGACGTGGATACTGCTCGGCGTCACGGTCAGTCCGGCGGTTCAGGGTGTCGCCGGCCGGCCGAGTGCCGCCTCGACGATCCGGATCGCCTCGACGGGGTCGATGCCGATGCTGGTGATCACCGCCGCGTAGTCGTGGGCGGCACGGCGGGCCTGCTCCAGGGCCTGCTCGCCGGCGGCCGAGACGAACGAGCCGGCGCGCCCCCGGGTCTCGATCAGCCCGGCCTCCTCCAGTTCCCGGTACGCCCGCCCGACGGTGTTCACGGCGAGGCTGAGGTCGGCGGCGAGTCGACGGATCGTCGGCAGTCTCGTGCCGACGGCGAGCGTGCGGTCCTGGATCTGTTTCGCGAGCTGGGCCCGGAGCTGCTCGTACGGCGGCGTCGGCGAGGCCGCGTCGATGACGATCATCGGGTGACCATGGCACGGCGGGCGGTCGTCCCGACACCCGTGGTCCGGAAGTGGATCAGGCAGAAGACGATGGCACTCACCACCACGAGTCCGATCGAGGCGATGTTCCACCAGCCGAACGATTCGCCGTACAGGAAGATGGCCGGCAGCGTCCAGACCAGGCTGGGTGTGACGAGGGCACGGACGTCCTCGACCCGCATGATGACGTCGGCGGTGAGCGACGCCTCGTCCTCGGCCACGGCCGGGCTCGCCAGCACGTTACGCAGCTGCAGGATGACGCCGACGGCGGCGCCGGTGAGGCCGATCAGGACGACGGTCGCCCCACGTCGCAGGTCGGGATCCGGCACCGCCAGCACGCTCGCCGCGAGCAGCAGGGCGGCGGTGTAGGTGACGACGGTGAAGACGGCGTACGGCCGGCCTAGCACCGCCGACCAGCCGAGTTGGACCGGGTGGGCGACCCGCCGGGGCAGTCGCGCGCCGGCCCGTCGGTCGACGTGCCGCACCCACCAGCCGAGCAGCCACTGGGCCACCAGCAGCCCGACCACCAGCGCGACGAGCACCAGCGTCGGTAGCCAGGAGGTGGTGGCGTCACTGCCCAGCACCGACACGTGGGTGAGTGCCGCGCCGACGATGAACGCGGCCAGCAGCAGGCTGTCGGCGACCCTGACCCGCCGCCGCACCGCCAGCCGGGCCGCGAGCAGCGGGGTCGGCTCGACGTCGGCCAGGCCGTGCCGCTCCAGCCACACCCCGGCCAGCCACCGCTTCGGATCCGTCTGATCTGGCTGTCGCATGCCACCCACCTCCGACTGTCGCAAGCTTTGTCTCAATAGATTGAGTCATAGCATGCGACAAAGTCAACCCCGGGTCGGGCGCTACGCTGCCCGCCGTGCCGGATCGAGGGACAACGCAGCGGTGGCGTCGGACGCATCGACGGGTCCTGGCCGAGTTGACGCAGCTCAGCGCCGCCACGCTGCCCTCGACCGAGGTGTACGACCGCGCTGACGCGCTGCTGCGCCCGGTGCTCGGCTACGACGGCGTCTGCTGGCACGACAGTGACCCGGCCACCGGACTGGTCACCTCGGTGGTCAGTCCGGACCTACGGCTGTCGGACTTCCACGCGGCGGTCGAGCTGGAGGTGTGGGGCGACGACATCGCGACGTTTCCGGTGATCCGGCGCAGTGGCCGGGCGGCGGAGACCCTCAGCCGGGCCACCGGCGGACGGCCCGAGCAGAGTCTGCGGTACCGCGACCAGATCCGGCCGGCCGGGTACGGCGACGAGTTGCGGGCGGTCTTCGACAGCCGGGGCGGCCGGTGGGGCTGTGCGGCGTTCATGCGGGCGCCGGACCGGGGCCACTACCGGCCTGAGGAGTTGTCGTTGGCGAACGCGGCGGCGCCGCTGATCGGTGCCGCGCTCCGGCGCAGCACCGCCGGGTCGGGTACGGCTGGCCGGATCGCCTCGAACGGACCGGCCGCCCCCGCACCGGCGGTGCTCGTCGTCGGGCCGGACAACCGGGTGCTGCACGCCGACGAGCGGGCCGAGGAGCTGCTCGGCCGGCTGTCCGCCGACACCGCCGCGCTCTTCGGTGTGCCGCTGCCGTTTGTCATGGCGGCCGAGCACGCCCGCGCGGTCGCCGCCGGCCGGCCCGTTCCGGAGCCGCCGCTGCGGGTCCGGACCACGGACGGCGGGTGGCACGCGCTGCACGCCTCGCTGCTCGGCCGGTCGCCCCGGTCACCCGTCGCCGTGGTGGTCACCCCGGCCGGCCCGGCCGAACTGATCCCGGTGACCTTCGCCGCGTACGGCTTCACCGAGCGCGAGGCGCAGGTCGCGTTGTACGCTGCCCGGGGCCTGAACACCGCCGAGATCGCCGCCGCCCTGCTGGTCTCGCCGTACACGGTGCAGGACCACCTCAAGGCGGTGTTCGACAAAGCCGGGGTACGGAGCCGGCGCGAGTTCGTGGCAATGCTGCTGACCGCCAACCAGGCGGACGCCGCCGCGAGTGCTGCGGTCGTCCGCCCGGCTGTCAGTGGCGGTCAGTAACAGTCGACGACAACGATGTCGATCCAGCTGCCCTCGTAGTACACCTCGATGTGGTCGAGGCGGCAGGCGATGGGCGCGGGCGAGCCGCCGCCGATGGTGGCACCACTCGTGTCCGGCATGGCCCAGACGTTGCCGGGGTAGTTGACGTGGTTGCCGCCCGGCGGCGGCGCGGCCGGCGCGTCACCGGGCTGGCACAGCGCCCCCTGACGCATGAGCTTGATGTCCTGGGCGGCCCGGGTGCCGACCTGGGTGGCCCACAACGACTGGCTCATCGCCCGGGCCGCCGCCTCCCAGTTGCCGACGTTGACCGCGTTGATCATGTTGCGGAACCCCTTGAACCCGGCCGGTCCGAGGTTGAACGCCATGTCGATGAGCACGGCCTGCCTGGACGTGGTCAGCGAGTCGAAGTTGTAGATGTAGCGGGCCACGGTCGCCGACGCGGCGATGAAGTCGGCCTCGAACAGGGTCGCGATCTGGGCCGGGGTGAGATTCTGGGTGCCGGCGCGGACCGCATCGTAGTTCGCCCCGACCTTGGTGAGCAGGGCGCGGGCGTCGGCCCGGTCGAGGTTGAAGCCGACACCGACGGTCGGGTGCCCCATGGTGTCGATGTAGACGTGTGGGTCACCGGCGAGGCCGTTCGGGCTCTCGTGGCTGGCCACGAAGGCCCGCATCTCCTCCGGCGTCATCTGCTGTCCCTGCTGCTCGGGCTCCTCATCTCCCGGTAGCCCCGGCCGGGGCCCGGGACCACCGTTGGCCCCGCAGTCCACCTCGTAGGCCAGGGCCGGCGAGGGGGTCACCGCCACCGGTACCAGCACAGTCGCGCCGAACAGCAACGCCGCCAACAAAGATCGTTTGGTCTGCATGCGTGGATTCTTCGGTAGATCAACACGTCCCCGGTATCCCAGAGTTCTGGGAGACGCGTGACTCGGAACCGGACCGCCGGCCGGGCCGGACACCATCGGCTGGTGTAGCGGCCGGCTCGGCTGAGAGTGTTCTGGTATGTCTGACGCTGCACCGGTGCCGGTTCACCTCGCTGCGGCGCTGGAGGGTCTTGCCGAGAATCCGGCGTTGCCGGCGACGCTGATCCGCCGTCTGCTCGCCCACCGCCGGGGCTTCGGCGACGTGGCCAAGCGGGCGGATCTGACCGCCGACCTGATCGCCGAGATTCTCGCCACGGACTACCACTGGCTGCTGCACTCGCTGGCGCTCAATCGTCACCTTCCGAACGACGCCCGACTCCGGCTCGCCGAGCATCGGGATCCCGGCGTCCGTGCCGCCCTGGTCGTGGGCGCCGAGGACGCGCCCCGGGAGCTGTTCGCCCGGCTGATCGACGACCCGGACAAGCGGGTGCGTGAGTGCCTCGCGGAGAAGGATCACGTACCCCCGGATCTTCGTGCCCGGCTCGCGGGTGACCCCGATCCGGAGATACGTGCGACCCTCGCCGAGTGGTGGCCGCAGGCTCCGGAGGAGGTACGGCGGATCCTGCTGACCGATCCGGTCGACCGGGTCAGGGCAGCCGCCTGCGCCACCTACTACCGCCGGCTGCCCCACCCTGTCCCGCCCGCCGACCTGATGCCCGACCTGCTCGACGACCCGGTCACCCGGGCCGGTGTGGTGCGGCATCTGAGTCTCACCGCCGAAACGGCGCTGCGGTTGGCCGAGGACCCGGACGACCGGGTACGCCAGGAGGTGGCCGAACATCCGCAGCTTCCCCCGGACCTGCGGGACCGACTCGCCGAGGATCCCAGCCTGTTGGTACGGATCCGCGTCTTCGCCCGACCCGACACCCCCGAGCCACTACGCCAGCGGATCTACGCCGAGGTGCAGCAGGGTGGTACCGAGCTGCTGACGGCGCTGCAGACCGAGGACCTGGACGAGGCGACCTTCGTCCGCACGGTCCAGAACAGATTCGCCGTCACCGAACTGAGGTGCCTGCACCTGCCCTGGGTGACCGCCGATCCCCTGCCACACGTGTCCTCGCCCTATGTCTGTTTCCGCAACTCCGCGGCGTACAGTCAGCGACTTCCCCCGGACGCGGTGCTGCGGCTGCTCGACGACGAGGAGAGTCTCGTTCGCGCGACCGCGGCCCGGACCTTTTCCCACCTGGTCGACCTGGCGACCGCCGAACGGATAGAACGTGACCACCGGTCGGAGAAGAAGGACCGGTGGCGTCCCGCCGACGTCTTCACCTTCCCGCCGGAGATGCTCCGCCGATTCGCCACCGATCCCGACCCGAGGATGCGGGTCCTCGCCCCCCGCGACCCTGCCCTGCCCGCCGAGCTGGCCGAACGACTGGCGGCCGACCCCGAGCTCTCGGTACGCCGCGCCATCGCCCCGCACCCGAGCCTGCCGACACGTACGCTGATCGCCCTGCTGGCCGATGAGAGCGAATCAGTCACCCGGGCGGCCGCCGCCTCGCCATCCCTGCCGGTGTCGGAGATGGAACGTCTCCTCGTCCTCGCCGACCTCTGATCGTTCGAGGATTCCCCGACCGGTAATGACCAGGCGGTCGGATGCCTCGTCTCCTCGGATGCTCGTACGAGCGCAGCATCGGCCGATCGCCGTCTTTCGGCAACCTGTATGGATGATGGAATGCCGCTTCCCACGGGATTCGGCCCAATCTCCTGGGGCCAGTCGAGGATTCGATGGGCAGAGCGCGACGAGGCGTCCAGCGACGAATCGCTCCCGCGTCTCGCCGGTCCTGATGATGTCGATGACGAGCTGGTCGGCGGCGCCCTCGCCGCCCAGCTCAGCAGTGCGATATGCGTCGATCAACGCTGCAGCGAGTACAGCCGCCCGCGCCCCCCAGTCGGCAGCGCATCTTACTCACGGCCGAGACCCTGCAAACCTGCCCTTTCCGTCGTATCGAACCAGCGAAAGGAGGGATTAATCAATCTTTTTCGCGGCTTCGCGCTACACGGCCGCCCGGTAGCATCCGGTCGTTGCCCTGGATTTCCGACTCGCCAGCAGCAGAGCATACGAACAACATCTGGCGCATTTTGCCAATCCAGAAGAGGGAGTCCGCTTGATGGAATTCAGCGAACGGGTCGCCGCGCTCGCCACGAAGGTCCGGAATCAGCGGGACGCGATCCAGACGGAAGAAGCCGCCAAGAATGCTTTCGTCATGCCGTTCATCTCAATGATCCTCGGCTACGACGTCTTCGATCCACTGGAGGTCATACCGGAATTCACGGCCGACGTCGGCGTCAAGAGAGGCGAGAAGGTCGACTACGCGATCGTGCGGGGCGGCGAGGTACAAATCCTCATCGAATGCAAGCAGCCACGCGATTCCCTAAAAATTGAACACGCGTCTCAGCTCTATCGATACTTCTCCGTCACGAATGCGCGTATCGCCATCCTCACCAATGGGCAGACCTACCACTTCTACACCGACCTCGATGCCCCCAACAAGATGGACGCCAAGCCCTTCCTCGTACTGGACTTGGAGGATATTGACGACGCCCTACTGCCGGAACTGCGCAAGCTTACGAAAGAGGTATTCGATCTAGAGTCGATCATCAGCGCGGCCGAAGAGTTGAAGTATCTCGGCCAGATCAAGCGTTCGATGGCTGCGCAGTTTAAGGAGCCTGAGGATGAGTGGGTCAAGTTCTTCGCCACGAGAGTATACGACGGCTCATTTACCCAAAAGCGGCGCGAACAATTCAGGTCACTCGTCGCCAAGGCCGCGTCGCAGTTCATCAGAGATCAAGTGAACGAACGACTGAAGGGCGCACTCTACACAAGTCTCCCCACGCAGGCCACCGAATCTCCCGCCGAGGTGCTCGAAAGCGAAGAGGTCGCACTGAGCGATGTCGCCCGAGACACAGAGGTGGAAACCACACTAGAGGAATTGACCGGCTACCAAATCATCAAGGCGATCGCGTGCAGTGAAGTCAAGCCCCAACGTATTGTTGGCCGCGACGCCAAGTCATACTTCGCAGTGATTCTCGACGACAACAACCGCAAACCCATCGCTCGGCTGCATTTCAACGGGAAGGCGCGGAAGTACGTTGGCACGTTTGATGCCGACAAGACGGAGACTCGTCATCTAATCAGCTCTATTGACGACATCTATCTTCATGCTGACGCAATTCGCGACGCAGTAAGAGCTTTCATGGGCGACGGGAACCACAAAAAGCTTTGAGCAGTACGCCGCTCCCTTTGATGTCTGAACATCCAACGAAGCCAGGCGACCTGGAGTATTAACCTCGATCCTTCTTGGGGGCCGTCCAGAGGAGCCACTACAGGCGAGCGGTTGACACCCGGAAGGTTGTCATGTGGTACGGGAATGGTCGACGTGGAGGATCACAAGTTCTTCCGCGACGGCCTCCCCGTCCGCCACAGGTCCAGGCCGACGTTACGTAGCGCCTTGAACCCTCGAAAAGAGCGCCTAGATGCTCCGGCATCGATCTTGACCTAATTTCGCCGCCGGACCGTTGGAGCGCTGGTTACTCCTCGTCCTCGCCTTGGCCGGCAAGCTGCGGTCGGTACTTCACGATCCACTTCTCGACATCCGACGCCACACCTTGCCCTGTTGCACCTCGGCGATCGGCGCCAGGAACGACCGGTGCGATGTGATCGCGTAGACGCGCTGCCGGCTAATCCCACCCAGTCGCACCAGAATCTTGTGGGCACCCATGAGCCGCATGATCGCGACGGTAGGCGCCCGCACGAGAGACCGGAGCATCGCCGGCCGACCGCCACCGAGGTCCCTACGAGGGCTCCTGGTCGATCTCAGCCACGAAGACGCCGAGACCTTGCCGGCCGATAAGTTCGCCAGCCTCGATCATCGAGTCGATGGCTCGCCGGACGGTCGCTGAGGTGGTCGAGTACTGGGCCATCAGCTCGCGTGTCGTCGGGAGCTTCTGCCGTGGTTGGAGCAGGCCGGCCTTGACCTGGGCACGGAGGTCGTCCCGGATCGATCTCCACAACGGCACGACGTACGGCATGGTCTGCTGATCCCTCACACGTGAGTCGTCGAGCGCTAGTGCTCTGTTTCGTAAATAGCTATCCGTTTAGTAGGCTGTGCGTGTGACGCGTGCTGCCGCACCGCTGGTGCTCGAAACCGGTCAACGGGAACTGCTGGAGTCTCTTGCCAAGTCGCGTACGGT